>CAIRCM010000216.1 GCA_903877125.1 uncultured Acetobacteraceae bacterium | reverse complement strand
GAATTCTTCCAGTTTTTCCAGCCGAGCACGCCCTTCCTCGATGGGTAGTCCGTCGATGTGGGAGCAGTGCTCGCCCATGAACAATGACTTGCGGCGCGATTCCGGCTGGGTACGGACCAGCGGATGAGAATTCGGCGGCGCGTCGGCGGCTTCTTCCGCGGACATCACACGGTCGCGGTTTTCGCGCGACAACTCCCAGCTATGGATGACGCGCACACCGTCGAGCGCGCGTTTCTCGTCCTCCGGCAACGCTTCGTAGGCGGCGATCATGTCGGCGAAGACGGTATCGCCGCCGTCCGGCGGCATGGTCACGGCATGCAGAATGGTGGCCAGCGAAGGCTCCGGCCGGAAGGATTTGTCCGAGTGCCAGCCGGTGGATTTCACCTTGCCGCTGGGCTTGGCTTCATCGTTCAGGTTGTGGACGACATGGACCAGCGGATTGATCTTGCCACGGTTGCGCAATGTATGGCGTTCCAGCGGGCCGAATTGTTCAGAGAACGCGACCTGCTCGTCCTGATCCAGATGCTGATCGCGGAAGCACAGCACATGGTATTGGACAAAGGCTGCGTAAATGGCGGTTTTGTTGGCGTCATCGAGCGGCTGGCGCAGGTCCAGCCCGATGACTTCCGCCGCAAAGCGCGGGGACAGCGGGGCGATCTGAAACGCGGCGGACGGCCGTGCGGCGAGGGTCGCGGACATCTTGTATGCCTTCCTTGGAGCGCCGGTTTCCCGGTCTGCGAAGGCAGTGTGGGCAATGGGGTGCCGGTTGTCGAGAGGTACGGCCGGATCCGGCCCTCTACTTCCCGAACCCCGCAACGATCTGCCGGATCGCCGCCGGGTCCGCCTGCTCCATCACCCGCCGCGCAAAACGAGCGCAAGCATCGATTTCCACGGAACGGACAACCTGCTTCACCCGGGGCACGGCCGAGGCGTTCATACTGAACGACCGCAAACCCAGTCCCATCAGTAACGGGACCAGCACCGGATTGCCGCCCATCTCCCCGCAGACCGACACGGGCCTGCGCATGCGCAACGCCGCCTCCGTCGCGAACTGGATGAGCCGAAGCACCGCTGGGTGAAGGGGATCGTAGAGTTCGCCCACATCGCTCTCCCCCCGATCCACCGCGAGCGTGTACGCGGTCAGATCGTTCGTGCCGATGGCGAAGAAATCCGCCTCAAGCGCCAGGGCATCGGCCGACAAGGCGGCAGCGGGCGTTTCAATCATGATGCCCAGCGGAGGCAGGCGGTCCGGCAGCCGCTCGCCCCGCCGGCGCAGTCGGCGCGCGACCCGCTCGTAAACCTCTCGGGCCTCGCGCACTTCAGCGACATTGGTCACCATCGGCAGCAGCACGCGCACCGGCCCCGCGGCCGAGGCACGCAGGATCGCGGCAAGCTGGGTCTCGAACAGTTCCAGCCGACGCAGCAACAGGCGAATGCCGCGCATGCCGAGCGCCGGATTGGGATCGATGTAATCCGGCACCAGACCGGCCATCGACAAAGCCTCGATTTCCTTCTCCCCGCCCCAGTCCAGCACGCGGATGGTGACCGGGTCGCCGCTCATCGCCTCGACCACCGAACGGTAGGTTTCGACCTGGGTCTCCTCGTCCGGCACAGTCTCGCGGTTCATGAACAGAAATTCCGACCGCAGCAGACCGATCCCCACCGCGCCCGACTGCGCGATCAGCGGCAACTCGACCGGCAGTTCCAGATTGGCCTGCAACTCGATTGTCTGCCCATCCTCGGTTTCCGCCGGCAACCGTCGCAGTCGTGCATAACGCTGTCGTTCCCGCGCGAACGCCGTCACCCCTCGGCGGGCCGCGGCGAGCGTCGCGGCGGAAGGGTTGAGCACCACCGTCCCCGTGCTGCCATCCACTACGGCGACGTCGCCCGGCTTGATCGCATGTCCGATCCCCGCCGCGCCCAGCACCGCCGGCACACCGAGGGCGCGCAGCATCACCGCCGTGTGCCCGTCGGTCCCGCCCTCCTCGGTCGCAACGCCCGCCAAACGGGAGGGGTCGAGCAGCGCCGCGTCCGCCGGCCGCAGGCTTTCGCTGTAAAGTACCGCACCTTGCGGCAGGCCGGCAAAGCTGCGGAATGGCGCATGGGTCAGGTTGCGGACCAGCCGCCGCCCGATTTCCCGCACTTCTTCCGCCTGCCGCCGTGTCGCGGCCTTGTCCTCGGCGGAATGGTTGTTCTCGCCCGCGGCGATAATGGCCGTCGCGATCGCCTCGGCTTCCGTGGCAACGGCATGTTCGGCCGAGAGCAGCGTTTGCTCGATCCGCCGTTTCACACCACGGACCAGGCGGGACGGGCCCAGCATACGGACATACGCGTCGATAAGGGGTGCGATTTCGGTCTGACTTTCCTCCGGCAGGATCGTCAGGCGTCCCCGCAGTTTGCCAAGCTGCTTGCGCGACTGGGCAATGGCGGTGTCCAGCCGCGCGCCTTCGGCGGCGATATCCTCGGCGTGGATTTTCAGGCGGGTGATTTCGGCTTTCGGTTCAGACGTGCCGAAGACCGGGCCGATCGCGATCCCGGGGGACACGGGGATGCCGGCAAAGCTGCGTTCCCTCGACGCGTCGGCGGCGGGGCGGTGGGGACGGCGCGGTGGCGTGGGCGGTGGGTCAGTCCTGTTCATTGAAGCCGGCCTCGACCAGGGCGGCCAGGGCGTCCAGCGCCTCCTTGGCATCCCAGCCTTCGGCACGCAGTTCGATGGACGCGCCACGCCCGGCGCCAAGCATCATCAGCCCCATGATGGAGCGGGAGGACACCGTCTGTCCGCCGCCCGTCACATCGACACAGGCACCAAATTTTTCGGCCAAAGTCACGAACTTGGCTGCGGCGCGCGCATGCAGGCCACGCTTGTTCACGATCGTCAGGACACGGGTCAGCACGGATGCGTCGTTGACGGCATCGCGGCCGGACGTGCAGTCGTTCATCCGCAGGTCCCGTTGCGCGGCGCCGGACGGCACCCATGCAACACGTGGGATGCCGCGGCGATGTATTTCCGCCCCGCTTCCTCGGCGCACACAACGGCGTCCGCCAGCGGCTGGCTCGACCGGATCTTCGCCAGTTTCACCAGCATTGGCAGGTTGACGCCAGCGATCACTTCGACCCCGCCGCGTTCCATCATCGAGATCGCGAGGTTGGATGGCGTGCCGCCGAACATGTCGGTGAGCAGAACCACGCCGTCGCCGGTGTCGCAGCGGCCAATGCCCGCCTCGATATCGCGGCGGCGGCTTTCCATATCGTCATCGGGGCCGATGCAGATGGTATCGACGTTACGCTGCGCACCGACCACGTGTTCCATGGCGTGCCGCAGTTCCTCGGCCAAGCGGCCGTGGGTGACCAGAATGATACCGATCATTGGGGTGCCAGGTTGTCCCTACCGGCTTCCATCATCGGAAGCCTGCTGTCTTTGTGGTCAAAATCCGGAAGCCAAGGCGTATGAAGGCGGGTCATCGTCTCTGCTCAGGCCTCCCGCGCCTGAAAGCGGACGGGCAGCGCACCCGTACCAAGGTTCTTTTCATCCCGTGCGAGCTCGCGGTGCGAAACGTGTAAACGCCAACGAAGCTCCGTTCCGTCGCCGGCAGCCGATTTGGGAGCCAAGCGTTCTGCCAGTTTTTCGATCAGAAAGACAGAGCGGTGACGCCCCCCGGTGCAGCCAATCGCGACCGTGGTGTATTTCTTGCCCTCTTGTACGAACCTCGGCAAGAGCATCTCGACCAAATCGGCCACGCGCGCGAAAAATATCTTGAAATCCGGGTCGGCCGACACATACGCCCCAACCGCCTCATCCAGTCCCGTACGAGGACGTAAAATGGGGTCGTAATGCGGATTACGCAGGAAGCGCGCGTCGAATACCAGATCCGCGTCCGGCGGAAGCCCCTTGGGATAGGCAAAGGACACCAGCGACACCACGAGACGGCCCGTGCCCGAGTCCGTCTCGGCCCCAAAATGCCGCTCGATCAGTTGCCGCAACTCCGGCAGCGGGAGACTCGACGTATCCACCGTCAGATCGGCCGCGATGCGCAGCCCGGCGGTCAACTGGCGCTCGGCGGCGATCCCCTCGGCGACCAGCCCCTGCGGCGCCAGCGGATGCCGCCTGCGGCTTTCAGTATACCGCCGCATCAGCGTGGTGTCGTCCGCGATGGCATAGACTAATTCAGGTTGCAACTCTTGATTGGAACGCAACCGCGATAATGCCGCCAGTACTTGCCCCGAATCGAATCCCCGCGACCGAGCATCCACCCCGATCGCCAGCCGCCCGCCGCCGCGCGCCACCAGCGACTCGATCATGCCGAGGGGCGGATTATCCACGGCCTCGTAGCCCAAATCCTCAAGCGTCCGCAGCACCGACGCCTTCCCCGCACCGGAAAGCCCGGTCACCAGCACGACCCGCTGGCGGACGGCCGGTTCGGTCATGCCAAGAAGACCCCGGCAACCTGCCCAACCCGCCCCAGAGCGCAGTCCAGTGCCATGATCACCCGGTCGGGCGCCGACGCTGCCCGAGCATCGATATGGATCACCGGCAGCCCCAAGCTGGGATCGATCGTCGGTTCCGGCAGCCGCTCGGCCCGGGCGCCGAGGCCCACGACCAGCGCCAGACGCGCCGATGCGACGCTGGGCAGACGCATGATTCCCAAACCGCGAACCTCCAGAAGGCCAACGAGGGCGGCCGGTGCCGACACCTGTCCATTGTCAATCAGCACCTGATCGTCCGCCACCAGATCGAACCCACGTCCCAAAAGCCGTAGCACCAGATCGGATTTGCCCGCACCCGGCGGCCCGATCAGCAGCACGGCCTGACCATCCCGAGCGGCACAACTGCCGTGCATACGATGCGGACTCTGCATGGGATAACAATCTGAACCGAATTGGTCTGAAAAGAAAGCGGGTTGTGGGGAGTGCGGCGGCGTGCCAGCGTCCCCCCATCATGACAGACCGATCCTCCGTCCGTGCCGCCGCCTCGCGCATCGCGCCGTATATTCGTCATACCCCGGTCATGGACCTGGATGCCGCGGCCTTCGGCTTGTCCGGCACGGTGACCCTGAAGCTGGAGCTGTTGCAACACACCGGCAGCTTCAAGCCGCGCGGCGCCTTCAACCGGATGCTGACCGCCGACCTCCCACCGGCCGGCGTCATCGCCGCGTCCGGCGGCAATCACGGTGCCGCCGTCGCCTTCGCGGCCCGCGCGCTCGGCGTAACCGCGGAGATTTTCGTCCCCGCCAACACCCCCGACACAAAGGTTTCACGCATCCGGTCCTATGGGGCCCGCATCGTCCTCGGTGGCGCGACCTATGCCGAGGCCCTGGCTGCGTCCCGCGAACGGCAGGCGGAAACCGGCGCGCTGGAGGTGCATGCCTATGACCATGACGCCGTGCTGGCGGGGCAGGGGACTGTAGGCCGGGAGTTCGAGGCCGACGCCCCCGACCTCACCCATATCCTGGTCGCGACCGGCGGTGGCGGCCTCATCGGCGGCATTGCCGCTTGGTACGCCGGTGCGGCCGCGGTGGTCAGCGTCGAGCCCGAGGGATGCCCCGGTCTCCACAATGCCCTGCTGGCCGGCCAACCGGTCGATGCCCCCGTCGGCGGACTCGCCGCCGATGCCCTGGGCGCCCGCCGCGTCGGGTCCTTGATGTTCGAAGTCGCGCGCCGCCATGTCGCCTCGGCGGTGCTGGTCGACGACGCCGCCATCCTCGCCGCCCAGCGTTTCCTCTGGGACCGTCTGCGCCTGATCGCCGAACCCGGCGGCGCCACCGCGCTCGCCGCCTTGCTGTCCGGCCGATTCGTGCCGCCCGATGGCGCCCGCGTCGGCGTGCTGGTCTGCGGTTCCAACACCGATCCCGCGAAGGTGGCAGCATGAGCATCGTATTAACCGATATTTCCCCGCGCGGCGTGGCGACCGTCACGCTGAATCGGCCCGAGGTCGGCAACGCCTACAACGCCGACATGCTGGCCGCGCTGATCGACGGGTTGGAAACGCTCGCGGCTGACCCATCCGTCCGCTGCCTGATCGTGCGCGGCGCCGGCAAGCACTTCCAGGCGGGCGCAGACATCCGCTGGCTCAACCAGGTCGCGGACTATCCGCCGGAAGAAAACCTCGCCGCCTCGGTCGCCACGACCCGCGCGATGCAGCGCCTGAACGAATTCCCAAAGCCCATGATCGCCGTGATCAAGGGGGCCTGCTTCGGCGGCGGTGTGGGTATCGCCTGCTGCGTGGACGTCGCGCTGGCCACGCCGGATGCCCTGTTCGGCATCACCGAGGTGCGGGTCGGCGTCTCGCCTACCCCCATCTCCACCTACATGGTCGGCGCCATCGGCCTGCGGCACACCCGCCGCTACGCCTTGACCGGGGAGCGGTTCGGCGCGACCGAAGCCATGCGCATTGGACTTGTCCACGAAGTCGTGCCGGCCGATGCGATCGAGGCGAAAGTCGCGGATGTCGTCGATGCCTGTTTCCTCAGTGGCCCCAGCGCGATGGCGGTGACCAAGCGCAGCTTCCTCGGTGCGAACGGCTTGCTGCTTGATGAACGGCAGGTGACGATGCTTGCGCATGAGGGCTGGATGGCCCGAGCCTCGGCAGAAGGCCATGAGGGGACGTCGGCGTTTCGGGAAAAGCGTGCCCCGGGTTGGTATAAACCCTCGGAGTAACGCCAGTCCTCAATGGCCAACAGCGATAACCCTGGTGTGATCCCCCGATGACCGCCGTCGAATATGTGTCCTACGCCGACGCCAGTGGATACGGGCAGGCCGCGGTGGGATACGTCAGGCTTCTGCTGGAAGCGGGTGTCGACGTGCACTGGGCACCGTTCCTGAATGACGCACTCTGGGCCGGTCGGATTCATCCCCCCGTCGACACCAACGAACTGGCCCGCGGCCGCGCGACCGTCCTCGCGCGGGATGAGCCCGGGGCCACCGAACTGCGGGCCATGGTGCGTGCCACCTCCCGCCCGCTGCGCCCATCGGTGCGCATCCTGCATCTAATGCCGCGATTTTGGTTCGATCACATGCGCGCGGACCCGGACGTGCCGCATCTCGGCATGACCGTGTGGGAGACCAGCCGGATCAACCGCGACTGGTACGGCCCCATCGCTGCGATGGATGGCGTGATCGTGCCCTGCGCGCACAACGCCGACGTGCTGGCCGTGGCAAGGGCGGAAGGCGTACCGGTTCCGCCCGTTTCGGTCGTGCCCCATGTCTGCCGCCCGGCCCTGGCGCCCGCCACAGCGGCACAGCTCTCCGAACAGGTGGGGTCGTTGCAAATTCGCCCCGGCGATACCGTTTTCTACAGCATCGCGGCTTGGGAGCCGCGAAAGCGCTTGGCCGAACTGATCGAGGGTTTCGCGCGCCGTTTCCTGCCGTCCGATCCCGCGATCCTCATCGTGAAAACCAGCACCCGTACGCTGTTCGACGATCTGAATTCTCCCCAAGGCACCACGGATGTCGCCAGCGCCGTGCGGACGATCTTCAATCGGGTGGAAAGTCAAACCGGACGCCCGCCGGGCCGGGTCACGGTTGTCGCGCGGGATGAATTGACGGACAGCTTCATCGACCTCCTGCATCTGTTAGGGCACTGCTATGTGTCGCTGGCGCGTTGCGAGGGGTTCGGACTGGGTTCGTTTGATGCCGCCACCCACGGGCGCCCGGTCATCGCCGTCGGATATGGCGGGCCGGTGGATTATCTCGGCGCCGATTGGCTTGGCCGCGTCCCCCACCGAATGGTTCCCTGCCCAACTATTCCCGGCTTCGATCTGCTCGCCGACGATCAGCTTTGGCCCGAACCGGACGATGCGGCGGCCTTCACCCTTATGCGCGCCTTCCTGCGCGACCCCGCGCCATTCAGATCTGAAGCGCTGCGAAATTCGGCGGCCATCCGCGAAAAATTCGGGGCGCGGGTCGTCGGCCGGCAACTGATCGGGGCGCTGGACCGCGGCGCACGAGCCGGGGCGTCCCGGATCAGACCGCCATGATGCCGTTATGCGTCGTCACCACCGACGGATCGACGAAAATATCGAACCCCAGCGTCAGCAGGCGCCGGCATACCCAGTAATCTTCCGACAGATACATGCCCTCGTGCACCCCGACCTGAAAAATATCGTAGTGCACGGTCGTTTCGGCGTCTCCCTGACTGGTGGCGGGGCGGGCATAGGTGCGGTTGTGCGCGATCGCGTCTTCCACCAGCGCCTCGACCGCCGTCCGCGACAACATCAGCGCGGCGGTGCCGATGTGTTCGACCTTGAACAGCCGGCCGCGCGATCCTTTGGTCCGGCCGACATTCCAAACCCGGCTGCCGTCGGGATTGAACCTTTTCAACGCGACCGGTGCGCCGATGACCGCCACATCCGAGGCCAGCATCTGCGCCAGACCGTCGCCGGACAGGTGGACATCCGCATCCAGGAACAGCAGATGGCTGAATTCCTTGCGCCGTTGGAATCCCGCCAGGATCGTGTTGCGCGCCCTTGTGATCAGGCTCTCATTGCCGATCGCAACTGATTCGAAGCTGATGCCGGATCGCAGAAATCCAAACAGGCTGCGCACGTAATCGAGGTGTACCATCCCCCCATAGGCTGGTGTGCCGACCATCACATGCACCGGGGCGTTGGCTTGTTCCGTCACGCGAGCGGCTCCGCCGGCCGGTGCATATCCTGTTCCCCGGCCAGGAACCACGAGACCTCCGAAAGGCGCTTCAGCGCGGCGTCCGGCAGTGTTTCAAGCTGCCGCAAAAGGTCCAGATTGTCCTGGTAATATGCCATCTGCTCCGGTGTCCGGTTGGCCCGTTCATGATACAAATGAAAGCCGTCGGCGATGTCCCTGACCCCCGAGGGCGCGCCCGCCCGGCGGACCTTGATGCCCATCGCGTCGTCCTCGCCCCCCCAGTCCAGAAACCGCTCATCCCATCCGCCCAGCAACATCGGCAACTGCCGATGGAAAAGGACCAGACCGCCGCAAAGCGGAACATGCTCGCCCGCGGCCGCCCGGTCGGCGGGCGCGGCACCGAAATCGGGGGCGTGCAATCGACCGAGGTCCTGTCGAAGCTGCTCTGATTCAATGTTATCCAAATCGACCACGCCGCGAAACGCCCGCACCACCGGGATCCCGGACCGGCTGGCCGCCACGGCGTCCGCGAAGCCGCGGCAGATGACATCCGCGTCGCCAAACGCCAGCAGCGTGCCTTTGCTGTGGCGAATGCCGATGTTGAAACCCCAGCTCTTGTTGAACGGTCCGGGGTTGTAGGCAAAAACCGACCGCAGCCCGGCAAAGCCCCTGACGTCGCCAAGTGTCGGTGCGACATCCTGCTCGACCACGATAACCTCCGCGAGCGGCAGGGTTTCGAGCCAGCGGAGCACGGTATCCAGATTGGCCCGGCGTGCCGGATCGCCGGATTCACGATAGGTGACGATGTAGGATGTGCCTTGCATGGTCGCCGAGTCTATCACCGACGGGGATTCCAACAACCGATGATCAGTTGCCTTTGCGTGACCCGTGCCGACCGGCTGGCGATGTTGGCCGATGCTGTAGCGGATTTCGCCGGCCAGGACTTCGCCGACCGCGAACTGGCGATCCTGCATGAAGGGAACGACGCGGCCCACACCGCTATTTTGGGTATCGCGGCCAAGCACCCCTACGCCGTCATCCGCGTCATGCGTGTGTCCCCAGGGCCCGGTCTGGGGGAGCTCCGCAATATCGCCATCGCCGCGGCCCGAGGCGATTGTGTCTGCCAGTGGGATGACGACGACCGCTACCACCCCAGCCGTTTGACGATCCAATGGGACGCAGCACAGGCCCAGGGCGCTGCCGTTTGTTACCTCGCCGATCAGTTGCACTGGTTCCGGCCGGATGGCCTGCTGTTCTGGGACGACTGGGATCGGGAGGCCTATCCCATGAACCTGATCCAAGGCTCGATCCTCGCGCGCCGTGACATTATGCCCCCCTATCCCAATCTCCCACGCGGCGAGGACACGCTGCAGACCCACGCGCTGCTGCGAGCCGCGGCGACCAACAGCTTTCGCATCGCCCGCCTGCGCGGCGCCGGCTGGTGCTATACCTACACGTTCCATGGCGGCAATGTATGGGAAGCCGAGCACCATCGCGCGATTTCCGCCGCCAAGCACTTGCCGCCCGCTCGTTTGCTGCCGCGGCTCGGCGAACTGCGCCAGCGCCTGGCGGAATATCGTCCCGCCTTGTCGGCATTGCGCATGCCGGTCGGCACCGAGACTGTCGCCCTGATTGATCCAAGCGCCGCATCGTAACCAAGGCGGATAAACGACTAAACCGTATCAAAAAACCCGCGCGGCGTCCCACACCCCAAGTTCTCCCTGGATGTGAACATATTGGAAAAGCGGATTATCGACCGTGAGGTGTGCGTTGCCGCAGGTAATGATGTGGACGGAGCCAGGATTCTGATCGATAACATGTTGAATGGGTGCCGCGATGAATGCGTGCGCGCTCGTGCGCAGTTCCATGATCGTGTCATAATAGTCCTTCAAGCGGGTCCTGTAGCCCATGCTCCGTTGGGCATCCGCGAGACGCGGCGCCGCCATGACATCGACGATATATTCGCCCAGGTCCGTCAGCAGGGCCGTCACATTCGTCAGGCCCGCCGGATTGCCCACCGAGCCGACAAGCGCGTTTGCCTCTTGCGCGTAAAAGCCGAATTCGGAGAAAGTTTGCAGCAGAGCGCGGTCGATCTGATTCATCGCCAGTGCGGGGGATAGTCGGTAGTAAAGATCGCCTGCTTTCGCCAAGGGTCCGAAAATCGGCAGTTCCCAGCCAAAAATCCGACTCTGTCCGTGCAGAGCCTGAAGAAATACCGGCACGTCGCTGGCCGCCACATGGGCGGGCAGCCGCTCGACATGGGCACAAAGCTTGCCTTCCTGCATGGCATTTTCAAAATAGGACTTCATCGCCGGGCATTTCTCAGTCCACTTGAACGACGGCTTTTCATGCCCGTCGCCGGTCATGAAAAATCGCGGGATGACACCCTTGTCGCCAAAAATCCCTTCGGCGATCAACTTGTCCGACACGATGTTCAGCGTACCGTCGGCCAGTTTGTTCCACGGCATGAACAGCTCCCCCTGACGGACATTTCTCCGGCGCCCAGCCTATGCCGAACCCGAACCAAACGATAGCCGCGCCGGAACCCGGCCCGCAAGCTCAACGCCCGTCATGCCGCCACCTGGGATTGCGCCCGCGCTGACGCCAAGGCATGACAAACCACCCGTCCAATCGGCCCCGGAGAACACACCATGCCCCTGCCGCGCCTGCCCTCGCTACGCCTGGACGGCAAACGCGCATTGGTCACCGGCGCCGGACGCGGGATCGGCCTCGCCGCCGCTGCCGGCTTGGCGCAATCCGGCGCCCACGTCGTCCTGCTCGCCCGGACCCCCGCGGAAATCGAGGCCGCCGCGGCGGAAATCCGCGCCGACGGCGGCAGCGCCGAATCCCTCACGCTCGACGTCACCGATCTCAAAGCCGTCCGCTCGACAATCGACGCCCAGCCTCCATTCCACGTCCTCGTGAACAACGCCGGCACCAACCGCCCCCGCACCTTCCTCGACGTGACCGAGGATGACTACGACGCCATCGAAGGCCTCAATCAGCGAGCCGCCTTCTTCGTCGCCCAGGCCGTCGCCCGCCGCATGGTCGAAGCAGGGCAGGGCGGTTCGATCATCCACATGTCCTCCCAGATGGGCCATGTCGGTGGCGCCCGCCGCACGGTCTATTGCATGACCAAGCACGGGATCGAAGGGCTGACAAAGGCGATGGCCATCGACCTCGCGCCGCATAACATCCGCGTCAATTCCATCGGCCCCACCTTCATCGACACCCCCCTGACCCGCCCCTTCTTCGAGGATGAGGCGTTCCGAGCGGACACGCTGCGCCGGATCAAGCTCGGGCGGCTGGGGACGGTGGAAGACCTGATGGGCGCGGTGGTGTATTTGGCCTCCGACGCGGCGGCGTTGGTCACGGGGACCGCGCTGGTCGTCGACGGCGGTTGGACGGCGGAGTGAGACGATGATCCAGGTATTGAAACAAGGCACGACGGAAGCGGAAAAATCGGAATACGATCGGCAGGTGCGCCATACCGTTGAATCCATCCTCGAGGATATCGCCGCCCGCGGCGACACCGCCGTGCGCGAACTGTCGGCCAAATTCGACAAATGGGAACCGGAATCGTTCCGCCTGCGCCCGGACGAGATCGCCTCCCTGATGAACAGCCTGCCGAACCAGGTCATCGAGGACATCAAATTCGCCCAGGCGCAGATACGCCGTTTCGCCGAAGCGCAGAAGGCAGCCCTGATCGATATCGAAGTCGAAACCCTGCCCGGAATCCGGCTGGGCCACAAAAACATCCCGGTCGCCAGTGTCGGCTGCTACGTGCCCGGCGGCCGCTACCCGATGGTGGCCTCGGCACATATGTCCGTGCTGACCGCGAAAGTGGCCGGTGTGCCCCGCGTCGCCGCCTGCACCCCGCCGCTGAACGGCATACCGCCCGCCGCCACCGTCGCCGCCATGTCCCTCGGCGGTGCCGATGAAATATATCTGCTCGGCGGCATCCAGGCAGTCGCCGCTATGGGCCTTGGCACCCAAACCATCGCGCCGGTCGATATGCTGGTTGGCCCCGGTAACGCATTCGTGGCCGAGGCCAAGCGCCAGCTCTTTGGTCGCGTCGGTATCGACCTGTTGGCCGGCCCCACCGAAACCCTGATCATCGCTGACGACACCGCCGACGCCGAAATGTGCGCCACCGATCTGCTCGGGCAGGCCGAACACGGCCCGACCTCGCCGGCGATCCTGCTGACGACATCAAAGAAAATCGCCGGCGAAATCCAGGCCGAAATCGACCGGCAATTGAAAATCCTGCCCACCGCCGACATCGCCGGCGCCGCCTGGCGCGATCACGGCCAGATCATCCTATGCGACACCGATGAGGAGCTGCTGTCGGAGGCCGACCGGATCGCCTCCGAACACGTCCAGGTCCTGACCCGCGATCCCCGCTGGTTCCTGCGACGGATGCGCAATTACGGCGCGCTGTTCCTCGGCAAGGAAACCAATGTTGCATACGGCGACAAGGTGATCGGCACCAACCACACGCTGCCGACCAAGCGCGCCGCGCGCTACACCGGCGGCCTCTGGGTCGGCAAATTCCTCAAGACCTGCACCTATCAGGAGGTCAGCCCCGAGGCGACCGCGATGATCGGCGAGTACTGCTCCCGCCTCTGCGCCATCGAGAATTTTGCCGGCCATAAGGAACAGGCCGATTTGCGGGTCCGCCGCTACGGCGGCAAGAATACCGCGTGAGTTCGAACGAAGGGAGAAAACAACCATGAGCGACGTTGAAATTCTGGCGACCGGCCTCGGCTTTCCCGAAGGCCCGGTGGTCTGCCCCGATGGTTCCGTCATCCTGACGGAAATCCGTAACAACCAGTGCTCCCGCGTGGCACCGGACGGCACGACGACCGTGTTCTCCCGCTGCGGCGGCGGCCCGAACGGGCTCGCGTTCGGCCCCGATGGCGCATTGTATCTGTGCAACAATGGTGGCTCGAAATATGTCGAGGGCCACTCGATGGGGCTCGCCCCCCACCCCGACTATAAATACGGCTCCGTGCAGCGCCTGGACCCGAAAACCGGTGAGGCCACGCTGCTCTACAAGGACTGCGACGGCCACGATCTGTCCGCGCCGAACGATCTGGTGTTCGATACCGCCGGTGGGTTCTACTTCACCGATCTGGGGAAACGTTACGCCCGCCACCGCGATCACGGCGGCCTGTACTATGCCCAGCCGGACGGCTCGAAAATCACCCGCATCGCTTTCCCGATCCTCAGCCCCAATGGCTGCGGCCTGTCCCCGGACGGCAAAACCCTTTACGTCGCCGATACCGAGGGCGCCCGCCTCTGGGCTTTCGATGTCAAAGGCCCGGGCGTGCTCGCGGAAGCCAAGCCCTTCGCCCCGCACAGCGGACGCGTCATCGCCGGCATCGGTTCGAACGCCCGTTTCGACAGCCTCGCCGTCCTGGCCAGCGGCAACATCGCTGTGGCAACCCTGAACACCGGCTACATCACTGTCATTTCCCCCACCGGGGAGATCGTGGAGGCTGTGAAAATGCCGGACTCCTACCCCACCAACATCTGCTTCGGCGGGGCGGACATGAAGACGGCGTATATCACGCTGTCCGATACCGGCCGTTTGGGGAAAATGACCTGGTCCGAGCCGGGTTTGAAACTGAACTATAACGGGTAATGATCGAATACCGCCCGGTCGGCGTGGGGAAACCGCGCCGACCGGGCCGGGCACTCACCCCAAAGCCTTCACCATCTGCGCGACCCCCGCGATCTCGCAATCCGCCCATTCGTCCTCGGTGAATCCGCCAGCCTCGTAATACCCAATCGCTTCGGTCGTTGAATAAACCACCGCCCGACCGCATCCCAGCGCACGGGCAAACCGCTCGGCTTCCGTCAATAACGCGGCGCCATGCCCTTGACCCTGCAACGCCGGATCGATCGCCACAAGCCGCATCGCCGCCGCACCGTCGCCCAGCTCATCGATCCGGATCGTCCCGATCGGCCGATCGTCTTGCCAGAACAGCAAAGGATGGTGCCCCGGCTCGTCCTCCTCGTCCGGATGCTCCAGCGCGTATTTCTGCGACTCCAGCAGCACCTCCTGCCGGATACGATGGTATTCGTCCCAGTCCGAGCGGCAGCAGGGTGGGGCAAGGCGATACGCCATCGTCACATCTCCGCCTTCTGCGCCACGAAAATCGAGCCATACCCCAGCTTCGACCAGTCCGGCGGCACCGGGCAGGGGAAAGGGTCCAGATGCGCGACCGTCGCCGCCGACCCGCGGACGATATCCCCAGTGTGTGAGGTCGGCGTCGGGGCCGGCATCCAGGCAAAAGCGTCAGCCGATGAATAAACGAACAGCGCCACAGGCCGCACCCGATCCGTCAGGTTCGCCCGCGACGCATGCAGCGTGCGGCAGTTGATCGCGATCACCGTCCCCGCCCGCCCCACCAGATCCGTTGCCCCAGATTGGTCCACCGTCGCCATGTCATCGGGCCGCACCGACCCGGTCCAATTGCCCGCGTCGTCCCGATGCACGAAAATCGGCCCGTTCTGCGTCCCCGGCAAACACGTCAACGGCCCCTGCTCGGCCGGGCAGTCGGTCAGATACACACCCAACGTCACCGGCGAGTAATTCGTATGCGGCCAGGCCGGAATGTCCTGGTGCCACTGCACCGTCTCCCCCGTCCCCGGCCATTTGTAGTTCAGCTTCGAGGAATGAAACTTCACATCCGGCCCTACCAGATCGGCCGCGATGTCCGCCAGCACCGACTCCGACGCGAACCGCCAGAAATCCGGGTGCCGGTCAACCAGTGCCCGCAGCCGCCGCACATGCGGCGTGTCCGCGCTGTGCCGGGGCCCCAGGTCGAACGCCTCCCCGGATTTGCTATGCGACCGGCTGTCCTCGACGAACGCATCCGACAGCACGTTCAGCCGCGCCAGCCACGCAGCCGGGATCAGGCCTTCCGCGCACAGAAAGCCGGTTTCGAAATAGCGCTCGCGCTGCGCCGCGCTCAAAACCTTCGGCGCGTGCGTACGGACGACGTCCGGCGTCATGTGTTCCATCCCGTCTTGCTTAACACCGACTTTATGGATGACCCTGCGCCGGCACAACCGGAAGAGCGTCACCATGGCCGAACTCCTGCCCGAATTGCACGAACATCAGGCCACCGGCCGGATCGCCGAGATCTACCAGGAGATTCGCACGTTCTCCGGCGTGCCCTATGTGTCGTCCCTTCAGCGCTACCTCGCGACCATGCCGGGGGTGCTGGAATGGGCCTGGGACGCGGTCCGGCCCGCGCTGGCCCACGGCGTCATCCAGGAAACCGCCTGGCGGCTGGCGCGGGACGTCCGTATCGCCCCGGCCAAACCCTTCGCCGGCACCACCGACCGAGTCGCCGTAGGCAACATCGCCGCCAATTTCGTGCGCGTCTCCCCGGTCAATCTGATGACCGGAGCATGCCTCAGCCGCCTGCTCACCGGCACCGTCCCCTCCCGTCTCGGCTTCTCCGAAACCTGGACGCCGCCCGCGATGCTCCCGGCGATGCCCGGCAATGCCGACCCCGCGAAGCTCGCACCCGCCACGAGATCGACCCTCGAACGCTTCATGACCGAGGTCGACGGAACCCCGTTCATTCCCGCGCTCTACCGCCAGCTCGCGCATTTCCCCGATGTTCTCTCCTGGTTGGCGGACGAACTTGCCCCCCGCATCGCCGCGCCCGAGACCCTGAAGGCCGGCGCCGCCTTTCGATCCGCCGCATATGACGCAGCGCCCGCGATCATTGCCCGCCTGCCCGCCCTCCCGTCCCGAACCGCGCCCGACCCGGCGACAACCCAGCGTGTGCTGGCGACCATCGGCCGCTACGCCGAAACCAGCCCCGAGATGACCATGTTTGGCCAGCTGATTCTCGATGCCCTGTAACGCAATCGCGACATGGCATTTCCGGCGGCAACGGAGTAAGGGAGTGCCGCAATAGCAGGAGACTCCAGACTTGCCGGCCTTCAAGCATGCCGACTTCAACGACCGCGCCACCGCCGCCGCCAAGGCCAAACAGGCCCTGGTCGAAAAGTTCAAGTCCCGCCCCGGACCGGATGACCCCGCCGTGCAGGCCAAGATCGCCGAACGCTTGGCGATCGCCGAGGCTCGGGAAAAGCGGGAGGCTGAACGCCGCGCCGCGAAGGAAGCCGAGGCCGCCCGCAAAGCCGCCGAGGAACTCGAACGGCAGGCAGAGGCCGCCCGCAAGGCCGCCGAAAAGACGCAGGAAGAACTCGACCGCAAGGCAGCTCTCCTGAAGCTTGAGGCCGAACGCAAAGCCGCCCGCGACGCCCGCTATGCTGCCCGTAAGGCCCGCAAGCGGTAGACACCTCCCACCCGTTATGGCCCGGCGTGTCCGGGCCATAACAGCGTAAGGCAGAACCTGCGGAACCGCGTTCCGGCCAGCTACGCTACCCCGCCCGCACTGGCAAATACCCAGGGCCTTTCCGTTGCGGCACGCGCCTCATACGCCCCGATCTCCTCGGCGCTGCGCAGCATGAAGCTGAGCTGATCGAGCCCCTCCATCAGCGGCAGCCGCCGGTTGTCCGGCAGATCGAAAGCCACCGGCTCCATCCCCGACACGCGCAATTCCCGCATCTCCAGATCGACCGTCAGTTCGGACGCATTGGTGCGCGCCAACCCCTGCGTCAGCCGAGCGATGTCCTCGGCCGGGACCCGCAGCGGCAGGAGGCCGTTTTGGAACGAATTGTCGTGGAAGATGTCGCCGAAGCTGGGTGCGATCACGCAGGCGATGCCTGCCTCCTGCAACGACCAGACCGCGGTTTCCCGCGAACTGCCGCAGCCGAAATTCTCCCCTGTCAGCAGGATGCGCGCACCCTGGTAGCGCGGTTCCGCAAGTACGAAATCGGTCTTCGGCGTGCCATCGGGGAAAAAGCGGAGATTGGCGAACAGCTTGTCCTTGAACGACATAGCGACCGCTTCCTCCGGCTTCTTGCCCGGAAAATGCGATGGCGCGATCAGGTCGGTGCTGATGTTCGGCATCGGGATCGGCGCCGCGACGCCGGTCAGGACGGTGAATTTTTCCATCGTGCGCGCCCCCTTCAACCCATCATCGTGCGGACGTCGGTGATGCACCCCGCGATCGCCGCGGCGGCCACCATCGCCGGGCTGGCGAGATGCGTCCGGCTGCCGGGCCCCTGTCGCCCTTCGAAATTGCGGTTCGAGGTCGAGATCGACCGCTTGCCCGGTGGCACGATATCCCCACCCGCCGCCACGCACATCGAGCATCCGGCTTCCCGCCACTCGAACCCCGCATCGAGGAAAATCCTGTGCAATCCAGCGGCCTCCGCCGCCGCTTTGACATGCGCCGCCCCCGGCACCACCAGCGCCTTCACGTTGGGCGACACCTTGCGCCCCTGGGCGATCGCCGCCGCCGCCTCCAGATCGGACAGCCGACCGTTGGTGCACGACCCGATGAACGCCACGTCGATGGGGGTACCCGCGATCGGCGTGCCCGGCGTCAGACCCACATAGCCCACCGCGCGCTCCATCATCGCGCGCCGCGCCGGATCGGCGATGGTCGACGGATCGGGAATCACCTCGTTCACCCCAATCGTATCCTGCGGCGTCGTGCCCCAGCTCACCTGAGGCCCAAGCGTGGAACAGTCGATCTCGATCTCCCGATCGAACACCGCCTCCGACAGGTCGTACAGTCGGCGCCAATCGGCGACCGCCTGATCCCACAGTGCGCCTTTTGGGGCCAATTCGCGCCCATGCAGATATTCGAACGTGGTGTCATCCGCACCGACCAGACCGCCCCGCGCGCCGAATTCGATCGACATGTTGGCGACCGTCATCCGCCCCTCGACCGAAAGCGCCGAAATCGCCGGCCCGGCATATTGCACTGTGTGCCCGACCCCGGCTTCGATCCCATACTTGCCGATCAGCGCCAGGATCATGTCCTTGGCGTAAACGCCTTTCGACAGCCGGCCATTGAACGTTGCCCGCAGCGTGCGTGGCTTGCGCAAAATCAGCGCCTGAGTCGCCAGGACCTGCGCGACCTCCGACGTCCCGATGCCCCAGGCCCAGGCGCCCACTCCGCCGCAACTCGCGGTGTGGCTGTCGCCACATACATAGGTGCAGCCCGGTAAAGCGAAGCCAAGGTTGGGGCCGACCACGTGCACGATGCCGTGGTTGGGGCTGTCGATGCTGAACAGCCGGACCCCGAAATCGGCGCAGTTCTTGTGCATCGCTGTGTTGCGGGCGATGCCGGCAGCGAAGCTGGTCAAGGTCCGGCCGGGAATGGTGGCGATGCTGTGATCGATCGTGCCGACTGTCAGATCCGGCCGCCGCACCTTCAGCCCCTCTGTCCGCAGCCGGTCGAACGCCCGCCCGCTGGTCGCTTCCTGTAGAAAATGGCGGTCGATGAACACCAGGTTGCGGCCGTCGCCATAGTCCTTCACGACATGGCGATCCCAGATGCGCTCGAATGGCGTGTTGGTCATAGTGATGTCAGCCCTTTGTTTCCGGTCCCTCGTCGATCACGCTGACATGCGCCGCCACGATGCGCCAGCCCTCCGGCATGCGCGCCCAGGTCTGCATCTGCCGTCCTACCTTTCCCGGCAAGGATGTTCGGGCAAACATCGTCGATGCCGTCGCGTAGTCCCGCCCGAAGGTGGTGATCCGGGTCCGCGACGTCGTCCGCGCCAGCCCAACCGGGGAGCGTGCCGACCGGAACGCCCCGATCTCCGCCCAACTGTACAAATTCTCACCGATCCCATAACGGATCGTGTGCGGACTGTTCCAGAACAGCGCCTGCAACATGGCCGTGTCGTTGGACCCAAGCGCGGCCTCGTACAAATCATGCAAGGCCACGACTTCGGCCACGATCTCGGGAATATTGATTTCCATGACCCCGCCCTTCACGCGATAAAGATATTGCTCGGCTCATCGTGAAACGCCGGATCGCGTTCCAGTCGGCCGGTCATTTCGTCGATATACGGCGCCGTCGCGCAAAGCTGCTCGAAATGCCGCTCGTTCGGCGACAGCCCCGCCCGCTGGCACAAGGCCGCGATCTGGTCCCGCCGCGCCTGCGGGATCGTTGCCTTCGCCGGTTCCGGCACCCCAGGTTGCTCGGCCGAGAACGACGCGTTCGGATCCAACGCCGGCCGCCGCGCCCGCCAGGGCGTTGCCAGCTCGTAAGCGTGCGCCACACGCAATACCGCCGCATCGGCGAACGGGCGAGCATAAATTTGCATCGACAACGGTAGTCCGGTGTCGCTGAACCCGATGCATTGCGACAACGCCGGACCACCAAGGACGTTGAACGGAGTCGTCAACGACGCCTTCTCCCAGAAGCTGATCGTCCGCCAAGCGTCCAACCGACCGGCCGGCCCTGGACCGGCGGTCACGAATGCATCGTATTTCCCGTAAAGCGGTTGCATATCCGCGATCATCTTCCGCCGCTGCCGGCTCGCCTGCATGTAGTCGGCCGAAGAAATCAGCAGCGCACCCAACGTCCGGCCCAGAAAATCTTCCCCGAAATCCCCGAGCCGGGTGCGCAGAGCGGGTTCATGCACCGCGTACAGTTCGCTCTCCGCCCCTGTGATTTTAACATCGTGATATTGTTGCGCCGGACGGATGCGCACGTCCTCCAGCACCGCGCCGAGCCCGCGCAGTACATCGTACGCTGCTTCCAACGCTTGTTTGAAGATAACGGGCGTCGGCACGTCGTCCTCGTAAAGATGCCGGATAATCCCGATCCGCATCCCCCTTACCGACCCGTCCAAGTCCGCTCTGTAAGCCGGGATGGTGCGGTCCGCGCTCGCGGGGTCCTTCGGATCGTGGCCGGCGATGGCTTGCAGCATGATCGCGCAGTCCTCGGCCGTCCACGTCAACGGCCCCGCGTGGTCGTAGCTGAACGAATTCGTATACACGCCCGACCGGCTCACCAGCCCATAGGTCGGTTTCAGCCCGATCAGCCCGCACAGCGCGGCCGGATTGCGGATCGACCCCCCCGTATCCGACCCAAGCGAGCCCATCGTCAGCCCTGCCGCCCCGGCCGCGCCGGAACCCGAGGACGACCCCCCCGTCACATGGTCCCGGTTCCACGGATTGCGCGCCGCCGGCCAGGGCAGATCGAAGGATGGCCCGCCATGCGCGAATTCATGCGTCGCCAGCTTGCCCAGCAAAACCGCCCCGGCGTCTGTCAACTTCGTCACCGTCGTCGCGTCGAAGTCCGGCACGTAATCCTCCCGCGTGCGGGAGTGGCAGGTCGTGCGGATCCCCGCGGTGCAGTAGATATCCTTCAGCGCATAAGGAATGCCGTGCATCGGCCCACGATAATTTCCGGCGGCGATCTCCTGCTCCGCCTGTTTCGCCTGCGCCAGTGCGTGGTCGGCGGTAACGAGCAGATAACTGTTCAACTGCGGGTCCAACGCCGCGATGCGATCCAGGAACGCCCGGGTCAGTTCGACCGGCGACAATTTGCCAGTGGCGATAAGGCGCGACGCTTCGGCGATGGTCATGAAGTGCATGGGGGGACCTCCATGCACACGCTACACCGCATTTTCGCGGTGTGTCAGTCCCGTTCGTCGTCGAACAGGATACGATTCGCGGAGCCTTCCAAATCCTCGAACTGCCCGGTCCGCAGCGACCACAGGAAGAACGCCAGCCCCCCGCCGCCAAGCACCAGACTGGCCGCCAGCAGGTATAAAATGACGCTCATGTGCGCCTCGCCCGAAAACTGTTGGCCATAACCAGTAGGGAGGACGTCGACATCGCCGCCGCCGCCACCCATGGCGTGACCCAGCCGATGACCGCCAACGGCACCATCAGCACGTTATACCCGATCGCCAGCGCCAGATTGCCCCGCATGACACCATGCGCTCGGCGTGCTGCCCCGATGGCGATCGCGACAGGTGCGAGATTCGCCCCCTGAAACACCAGATCGGCGACAGTCTGGCTGACGTCCGCGGCCGATGCCGGGGAGGCCGAAACATAGGCCGCCGACAAAGACGGACTGTCGTTCAGACCGTCGCCCACCATCAGCACCTTCTTACCCGCCGATGCCAGGGTCTCGATCCTTTCGGCTTTTTCCAACGGGGAACAGCGGGCATGCCATTCATCGATGCCGACCGCTTGCGCTATCGGTCCGACGGCGTGCTGTGTGTCGCCGGACAGCAGCACGACCGACAACCCGAGTGCCCTGAGCCGCGTGACCGTCTCGGCCGCGTCCGGTCGGAGATGTTCGGTGAATACGAAACGAATCGCCACCCGACCCGGACGCGCAAACCATAGCTCCGGCCCTTCGGCCGCAGTCCCACTCCGAACATCGCAGAACGCTCGGCTACCCAGGCGGGTGTCCCCGCTGCGTAAGCCCTGTCCGGGGATTTCCATCGCCGCGTCGGCGGCCACCACCGGCCCGGCAGCCGCCAACAGCGCGCGCGCCAACGGATGCCGGCTGTGTGCCGCCAAGGACGCGGCAGCTCGTAGGTCTTCGGGGGCGATGCCATCCCGCATCAACGCCAGCGACGGTTCGGTCAAGGTGCCGGTTTTGTCGAACACCACCGTATCGACCTTGGCCAACCGCTCCAGCGCCGTCCCGGATTTCAAAAGTATCCCTAACCGTAACAGGCGGGATGTCGCGATCACCTGCACCGCCGGCACCGCCAGCGCCAGCGCGCAGGGGCAGGTAACGATCAACACCGCGCAGGCGGTCAGCAGCGCCTGCTCCAGCGGCACCGACCGTACCAGATGCCACCACAGGAATGTGGTCAGTGCGGCCGCGTGTACTGCCGGTGCGTAGAGCCGGGCAACACGGTCGGCGAGCACGACGAAGCGCGAACGGCGTGCCTCGGCTGCCTCGATCAGCCGCACGCAATCGGCGAGCAGCGTCAATTCCCCGGTCGCCGTCGCCCGCACGATCAGCGGTGCCCCCAGGTTCAACGTGCCGGCGAAGACAACCGAACCGGGCGCGGCGTCGGTCGGCAGGCTTTCGCCCGTGACCAGGCTGGTGTCGAGCGGCGCCGATCCCTGCTCGACGATCCCGTCGGCGCCGATCCTTTCGCCCATCCCAACCAGAACGCGGTCGCCCTGCGCCACCGCTTGCTGTGCCCGCCGCTCGGTCGTGCCGTCGGGCCGCAACACCGTCACATCGGCGGCGCGCAAGGTCAGCAACTGCTCCGCCGTGGCGCGCGCCTGGCCGCGAGCACGATGATCGAGCACCCGGCCGATCAGCAGGAAAAACAGCAGCGTGATCGCGGAATCGAAATAGGTATGCTGGGCGTGGGCGAAGGTTTCGGACAGACTCATGCCCGATACCAGCAGGACACCGACGCTGATCGGGACATCCATGTTGGTCCGGCCATGGCGCAGCGCGCCGACAGCCGAGCGGAAGAACGGCCTGCCGGCATAGACGATCGCGGGCAGGGCGATCAGCCCCGAAACCCAGTGCAGCAGATCCCGCGTCGCCGGCCCCATGCCGGTGAGCCAGCCGGCCGCTTCCCCCGCCCACAGGCCGATGGAAATCAGCATCACGTTCCCGGCCGCGAACCCGGCCACCGCCAAGGCGCGAATCAGCGTCCGACCGGTCGCATCCTGTGCCGCGGCGAGGCAGCTGGCATCGAAAGGTACCAGACGGTAGCCGAGACGTTCGATCGCATCGACCAGCCGAGGCGCGTCTCCGACCGGTCCCGTCCAGGTCAGGCGCAACTGCCGGCTGGTCATGTTGACCCGCCCCGCCACCACGTTCGCCTCCCGCGCGAGCACGGATTCGATCAACCACACGCAGGCACCGCATTGCAGTCCATCGACCGCCAACGACAGCGTATGCCGGTCATCCGGTCCGGTAACGATATACCGCTCCAGCTCCTGATGCCCCCCCGCCTCGGGCCGCGGTGCGCGGCTGCCGGCATCCAGCAGCCGCTGACGGTAATACCGGCCGAGACCCATACTCTGGATCGTGTCGAAAGCCGCGTGGCAACCCGGGCAGCAAAACCTTTGCCCCGCCGCGGCGGGTTGTCCGCAATGGGTGCAGACGGTCTCGGCACGGGTCGCTTGCGGCGCGGTCATTTTACCACGACACGGCGGGTCGCCGTCACGTGGTGTCCATCGGCCGATGCGGTCAGCAGCACCTCCCACTGCCCGGGCAACGGCAGCGCGACGTCGCCAACGTAACGGCCGGGCGTCGTTTCGTTGAACGCGACCCTAGTGGTCGAAGCCGAACCCAGGGGCCGGTCCGCGGTCGCGCCAATTTGGGCATGCGCCAGCGGGGCGTGGTCGGCGTTGGTCAGCAGCAGCACCGGATGTCCCGTGTCATCGGCCGCCGCCCCGATCTTCCAGCCTAGCGCGGCCTCCGCGTGCACGCGGTCGATCACCTGATTGTAGCGGTTCGACAGATCGAACCCCTCGCCCCCCGGCGCCTGACCGGGAAACGTGCGCAGCGCGAAGGTGACCATCCCGATATTCACTGCCACCACGACCGACATGCCGGCCGCGATGATCCAAGGAAAATAACGCCAACGGGATTGTTGCGTCATGGCCGTGTCTCCGTATTGGGGCCCATGAAGACCGAGTGATAGGTTGTGAGCTCGCCCGTCAGCGTGTCGCGCAGAGCGAAATCGATCGCCGAGGAACCGTCCTTGAGCATGGCCGGCTGACCGCTGACGAACACATGGAACGTGCCGACCGAGTCGGCCTTCACCGGCAAGCCGAGTTGACTGGCGGGACCTAGGTTTTCGACGGATTCGGTGAGCACCGCGTTCGGCAGACCCAGAGTCGAGATCTCGAATATCGCCGGCGACTGGGCTTTGTTCACGACTTTGATGGTATAGCCGTTGCGCAGGTCGCCGCTCGCCAGCCGTACGAACAGCGCCGCCCGGTCGTGCTGCACCGACAGCCCGATGCCGGGGCGCAGCATCAACGCCACGACCATCGCGCCGGCGGCGATGACCAGGGCCGAGAGGTAGATGATGGTCCGCGGCCGGAAAAACCGGAACGCCGCGTGCTGTCCCGCGGCTTTCGCTGCCTGGTCGGCATACGTGTCCCAGGTGATAAGCCATTTCGGCCGGCCGGTGCGCTCCATCACATGGTTGCAGGCATCGATGCACAGGCCGCAGTTGATGCATTCCAGTTGGATCCCGTCGCGAATATCGATGCCGGTGGGGCAGGCGGTCACGCAGGCATTGCAGTCGACACAGTCGCCGCCGGCACCGTCGACGCGCTTGCCGCGGGTGCGCGGTTCGCCACGCCATGCCTGATAGGTAACGGTCAGGCTTTGCTCGTCCAGCATCGCCGCCTGGAACCGCGGCCAGGGGCACATGTAGGTGCAGACCTGCTCCCGCGCCCATCCCGCCAACAGATAGGTCGTGGCGGTGAAAAGCCCGGTGAAGAAATACACCTGACTCGATGCTGTACCGGTCCAGAACTCCACGGTGACTGTGGGTGCATCGACATAGTACATGATCCAGGCGCCACCGGTCCAAAACGCGATGAAGACCCAGGCGGCGTGCTTGGCCACCTTGCGCCATACCTTGTCGAAGGACATCGGCGCGGCGTCGCGTTTCATGCGTTCGTTGCGATCGCCTTCGATCTTCGCCTCGATCCACATGAACAGATCGGTCCAGACCGTCTGCGGGCAGGTGTACCCGCACCACACACGCCCGACGAGGCTGGTCACCAGAAACAGGCTGACCGCGCCCATGATCAACAGTCCGGTCAGATAATAAATATCCTGGGGCCAGAACTCGAGGTTGAAGAAATAGAAGCGCTCGTGCCAGAGATCGAGCAGCACCGCCTGACTGGGCTGCGCCGGGCTGCGCGTCCAGCGCAGCCAGGGCAGGGCGTAGTAAAGCGTCAGGCAGAAAATAAGCACCGCCCATTTGAAACGCCGCACCGGGCCTTTGACCGTCTTCGGATAGACGCGCACCCGGTTGGCGTAGAGGTGCTGGACCTCCTCCTCCTGCACCACCTGTTGGCGTTTTTGGACCGATCCGACATGGGACATGCGGGTTACTCGCCCCCGCCGAGGCTGTGGACATAGAGCGCGAGGCTCTTGATCATGCCGGTATCGAACCTGGTATTCCAGTTCGGCATCACGCCCATCCGGGGGTTGGTGATCTGCGCGACCACGATTTCCCTGGTGTCGCCGTAGAGATGTGCCTTGCCCGCCAGCCGGGGGGCGCCGAATTCTCGCTTGCCTTCGCCATGATCGCCGTGGCAGGACGCGCAATTGTCGGCAAAAATCTTCTGCCCAGCGGCGGTATCGCCCTTGGTCTGGCCATACAGCGTCATCACATAGTCCGCGACCTGTTCGATCTCGGCCGGCTTCAGTCCCCCTTCGGCGCCGAATTTCGGCATCAGACTTTGGCGTGCGTCATCGAGACCGCTGCGAATCCCGAACGTGATGGTTTGCTGAATATCGGCGAGCTTGCCGCCCCATAGCCAGTTGCCCGCCGCCAACGCCGGGTACCCCGGGCTGCCCCCGCCGCCCGCCCCGTGGCACGGTTGGCAGTTGTTGGCGAAGGTGATACGCCCGGCAGTCAGCGCAACCGCATTCAACTGCGGGTCCTTTTCGATGTCGGCGAACGACAGGGTTCTGATCCGGTCCATGTAGCCGCTGCGCTGTTTCACCACCGCGGCGACATCCTTGTCGACCGTATCGCGCTGAGAATAACCAAGCGTGCCGTGGTAATAGCCGGTGAAGTAGGGAATCGACGGATACAACACGAAATACACGGCGGAGAACGCGATCGTCGCGAATAGAATATAAATCCACCATTTCGGCAGTGGCTGGTTCAGCTCCTTCAGCCCGTCCCATTCATGACCCGTGGTCATGTGACCGGTGACGGAGTCCTTTTCGATCTTGGTTGGCATCGTACAGCTCCTGTCAGCGATCGTCGTCGAGCGGAATATGGGCTGCCTTGTCGAAGTCCTGCTTGCGCCCCGGCCAGAACGTGGTCACCAGGATCAGGACGAACACAGCGAACATCATGATGATCGAATGCTGCTGCAGCCATTGGATCGTTGCCATCATGCGAACCTCCTATTGGTGCAGATTTTCGTTGGCGGGATCGGCGAAGTCGACCATGGTGCCAAGCACCTGAAGATATGCGACCAGCGCGTCCAGTTCGGTCACTGTATTGCCATGGCCGACCTGCACCGCTTTCGGATACCGCTTCAGCAGGGCCGCGTTGTCCGCTGCCGGGTCCGCCTGCGTACGCAGATCGGCCATCGCATTGGCGATCTGGTCGTCCGTATAGGGCACCCCAACCCGCCGCTGCGCTGTCAGCCGGTTCAGCAGATCGTCGGTATCCAGCGGCGTGCCCGCCAGGAACGCGTAGTGCGGCATCAGCGATTCCGGCACCATGCTTTGCGCGTTGATCAGATGCGCGTAGTGCCAGTCGTTCGAGTATTTGCCGCCGACCCGTGCCAGGTCGGGCCCAATGCGTTTGGAACCCCACTGGAACGGGTGATCGTACATGCTCTCCGCTGCGATCGAGTAGTGGCCGTACCGTTCCACCTCGTCCCGCAACGCCCTGATCATCTGGCTGTGGCAGACGTAGCATCCCTCCCGCACGTAAATATCCCGTCCGCCCGATTCCAGCGGCGTGTACGGCCGGACCCCGGTCACATGTTCCACTGTGGTCTCGATCGTGAACAGCGGGATCACTTCCACGATACCGCCGATCGAGATCACCAGAAGGGTGAGGATCAGCAGCAGGAATGCGTTCTTCTCGATGGTCTCGTGACGAATAAACATCGGATTATTCTCCCGCCAGCGCGACACCCGCGGGCATCGTTACGCGTTTGTCGGTCGATGGGCTCCAGACCGTCATGATCAGGTTGTAGACCATGATCAGCATCCCCGTGAGGAACAGGACGCCGCCCAGCAGCCGGATGACATAGTACGGATGCACCGCGTTGACCGACTCGGCGAAGGAATACTGCAGGAACCCGAACTGATCGTACGCGCGCCACATCAGGCCCTGCATGATCCCCGCGACCCACATCGAGGTGATGTAGAGCACGATACCCAGCGTCGAGATCCAGAAGTGCCAGGATGCCAGTTTCCGTGAATACAGATCCTCCCGTTTCCACAACACCGGCACCAGGTAATACATCGCGCCGAAGGTGATGAACGCGACCCATCCCAGAGCGCCCGAATGCACGTGGCCAATACCCCAATCGGTATAGTGCGACAGGGCGTTGACATCCCGGATCGACATCACCGGCCCCTCGAACGTTGCCATGCCGTAGAAGCCTACGGCGGTGACCGAAAAGCGCAGGCCGGGATCGGTGCGCAATTTATCCCACGCGCCCGACAGCGTCATGATCCCGTTGATCATGCCGCCCCAGGACGGCATCCACAGCATGATCGAAAACGCCATCCCCAAGGTCTGGGTCCAGTCCGGCAGCGCGGTCCAGTGCAGATGGTGCGGTCCCGCCCAGATATACATGAAGACGAGAGACCAGAAATGCACGATCGAGATGCGGTAGGAATAGACCGGCCGCCCCGACGCCTTCGGAATGAAGTAATACATCATCCCCAGAAAGCCCGCCGTCAGGAAAAAGCCGACCGCGTTGTGCCCATACCACCACTGGATCATCGCATTTTGCACGCCCGAGGCGATGTTGTAGCTCTTGGCGGTGAACAGCGACACCGGCATCGCGATGTTGTTGCCAAGATGCAGCACCGCGATCGTCAGGATGAACGCCATGAAGAACCAGTTGGCGACGTAAATGTGGGGTTCCTCGCGCTTTAGAACCGTTCCGATGAACACCACGGCATAGGTGACCCAAACCACCGTCAGCCATAGATCGAGGTGCCATTCCGGCTCAGCGTATTCCTGCCCCTGGCTGAACCCCATTACATAGGACAGCGCTGCCATGACGATGAAAAACTGATAACCCCAGAAGATGAAGTTCGCGATGGCCTCGCCGCCGAACAGCCGTACCCGGCAGGTCCGTTGCACGATGTAGAACGACGTCCCGAACAACGCCGATCCCCCAAAAGCGAAAATCGCCGCCGAGGTATGCACCGGCCGCAAACGCCCGAAATTCGTGAAGGAAAGGCCCAGGTTCATTTCCGGCCAAGCGAGTTGGGAGGCGATGACAACCCCCACCAGAAACGCGACAACTCCCCAGAAGATCGTCGCGATGACGAATTTCTTGATGATCGCGTCATTATAGCGCGGCAGCGCCAGAGTGTCAGACATGCCAGTCCTCCCCGCGCGCGTGCATCTCCGCCTTGTCGTAATGGCGTTTGATCAGACCGACGACGAACACTGCCGCGAAGCCGGTCAACGACAGGCCGAACACATACATTTCGTTGTCGGTCGCACCGGATGCCAGCATTAGTCCGATCAAACCGAACACCAGCATCATCGCACCCGCGACGAGGTCCCCTGCTTCCACCTGCATGTTTCATGCCCCCTATGGCCGGATCATGAATCGCTTCTGCGCGCGTCGCGGCGGTGCAGCATTGATGCAGGTCAATGGTTCCCGGCCCCCGGTCGGCTAAAGGTCCACCGGTGGAGACCATGCTGGCATTCTGTGGAACGCTTCCCGCGACCGGTGGTTCGATCGTCGCGCTGTTCCTTGCCGGTCTGATCGGTGGCCCCGTGCACTGCGGCGCGATGTGCGGTGGTTTCGTGCTGGGGCAGGTCGCGGACCGCATGGCCGCCGTTCCGGCCGCCAGACTGTGCGAATGGCGGCGCATTGGCGGCAGCGCCCTGGCGCCCTACCATCTGGGCCGGCTGACTACATACGCGGCCCTGGGCGCACTCGCCGGCGCCAGCACCGCCACCCCGCTGCCCCACTGGACCGCCTCCGCCCTTCTCCTGCTCGGCGCCGCCCTGTTTCTGGTCCGAGGCTTCAAAACGGCGCCGCGCCTGTGGAACCAGGCCGTCGGTGCGATGGCCCGCCGCGCCGGCCGGAGCCGGTTCGCACTCGGTCTAACGTTGGGCTTCCTGCCATGCGGCTTTCTGTATGCCGCCCTGACCGTGGCCGCCGCCGGCCAGTCGGCCTGGGCCGGGGCGTTGGGCATGCTCGCGTTCGGACTGGGAACCGTGCCGACGCTGGTCGCGGTCGGCATCGCCGGTCAGGTCGCCGGACGCCGATGGCAGGCGCGGATCGCGCGTTGGTCGCCAGCGGTGATGCTGCTCAACGCAATGCTGCTGATCGGAATCGCGATCCGGTAGCCCGGCGCCCGAACCCGTTCAGTCCCCGGTCAACACCGGCACCAGCGACACGGCCAGCAGTGCCGCCATCAGCAGGTTGCAGCACCGCAGCCGGCCGGGCGAGAGCAGCAGACCGCGTACGCTGGTACCCAGCAAGACCCAGGGCAACATGCAGGGGATCGATACCGCCCCGAACGCCAGCCCAATCTGCACCAACTGCTCCGACAACGGCCGGTCCGCTCGGGTGAATTCGCTGGCAACCGCGAGCGCGATCAGCCATCCCTTCGGATTGACCCACTGAAACGCCATGGCGCCGAAAAAACCCAACACCCGAGCCTGCCCGCCCGACCCGGGGGGCGGGGCGGTGGCGATCTTCCAGGCAAGATACAGCATCCAGGCCGCCCCACCCCATCGCATGAACGGCACCAGCCCCGGTGTCGCGAGCAATGTCGCGCCCAGCCCGGCGTCCACCACCACCAGCATCAGCGCGAAACCCGTCGCAATGCCCAGCATATGCGGAACCGTCGCACGAAACCCATGGTTCGCACCCGAACTGGCTAACATCGTGTTGTTCGGCCCGGGTGTGATGTACATGACCACCGCGAAACCGGTCAGCGACAGAAGGGGCGCGTCCATTCCTATCGGTTGCGCGTCACCAACCGCCCCGCCCGCTCCGCTGTCGCACCCTGGCCATAAACATACGCCGATCGTCCGTTGACCCAGGTCTCGACGATCCCCTCGGACACCTTCGTCGGCGCGTCGTAGGTTGATGCGTCCTTCACGGTGGCCGGATCGAACAGCACCAGATCGGCATACGCGCCTTCGCGAATCACCCCGCGATCGACCATGCCGAACACCTCCGCGGTATGCCCCGTCATCTTGCGCACCGCCGTTTCCAGGCTGAACAGCCCCAAATCCCGGGCGTAATGACCCAGCACCCGAGGGAACGTGCCCCAAAGCCGAGGATGCGGATACGAATCATGCGGCAATCCGTCGCTGCCGATCATCGACAGCCGGTGCGCCATGATCGATTGGACGTCATCCTCGTCCATCTGGAAATAAATCGCACCCGCCGGCAACAACCGCTCGGCGGCCTCCCTTTCCGACGTGTTCCAGCCCCTGGCGATATCGGACAGCATTTTCCCCGCCATTTCCGGGTGCGGCACCGACCACGTCAGTTGCACCTTCACGTCCGGACGTAGCCGGAACGGCATCAGCACAGTCGATCCGGCGGGGTAGGGGTAAACATCGAAATCCACCTTCTGCCGCAACGATGCCCGATCGATCGCCGGCAGCGTCTCGACCGACCGCCCGAAGTTCTCCGGCATCGCGCATTTATGGTGGCTGATCACCACTGGCGAGCCCGTGTCGCGGCCGATTTTCAGTGTCTCTTCGATCGACAGCATGATGTCGTTCGCTTCGTCGCGCATATGCGTCACGTAAATCCCACCCGCCGCCCGCAAAGCCTCTGCCACGGCGATGACCTCCTGCGTCGGCGCCATGCCGTTCGGCGGATAATAGAGGCCGGTCGAAAACCCCGATGCCCCCTCCGCCAGCGCATCCGCCAGACGATTGCGCATCTGCTCGGCTTCCTTGTCGGTGGCCGCGCGTTGCGTGTCGCCGTTCATCGCTTCCACCCGCAACGACATGTGCCCGATCAACGCGTAAGTATTGACCGGCGACGGATCCTTCCTCAGCCGCTCGGCGTACGCCCCGAAACTGTCGAATGCGAACCAGGACTCATCGCCCAGCAGATCCAGCGGCGGCACCGGACGTGACTTCATCCGTACCGGCGACAGGCTGATGCCGCAATTGCCGACGACAACCGTGGTCACACCCTGCGACATCTTGCACAGCATGCATTCCGTCCCGCACAGCACCGCCCGATCGTCATGCGTGTGCGCATCGATGAAGCCCGGCGCCAAAGCCTTGCCGGAGGCCAAAACCTCCCGGTCGCCGGACGAGGCAGACAAATCGCCGATAGCAACGATCCGGTCGCCCGTCACCCCCACATCCGCCTTGTAACGCGTCTTGCCCGTGCCATCGAAAACGGTGGCATCGCGGATGATCAGATCGCAGCGCATATCAGTCTCCTACTTCCATTTTATATAGCGCTCGGGCATTCGCCGCCGAAACCAACCCATCCCGCACGTCCCGCGCCACCGCTGCCCGGTCGCGCGTCGCGGGATCGCCCATGCCCGCCCCGCCCGGCAGTTCAAGAATTAAATGGTCGCCATCCGGAATAACCTGATAGCCCTTGGTGCGTAGCACGGTACCGTTGCTGGTCCGCACGACCCCCTTCGCACCATCCAACCCGCCATCGCGGCCCTTCGGCGCGTGCCCGATCCGGTCGAACGACGCGTTGACCGCGAATTCCAGGTCGCCCTTGGTCGCGAATTCCATGATCTGTCCAACGCCGCCCCGCGTCCGCCCCGCCCCGCCCGAATCCGGCTTAAGTTCTTTCCGCCAGACAATCAGCGGTGCGACGTTTTCCGTCGCCTCCACCGGCATCGTCCGCACGCCCGATGGAAACGCCGTGGCGTCCAGCCCATCCGCCGTCGGACGCGCACCCGTCCCGCCCGAATTGAACGTAATGATCTCGAAATCCCCAATCACCGGCTTGTTCCCCCGCGACTGCCCGGAAACCGACGCCCCGCCCCGCAGCGGCGGATTCCATAGCGACGAGGCCCCCTCCGCCGTCACCCGATCCGGTACCGCCTGATGCAGGCAGCCCATCATCAGATCGGGCAGCAGATGGCCGATCACATGCCGTACCGAAACCGGATAGGGCCGTGGCGCGTTCAAAATGCAGCCCTCTGGTATTTTCATCCGGAACGGCGCCAGCGACGCCCAATTATTCGGAATCTCCGGCGCCACCACGCACTTGATCCCAAAACTGGCATATGCTCGGCAATAAGCTGGCGGAACGTTGATGCCACGTGACGACAGCCCCGACGTCCCGGCATAATCCACCTCGATCGCGTCATCGAGGATCGCCATCGACGCCTGGAGCTTCACCGGCTCCTCATACCCGTCGGACCAGATCTCCCCGCCGAATGTCCCCTTCGGAAGTTTGGCGATTTCCGCCACCGTTGCTCGTCCCGACAGATCGAAGATGAACTCGGCCAGCGGATCGAGGCTGTCCATCCCGAATTCGTCCATCATCTCAACCAGCCGGCGGACCGCGGCGTCGTTGCAGGCGCAGAGCGAGTAGATATCGCCTTCCAGTTCCACCGGCAGCCGCGACCCCGCCCGCATGAAATCGAAGAACGTTTCGTTCGGCACGCCCCGGTCGAAGCATTTGACGATGGGAATGTACATCCCCTCTTCGAACACTGACCGACCCTCCGGACCCATGCCCAACCCGCCGATGTCGATCACATGCGCGGTGTTGGCGAACACCCCAACCGCCACGCCGCGATGGAACGTTGGCGTCACAACGGTCAGATCGTGCAGATGCCCGGTCCCAAGCCAGGGATCGTTGGTGATGTAGTGATCCCCAGGCTTCATCGTTTCCAGCGGAAATTTCGCCAGGAAATGGCCAACCGATTCCGCCATCGAATTGACGTGCCCCGGCGTTCCCGTCACCGCCTGCGCCATCATCCGCCCGTGCCGGTCGAAAATCCCCGCGGACAGATCCCCGGCTTCCCGCACGGTGGTGGAGAAAGCGGTGCGGATCATGATCTGCGCCTGTTCCTCGACCACGGCGATCAGACGGTTCCACATGATTTGGCGCTGGATTTGCGCCATAGCGTTGGTTTCGTGGGACATTATGTAGCCTCCCGCGTCATTTCGATGTAGCCAAGGGCATTGATGGATGCCGACCACCCGGGCCCGATCAGCGTCGAGGTCTCATCCTCCGTCACGATCGCCGGCCCCTGTATCTTTGCCCCATGCGCCAAGCCGGCCCGGGCAAACACAGCCCAATCGGAAGCCGCGCCGCTGACGGTATCCCGCACCCTTTGCATGTGGTCGGGCACCGCGTGCGGCACGAACAACCCGCCCGCATCCGGAACATCGGCGGGCGCGACGGCGACCGTCGCCACCACGACGGCGTAGCTCATTATTTCCACATCCGACCCCGGCACAGGCCGGTCGTAAAACCGAGCATATTCTCTGTCGTACGCAGCCCTGATCTCCGCCACGTCGCTCTCGCCCAGCACATGCAATGGCAGCGGCACCGGAATTTCATGCCCTTGGCCAACATATCGCATATATGCCGTCCGCGTCTGTGTCAGTGGCGCGCCGAAACTGCCGGGCACGACTGCCTTCACCGCCTCGGCCTCCATATCCGCCAGCAGATCGTTGACCCCCGCGACATCGAACGTGGAAAACCGCTGATACAGGCTGCGCACGACCTCATACCCCACCGGCGCGCGCAGGAACCCGATGGCGGACCCAACCCCTGCGCCCGAGGGCACCAGCACTCGTGAAATTCCGATCTTCTCCGCCACCCGGCAGGCATGCACCGGCCCACCGCCGCCAAACGCGATCAGCGTCCGCCCGTCATAGGTCTTGCCGGATTCGATCGCATGCACGCGCGCCGCATTGGCCATGTTCTCGTCGACCATTTCGATGACGGCGACACCCGCCATATCCGCCGTCAGCCCCAGCTTCGCGCCGACATCCGCCACCAGCGCCGCATGTGCCGCCTGAACGTCCAGCTTCATCGACCCGCCGGCGAACCGGGCGGGATCGTACCGCCCCAGCGACAGATTGGCGTCGGTCACCGCCGGATGCGTCCCTCCACGCCCATAGCAGGCCGGCCCCGGATCGGCCCCCGCGCTCTCAGGCCCGACGCCAATCCGTCCGAGGCTGTCGACATGCGCGATCGACCCGCCGCCCGCGCCGATCTCCACCATCTCGATCACCGGAATCCGCAGCGGCAGCCCCGATCCCTTGCGGAACCGCCCGACCCGAGCCACCTCGAACGTACGGGCGGTCTGCGGCTTGTAGTCGTCGATCAGGCAGATTTTTGCCGTCGTCCCACCCATATCGAAGGACAGCACGTTCGCCAGCCCGCATTGCCGCGCGACATGGGCCGAAAAGATCGCCCCGCCCGCCGGCCCGGATTCCACCAGCCGGATCGGAAACCGGCACGCCGTATCGATCGTCGTCAGCCCGCCGCCAGACATCATCAGGAACAGCGGCGCCTTCGCCCCGACATCGCGCAGATCCGTCTCCAGCCGCCGCAGATACCGCGCCATCATTGGCTGCACATAGGCATTGGCGACGGTCGTCGAAAACCGCTCCCACTCCCGCATCTCCGGCGACACTTCGGACGAGATCGAAACCCCGACCCCCGGCAGTTCCTCCCCCAGAACATCGCGGACGCGCTGCTCGTGCGCCGGATTGACGAAGGCGTGCAGGAACCCGACCGCGACGCTCTCGATCTCCTCGGCCTTCAGGAACGGCACCAGCGCCCGCACCGCCGCCTCATCCAGCGGCCGCAGCACCTTGCCGGTGTTGTCCAGCCGTTCCGGCACCGGCAGGCGCAGGTATCGGGGCACCAACGGCTGCGGCAGGACGATGTTGAGGTCGTATTGATCGTAACGGGATTCGTTCCCCATCGCGATCACGTCGCGAAACCCTTCGGTTGTGATCAGCGCGGTCCTGGCCCCTTTGCGCTCGATCACCGCGTTCGTCGCCAGCGTCGTGCCGTGAATTATCAGCGCGATGTCTTCGGCCTTGACCCCCGACGTCGCCAGGATGTTGCGTACCCCATCCAGCACCCCCTTTTCCGGCTCGGCCGGCGTAGTCAGCACTTTGACGGTGGTGCGCCCGCCCGCGTGCTCCAGCGCGAGGTCGGTGAAGGTGCCGCCGATATCGACGGCGAGGCGGGCTGATGACATCCGGTCTCTCTCAGGCTTGGTTTCGGCGACGTTAGCAGGTTACCCGCCGGGCGTCAGCGTCGCGCCAACCAACCCGGTTTCCGTATCGGGACCGCTTGGCGCGGCCCAGCCGTCGACGCTGTAGTGCCCCTGTTCATAGCGCCAGAGCATCTCCAGGCGTTGACCGTTCGCCTTGGTCCAAATCAGCCGATAATAAATGTGCCGCCGCCGGGTCGGGGCGTGGCCGGTCATGAAGTTCATTTCGAACGGTGTTGGCCAGCTCAGCAGGCTGCGATCGAGGGTCATGGAGACGCGGTCGCCGGGTTCGGGGGCATAGGCCGGAATCGTTCCGTCGCCCCCCGCCAAATCCCCCGCTCTTGTGCCCAGAACCATGGTGTGGCCATCGACCTCGATGACCAGTCGGTTGTCCGGGCCGACCGTCAGCCGGGCAGCGAGCCGATAGTCCGGCGCCGGCCCTTGCAGGCCAAGAATGTGGGACCCCTGGCTGAGATCCACCGCGTTCCACCCGTCCTTCGGCCCCTCGACCCCGTCGATCGTGGCGCCGAACTGGAGCCGAGTACCGTCCCAGCCAACTCGATCGGTGGGCAACGTGGCCAGCGGTGCCGTTCGGATGCGGTCGATGAGACCGGATGCCCAGCACGTGGTCGGCAACCATGCGGGACCGAGCACGACCAGAGCGATCGTGGCGTAGAGCAGCAGAGTGCAGAATTTCATCGGTGAAGGCTAGACTATGATCGGCAAAGGGGGAACCGAACGATGGCGCACTTTCCCGCGATTTGGCGCCCGTCCCGGCGCGGCGTTCAGGACGCCCCGCGCACCGCAGGCGCGAACACTTTCCGTGCTCTGCGAAAAAAATCCCCACGTGCACCCCAGCCCCGGCGATCGGTGTCGTTCCGTCGTCAGCTTGAACACCAAGAACGTTGGAGGCCCAAAGCCGCAAAGAGGATCGCGCCATTTCGGTCCACTCTCCCCCAACCCCGAAAACCCTCTGGCCGCAAACGGCCGCTGTGCTAACCTCCCCCCATGCCCGAAGCGCCTCTCTCCCACGACCCTGCCCTCGATCCGTCCCCAGCCGAGCTGCTGGCCGCGCGGCCCAACCTCCGCCAGCACGCGATGGACGGGCTCCTGCTGGACGGTGTGCCGCTCAACGCGATCGTCGACGCGGTCGGCACCCCCACCTGGGTCTATTCCGCCACAACCCTCCGCCAGCGCTACCAGGCCTTGATCAGAGCCCTGGCCGACGCCAACATCGATGCCCACGCCCATTACGCCGTCAAAGCCAACGACCACCTCGCCATCCTCGCCACCCTCGCTCGGGAGGGCGCCGGCGCCGACGTCGTCAGTGAGGGCGAACTCCGCCGCGCCCTCAAAGCCGGCATCCCCGCCAATCGCATCGTATACTCCGGCGTCGGCAAATCCCCGCGCGAACTCCGCTTCGCCCTCCGCGAAAACATCGGCCAGATCAACGTCGAAAGCGCCGAGGAACTGGCGATGCTCTCCGCCATCGCCACGGCCGAGGACAAAACCGCCCGCATCGCCCTGCGCGTCAATCCGGACGTTGCCGCCGGCGGCCATGATAAAATCTCCACCGGCCGGGCCACCGACAAATTCGGCATCGCCTACGATCAGGCGGCGGCGCTCTATGCCCATGCCGCCGGCCTCCCCGGTATCGAGCCGGTCGGCATCGCCACCCATATCGGCAGCCAGATCCTCGATCTCGCACCCTTCCGGGACGCCTACTCCCGCATCGCCGAGCTCGTGCGCACCATCCGCGCCCAGGGCCATCGGGTCGAAACCGTCGATTGCGGCGGCGGCCTCGGCATCCCTTACAAGGACGAGGCCGCACCCAGCCCCGCCGGTCTCGCCGCCACCATCAAAGGCGCGTTCCACAACCTCGACGTGCGCATCGCGCTGGAGCCCGGCCGTTGGCTCGTCGGTCCCGCCGGCCTCCTGCTGGCCTCCGTCGTCCTTTCCAAGCAGACGCAAGCGGCCCGCTTCGTGGTGTTGGACGCCGCGATGAACGACCTCGTCCGCCCGGCCATGTATGGCGCCTGGCATGGCATCCTCCCGGTCTCCGCCATCGACGCCACCGCGCCCCTGTCGGCTGCCGATGTCGTCGGTCCCGTCTGCGAATCCGGCGACACCTTCGCGCGATCCCGCCTTCTGCCGCCGCTCGCCCCCGGCGCTCGCGTCGCCATCCTCGACTCCGGCGCCTACGGCGCGGTCATGAGTTCTGCCTACAACGCCCGTCCCCGCGCGGCCGAGGTCATGGTCGACGGTGACGCCTGGACCGTGATCCGCGCCCGCCAAACGCATGAGGACCTCTGGACCGGGGAGGTCGTGCCAATCCCATGACCAACCTGAGCGGCCCCCGCTTCCTGGCGCGCTGCGTTCTGCTGTTCGAGGTGGTGTGGCCCGCCTTGTGGCCGCCGGTGGGTGTCGCGGGTCTTTTCGTCTGTCTGGCGCTGCTCGATGTCCCGGCGCTGCTGCCCATCTGGGCGCATATCCTGCTCCTGGCGGTGACCGCCTCCGCCATCGCCATCCTCCTGTTCCTCGGCCTGCGCCGCGTGCGGCTGCCCGATCGCAAAGCCGCCGACCGCCGGTTGGAAACCGCGTCCGGCCTGTCCCACCGGCCGTTGTCCGTCCTGTCCGATCGTCCCGCGACGATCCACCCCGATGCCATCGCCCTCTGGCAGGCCCATGTCGCCCGCGCGACACGACAGATCGCCCGCCTGAAAATCGGCGCCCCGCGCCCCGGCATGGCCCGCCGCGATCCCCAGGCCCTGCGCACGGCGGTGATCCTGAGCCTGATCGTCTGTGCCACGATCGCCGGCCGCGACGCACCTGGCCGCCTTTTCACCGCCCTGCACCCGTCTCTGACCGCTTTCGCCCCGGCGCCTCCGCCCGAGTTGCGAGCCTGGATCACCCCTCCATCCTACACGCGCCTGCCCCCGGTCTTCCTGAAGACCGACGTTCGCTCGGTCTCGGCGCCCATCGGCTCGCATGTAACCGTCAGCCTGACCGGCGCTTCCGCCGAACCCGTCCTGTCGCTGAGCGGCGACAAGGAAGCATTCCGGCCCCTCGACCCCAGCAGCTTTCAGGCCGACCGCGACCTGACCGCCAGCGGCGGTCTGGACGTGACCCTGGGCGCATCCACATTGGCCCATTGGGATATCGTCGCCATTCCGGACAAGCCGCCCTTGGTCGCCTGGGCCTCACCCCCTGGCAAAGGCGGCGACAACCAGGAAACCCGGCTCCCCTGGAAGATCGAGGATGACTACGGTGTCGTCGCCCTGCAAGCCGAACTGCGGCTGAAGGACCGGCCGGACGCACCGCCGCTGGTCATCGCGATCCCGCTGCCAAATGGCGGATCGAAAGCGGCCAAGGGAGTCAATCAGCAGGACCTCACCGCCAACCCATGGGCCGGCTTGACGGTCCTCGCCACCCTCGTCGGCAAGGACGCACCGGGCCAGACCGGAACCTCCGGCGTTGCCGACTTCGTTCTGCCCGAACGTATTTTCGCCAACCCGATCGCCAAGGTGTTGATCCAGGTCCGCAAGGGCCTGTCGCTGCACCCGGACGACCGCGGCGACGAAATGCTGGCGCTGGACGGCCTGCTGCAGGCCCCTGACGCCTTCAAGGACGATTTCGGCGCCATCGTGAATCTCAGTGCCGTCTACCACAAACTCGTGCACAGCAAGACCGACGTCGACGTTGCGGAGGCCCAGGAACGCCTTTGGCAGCTCGCTTTGCACATGGAAGAAGGGCAAACAGAAGCCACCGCCCAAGCCCTCGAACAGGCCCGCCAGGACGCCCGCGACGCACTCGACGCGTTGCTGAAGGAGCCGACCCAGGCCAACCGCGACGCGCTGGACCAGAAGCTGCACGCCCTGCAGGAGGCGATCGATCGCCACATGCAGTCCCTGATGCGCGAAGCCCAGCGCAACGGCGAACTCCCGCCGATGGACCCGAACGCCCGGCCACTCAGCGAGCAGCAGATGCAGCAACTTGCCGAGCAAACCGGGAACGCGGCGCGCGCGGGCAAGCCGGAGGATGCCCAGCGCCGGATGGCGGAGCTGGAACGCATGCTGGACCAGCTCCGCAACGCTAAGCCCGGCGGCCAGAACCAGCAGCAGGCCGAGCAGCAGCGCCGCGGCCGCCAGCAAATGGGTGCCGTACAAGACATGGTGGCTCGGGAGGGCGCGCTGCTCGACCATACCGAAGGGCGAGTCAATCAAACCATGCGCATGGGTATCCCCCAGCCCATCCCAACCGATCCCAACACCGTGCGGGAGGCCGATCGCCGGGTCCAACAGGCGTTGCGCCGGTCTCTGGGCGAGCTGATGCAGCAGTTTGGCGATCTCGCCGGCGAAATCCCGCCAAGCCTGAGTGACGCCGATCAGGCCATGCGCGATGCCGCGACCGCGCTGGGGCAGGGGAGGGACAAGGCCGCCGGCGACTCGATCCAGCAGGCGATCGAGGACCTGCAGAAGGGCGCGCAGGACATGGCGCAGGCCATGCTGAAGAAATTTGGCCCCCCCCAACCCGGATCCGGACAAGGGGAGGGCGAGGGCGACCAGGACCTGTTCGGCATGACCATGCCCGGCGGAACTCAGATGGGTCGCGCCGATCAGCATACGCCAGGCCACGCCGATTCCACCGGACGCGACCCGCTGGGCCGGCAGACCGGCAACGGACCCTCAGGCACGGACGAAACCGGCGACGTGACCGTGCCCGAGGAACGGGAACGGCTGAAAGCCCTGGCAATCCAGGAGGAGCTGCGCCGGCGAGAGGCCGAGAAGACCCGGCCGCAGCCTGAGTTGGACTACATCGAACGCCTGTTGAAGCAGTTCTGAAGCAAGCAGGAAAACCGCCCTTCCGTTTGCCGCCGTTTGCTTGTAGAAGGGCGGCTCTGGACCCGTAGCTCAGCTGGATAGAGCGCTGCCCTCCGAAGGCAGAGGCCGTACGTTCGAATCGTATCGGGTCCGCCAATCTCCTCAATCGTTGGTTCGGTGTCGCCGGGGTTCCAATCGGACCGCGGCAGCAAACATGCTGCCGAAATCCCCGCTGTCTTGACGACATGCCGCCCGCCCTGCGCCAATACCGCCGCGTCGCCGTCAAAAGCCAGGAGAGCGCCATGGACATCCGCCAGATCTACCTTTTCGACCAGGAAATCCGCGCCGAAGCCAATCGCCCTCTCGCGACCCCCACCCGCCGCGTGGCCGCCGCCGCCGTCCTGCGCAACCCGCACGCCGGCAAACCGGCGATGGACGATTTTTCCGGCCTCGTGGACCTCTCCGTCGCTGTGGGCGAAATCCTGACAACCCGTGTTCTCGCCGCGCTCGGAGACGCCAGACCCATCGGCTACGGCAAGGCCGCCCTGGTCGGAACCGCCGGCGATCTGGAGCACGGTGCCGCCATGATCCACGTGCGCATCGGCCTCGCGATGCGCAAAGGCGCGGGGGCCGGACCGGCGCTGATCCCGGGCAACGCCAAGGTCGGCCCAGCCGGCATGCCGATCGATATCATCTTCGGCGGCATGCACGATGCCTGGGACTATAACGCGATGGACAGCATGACGATCGGCATCCCCGACGCGCCGCGTCCGGACGAGATCTTGCTGGCGGTGGCCTTCCTCGCTGGCGGCCGCCCCAACGCGCGGATTGCCGGCGCCTCGCCCGAAGCAGTGGCAGCGTTGATGCGGGGGCTGGGCTGATCGCCTGGCCAATGTCGAAACACATTCGGGAGATGTGACTTATGCTGGAACTCTTTCACGGACCGGTCTCAACCGCCTCTGAACGCGCGCGCCTCGTGCTGGAGGAAAAAGGCCTGACCTGGACCAGCCACCCGGTCGATTTGTTCAGCGGCGGCCAACATCGCCCCGAATACCGTGCGCTAAACCGCCTGGGCCAGGTCCCAACCCTGCTCCACGACGGGTTCGCGCTTCGGGAATCCAGCGTCATCGCCGAATATCTGGACGAAGTCTTCCCCGCCCGCCCGCTGAGACCAGCGTCCGCGCGCGATCGCGCCCGGGCGCGCCTCTGGGACAAGACGATCGATGAGGTGCACCCCTTCACTGGCGTCCTCACCTACGCCATCGCCTTTCGACCCATGCTGATCCAAAAGCCGAAGGACGAACTCGCGGCACTCGTCGCCGCGATCGCCGACCCCGCCCGTCGCATTGCCCGTCAAAGCGTGCTGGACCATGGCGTTGCGGCCCCGGAGATGCGCCCCGCCGTCGCTTGCTATCTGCGTTTGTTGGACGAAATGGAAACGCAGTTGGCGGACACGCCTTTCCTGGCCGGTGAGGCGTTCAGCACGGCGGACATCGCGGTCGTGCCGTTCTTGACCCGGATCAGTCATCTCGGCATGGGTCCGCTGATCGACGCCCGTCCTCGGGCCAAAGCGTGGCTGGAAACCATCCAGGCTCGCCCCGCGTTCAAACGAGCCGTGACCGATGTTATTCCAGCGGCGGTCATCGAAACCTTCCGGGTCAATGGCGCCGCCGCGTGGCCCACGCTGTCCGCCCTCGCGGCTTAACCGAAGGGGACACACCATGAGCACTCTTTTCAGTTTCCGCGGCGGCGACTGTGGGGCATGGCGCGTGACCCGCATGCAGACGCTGTGCGGTGAGGCGCTTCCGTCGGTCGAGCGGGTCGATATCTCGGCCGGCAACGCCTCGAATGAGGGAGCCGATTGGATCTTACGCGGCGTGGTCAGCAACATTCGTTATGCGACAGGGCGCGAGCTCAATGTGCTGAAAGCCGTTCAGGCGCCGATCGGCCGGCTGGAGGCGACGCGTGCTGCCTTGATCCCCATTCGAAAATCCACCGTCTGGTGGGATTTGGCCCAGGACGAGCGGCGCGCGATTTTCGAGGATACGTCCCATCACACCGCGATCGGCTTGGATTATCTGCCGCAGATCGCCCGCCGGTTGCACCATGGCCGCGATCTCGGAGAACCGTTCGATTTCGTGACATTATTCGAATATGCACCCGCCCATGAAGCGATGTTCGACGACATGCTCGCCCGCCTGCGCGCGACGAAGGAGTGGGCGTTTATAGATCGGGAGGTCGATATCAGACTGGACCGTGCCGCGAACTGACCCGCATCGACGACCTCGCGCGGACCATATCGGCGCCGCGGTTGCATTTTACGGCGATAAATCAAAATTATTACCTGTATCACCCAAAATTAGAAGCCCGACATAATACACATCTGATTTTTCAGGCTGTTTTAGGAGCTGACCGAAAGTTTATGAGGGCTATCGTATTTTCAACGTCGCAAACAGGCAAAGCGGCCGGAACCTCACGGGCGGCGCGAGTAACTTATGTCAACGACAGGGATTACCGTTCCAGGCACCAGCGGAGGCTCCATCCTGGTATCGATCGGCACCGGCGACTATTTGAACCTCGCCCAGCAAGCTGCCTTCCCCCTGTCCAACGCCCTGTGTCGCTCGTCTCTTTTGGTCAGCGTGATTGGTGCTGGCAGCATGGTTCCAAACGCACCCATCACCAAAAACACCACCCATCTCGCGATCACCGGTGCCGTGGGTGTTTCTATCTCCGCCACGGGATCGGGGTGGCAATACGTGATCAACGACCCGGCCTCGCCCGAGACGCTGATGGTGTCCAACGCGTTGATCCTGTCGAACGATGTCGGCAGCGATTTCTATGCCAGCGGCACCAGCACCGTCGCCGCGACCGGCGGAAACAATTATGTCAACGCAACCGGCAATTTTCTGATCTCCACCGCGACGGGGAACGACACCATCTTCACGTCCGGCGTGGGAACTGTCGCGCCGGGAGCGGGCGCCTATTTCGTGTCGGTCTCCGGCACCGCGAACTATGTCATCGCCGCCGCCACCGGCGAGGTCATCCGCCAAGGTAGCCGCATCGTGTCGGTCAATGCGCTCGGTACCAACGCCACGATCACCGGCAGCCCGACACCCGGCACGGCGAATACCGCCGCGCTCATCGTCACGCTCGGCGGTGCAGGAAACCAAGTTTACACCCAAGCGGCGCTGGCTTCGATTACGGTGCCCGGGTCGGCCGGCGTAGTGGTGGGCGGCACACTGACAGGCGGTAGCTTGACCGTCCTTGATACCGGCGACGCCGCGCAAATCGCGACTGGCGCCGATGCGACGGCGAACGTGATAGTCAATGGCAGCAAAACCAATGTGTTTGGCGGCGCGGGCGTGCTGGCGCTCCTGGCCGCCGGCGGCAACGATACCGTGGCAATGGGCGGAGGTGCCGCGACGGTGACGCTCACCGGATCGGCGGCTTACGTGTTCGGCAACGACGCGTCGGGCGGCAATCTGAACCTGGTCGACTCCAGCAATGGCGGACTGATTTCGCTACAGAACGAAGCGTCGTCCGCCATCACGCTGTCCGGCGGTTCGACCAACGTCTTCGCCGGACCTGGCACGTTGAGCCTTTCGGTTACCGGAACGAACGACACGATTTCCGGCGGCACCGGCGTTGAAACCGTTCATGCCACGACCAACGCGCTGGTTTTCGCGCCTAACAGCACGGGATACCTGAGTTTCGTCGGTGGCTCGGGCGGGACCCCACCGTCGTCGGCGGCAGTGGCGTCGTCTTCGGCGAGGGCACCAAGGACAACGCGACGATCACTGCCGGTAGATCGCAAACGACCATCTTCGGTCAGTCCGGCAGCAATGTGTCCTTCACCGGCACGGCGTCCGGCGGCGTGCAGTTTCATGCCTATGCCGGCAATGAAACGTTGAACGCGTCCGGATCGACGGCGTCCGGCAACTTCTACGGCTCCTCGATCGTGGGTGCCTCGACCCGCATGATCGGCGGGGTCGGGGCGAATACCTTTTCGTTGGCGCGACGGCCGAAACCCTGACCGGCGGCGGCAATAACGACACTTTGGCGTTCTTCGTCCAAACCACCGCGCTGGCGGTTGGCGCACACGTCACCATCACCGACTTCAATGCGGCCGAAACGCCCGCGCCACCAGAAAGACGCTCAGGCTCAGAGCCACTATCCCGATCGGAACGGTGACGCCACTTCCCACCAGCGTCGCATAATCCCAGATCGTGAAGTAGTGATATTGCGTGGCCCAACCACTGAAGTCGACCTCGCACATCGTGCTCAGTGGGCCCGGCGGCCCTTCCCGGACATTCTCCAGGGAGCATGTCGACATTGTATACGCCCCCCACGCCGCGAACCAGGACGTTGTGAACAGCATCCACAGTCCAAGCAGTCGTCGCGTCCAATCCACTTGATATTTGTTGCATAGCGCTATGCGGATATTTTTGGTCTTATCATCGTAGTGATCCAGTTTCCTTTCGGCAATACCGTAATGTTCCCAATCGGAACCGTAGACCCGCGTCCCGCTGGCCAGTTTCCCCGTGGACGGCCATCCCTCGATCATGGGTGTAAACCGTCGGATATGCGGTGCCTCGCCGCTGGGTTCCTTGCGCATCTCAAGTGTATCCTTACAGGGATGACCCGCCAATCTGCCAAGCACAGTCACACCGCCGCGGTAGCGGTGTGTGTGCCGGGCAATGGCGGTGTCTAAGGCGTTTCTTTCCGAGCCACACCCGTGATGGCGTGGCCGGTGGCTGACAGATCCTGACCAGCGCCGGCCGTTGTATGGCAGGCACTCAACAGCGGTACTGCGCCGATCAATGCCATGAGTATCAGGGCGAGTGAGATGGTATTGCGCATGATATGGTTACTTTCTCGTTGTTGAGGTTAAACGGCGGCTTCGTCGCGGAAGCACGGTACTACCACCGGTTCGATGGTGCAGCGGACCGCCGGATTTTGCGTTGATGCGTCTTCACCCGATTTAGTTGGCCCGCCCCGGGCCAGCCGTACCAGACGTATCCGTAGTAAGCGGTCCCGGCACCCAGGCCGAGGAGCAGCAACACGATGGATAAAGCGAGACTCATGAAACACATGCTCCTTCAGTAGTGTTACCTGACTGTGACGGATGCGATGGATGGGGCGCGAATTCGCATCGGCTGCGTGTCAGTCGAGCGCACTGACGTCGTGTCAGACAAGCGAACCGCGCTCTCATCGCTGGCTCATTGACAATAAGGATGGAGAATCGGAACAGCCAGATCCGGAATCTACTTATCGGAGGGGGGGGAATCTGATTATACAGAAATATTCCGATGATTTATGGAACTATCGACGCAGTGTGTGTATCGCGGGTTTGTACGTGCCCGAGAATTAGCCAAGACGCCGCGAAAACAGGGCCGTAGGTACTGACACGCAGTCGAGTTGGTGTGGTGCCCAACTCTCACTTGACGGAGGGTCTGGCCGTCCGAGAAAAGCAAATTTCTGGTCAACTTCCCTGGGTTTATACGTGTTTGTCCGATTGGTAACTGCAATCATAAATACTCGAGTAAAAATATAGTGAAAATCTTATTTTAAAAATAAAAATGGCACTGACCATATCTTATATACACTGAAATTCCGGTTCCAGGAAGACCTCGTTGGGTATTTTCCGAACCTGCGCGGCGGTTCTTTCCGCATGCTAACCCTCAATATGCCATCGAATAATCATGAATGGCACGAAGCAATCCGCCGCTCTCGGCCCTTTGGGCACCGTTTGAAACCAAGATCCACATAAGGAGTTGTAAATGCGAAGCTCAATAATCAGCGGCCTCAGCTGTTTGGCTGCTTCATGCGTTGTCACCGCGATCGCAGCAGCGCCAGCGGTCGCGGCACCGACCACATTCGCTCAATTCATTCAACAGGATGGAGCCATGCAGGAGTGGACGATTTCGACATCGGGAAACCAGACGACGGTTACCGCCTCCGGGCCCGTGGACTTCTCGTTTTCAGGCATATCCGGATTGCCCTTCTCCGGACCTGAACTCGCGCAGTTCTCGCTGACTGCAACCTCCAATTCAATCGGCGCGTGCGGTGTGTCATGCGGTGCCGGCGATAGCCTGACACAGGCAGGATATGCCGGCACGTTCTCCTTTATCGACGAAGGAGTGGACCCGGGGGCCAATCTGCTTTCCGGGATTTTCTCGGTGACGGCGAGCCCGTCGACCACCGGCGCCCAGTTCAGTTCCCATGTCGGATCCAGCGGCGCGAGTTTCAACGCCAGTGCCACCGCCGGCACTCTGAATCAGCTCGTGATGGCGTCGGCGTTCGCACAGTTCATCGGCACAACCTCCGAAAACGCGTCGTTCAGTCTTTCGTCGCTGATCCCTGACTTCGCGACCGCGGTGGTGACCAACAACCAGGCATACCCCGCGCCTGGGCCGTTCACCGCCTCCGGCACGGGTACATTCTCCTCCAGTCCCGCGCCGGTACCGGCCCCGGAGCCGTCGGCGTTGGCTCTGTTTGGTAGCGGCCTGTTTGGCATGGGGCTTCTTGCTCGCAGGAAAGCCAACAGCTCGAAAACGGCGTAAGGGCAGTCTGACGACGTCAGCCACGCACGCCGCCCCGCGGGCGGCGTGCGCGGTTGGGTGAATGACGTCGATGCACGGGAACTGCGGTAACGCCTGGCCCAATCGATAGCGCGATCAGTGATCCACCTAAGTAGATTCCCCATCTGGCAGGCCTGATGGTCGCCCTGTATCGCCGATACATATCGGCCGCAGACGACCGGGCTGGAACAGGGGGATTGATGCGATGCAGGCCACGATTACGGTATCGATTCTGCTCGGGCACAAACACAACGCTGCGCCGGACCTCCTGTTGGTGCTGGGCGGCGATGGAGTAGCTGTGCGCGCGGCAACGCCGGTGGGCCTCGCATCGGTGCTCGACCGGGGCGCCGAAACCGCACTGACCGCGACCGCGTTCGCCATGCTGGGAAGCATGGCAACCGTCAGCGAAAAGCGCGCTGCGGTGGAGCGGCTGATCAGGTTCAAGTTTGTGAACTGGGCGCGGATGGGTTTCGGTTTAACCGACTCCTGGATCGACGCGTGGCCGTCCATGGCCTTGGAACCGGCCCGGCTGCGCGATGAAAAGCGGTATGCCAACGAGAACTGAAGCGCCGCCGGCCGCTCGGGGCCCCAATTGCCACGAACCCGCCTCGCGCCCATGTTGCCGCCGATCAACACCCACGCTGGGACGCTCCATGGACGAAGACTTCCGTAAAGCCGCGCTCGAATACCACCGCCTCCCGCGGCCGGGAAAATTGGCGATCGAGCCGACTAAGCGCATGGCAACCCAGCGCGACCTCGCGCTCGCCTACTCCCCCGGCGTCGCCGCCGCCTGCGAAGCCATCGTCGCCGATCCCGACACGGCCTACGACTACACCGCCAAGGGCAATCTCGTCGCGGTGATCTCCAACGGCACCGCCGTCCTCGGCCTAGGCAATATCGGCGCCCTCGCCGGCAAGCCGGTGATGGAAGGCAAGGCCGTCCTGTTCAAGAAATTCGCCGGCATCGACGTCTTCGATATCGAGGTCGACGCCCAGGACCCCGAACGCTTCTGCGACGTCGTCGCCGCCCTCGAACCGACCTTCGGCGCCATCAATCTTGAAGACATCAAGGCGCCCGAGTGCTTCCACGTCGAAGCCGAACTGCGCCGCCGGATGAAAATCCCCGTCTTCCATGACGACCAGCACGGAACCGCGATTACCGTCGCCGCAGCCATCACCAATGGCCTCAGGGTCCAGGGCAAGGACCTCAAGAATGCCAAACTGGTTACCTCCGGCGCCGGCGCCGCGGCGCTCGCCTGCGTCGATCTCCTGGTCTCGATGGGCTTGAAGATCGAAAACGTCACCCTCACCGACAAGGACGGCGTGGTCCGCGCCGAGCGGGCGGGGATGCTGCCGAACATGGCGCGCTATGCCAAGGCGACCAACGCGCAAACCCTCCCCGACGTGCTTCCCGGTGCCGACGTCTTCCTCGGCCTCTCCGCCCCGCGTGTCCTGAAGCCCGAATGGCTGCCGCTGCTGGCCGAAAAGCCCATGATCATGGCGCTCGCCAACCCGGACCCGGAAATCGATCCCGACCTCGTCCGCCAGCACCGCCCCGACGCCATCATCGCCACCGGGCGCAGCGACTATCCCAATCAGGTGAACAACGTCCTCTGTTTCCCCTTCATCTTCCGCGGTGCCCTCGACGTCTCCGCCACCACCATCAACGAGGAAATGAAAATCGCGGCGGTCGAGGCGATCGCCCACCTCGCCCGTGTCGAGGCATCCGAAGTCGTCGCCGCCGCCTATGGCGGTTCGGCACCCGTCTTCGGCCCGGAATACATCATCCCCAAACCCTTCGATCCCCGCCTGATCCTCGACGTCGCGCCCGCCGTAGCCAAGGCGGCAATGGACTCCGGCGTCGCCCGCCGCCCGATCAAGGATTTCGCCGCCTATCGCCGCGAACTCGAACGCTTCGTCTTCCGCTCCGGTTCTCTGATGCGTCCGGTCTTCGCCGCCGCCTCCCGCGATCCCAAGCGGGTCGTCTATGCCGAGGGCGAGGAGGAACGCGTCCTCCGTGCCGCCCAGACCCTGGTCGACGACCGCATCGCCCGCCCGATTCTGCTCGGGCGGCACGACGTGATCGCCGCCAAGGTGCGGGACATGGGCCTGCGCCTCGACATCGGTGGCGCGGTCCAGGTTCTGGACCCCGCCCGCGATCACGCTGTCTTCGATCCGCTGGTGCCGGATTATCAGCGTCTGGCCGGCCGCCGCGGCGTGCCACCCGAACCGGCGCTGCGCCGTATCAGCACACGCCCGTCGGTAGCCGCCGCGATGCTGCTGCACGCCGGTCTGGCCGACGCCGCCATTTGCGGCGGCACCGGCGCTTGGTGGCGCCAGATCCAATACATCCTACCCATCATCCCCCGCCGTCCGGACGTCGGTCGCGTCTACGCTCTGTCCGCCCTGATCATCCCCAATGGCGTGCTGTTCCTCTGCGACACCTTCATGGTCGTCGATCCCACCGCCGAGCAGATCGCCGAAATGACCTTGCTGGCCGCCGAGGCCGTGCGCGGCTTCGGTGTGATCCCCAAGGCCGCGCTCGTCTCCCACTCCAACTTCGGCGCCTCCGACAGCGAATCAGCCCGCAAGATGCGCCGCGCTTTGGCCTTGATCCGAGCCCGAGCCCCCCGGCTGGAGATCGACGGCGAAATGCATGCCGACGCTGCCTTGGTCGAGACCATCCGCCAAACCGCCGTGCCCGACAGTCCGCTGACCGGGTCGGCCAACCTGTTGATCATGCCGAACCTCGATTCCGCCAACATCGCGTTCAACCTGCTCAAAGCTGCCGCCGACGGCCTGCCCGTCGGGCCGATGCTGCTCGGCATGTCCAAGCCGATCCATGTGGTGGTCCCCAGTGTCACCGCCCGCGGCATCGTCAATCTCAGCGCGCTCGCGGTCGTCGAAGCACAAGCCCTCCAGAACCGCGCGGGATGATCCTCTGGCTCCTGATCGGGGCGGCCGTGCTGTTCGTCTTCCTCGGCGGTTTGCGCGCGTTCGAAAAGGCGTCGGTCACCAGCGTCAAGTCCCTCTGCGCCTGGGTCCTTGCCCTGGGCGGCATCACCTTGGCGTTGATGCTCATCCTGACCGGCCGGGGTGGCATCGCGATTGGGGCGATACTGCTGTTCGGTCCGCTGCTCTGGCAGCAATGGAAAGGCACCAAAGGACCCACGCGCCCCACGGCGAAACCGCGCCAGGCCGGCGGCGCGATGTCCCGCGCCGAGGCTTATGAGGTGCTTGGCCTGAAACCCGGCGCGACCGAGGCCCAGATCCGCGAGGCCCACCGCCGCCTGATGCGCAGCGCCCATCCCGACCACGGCGGTTCGGACTGGCTGGCGACGCGCATCAACCAGGCGCGGGATGTGCTGTTGGGATAGCGTCTTGCCTTAATTTGGCCCGGGGGCGATGCCACATTTCCGGCACTGACTGCGGCCTGGAGTTTTTTTCGTGACAAAACCATTGCGCAAAGCCGTCTTACCCGTCGCCGGTCTCGGCACCCGCTTCCTCCCTGCCACCAAGGCGATGGCCAAGGAAATGCTGCCCGTCGTCGACAAGCCCTTGATCCAATACGCGATCGAGGAAGCCCGCGCCGCCGGCATCGACCAGTTCTGCATGGTCACCGGCCGCGGCAAGACCGCGCTGGTCGAGCATTTCGACATCGCCTTCGAACTCGAAGCCACCCTCCGCCAGCGCAACCGGGTCGAGGCGCTGGAACACCTCAAAGGCTCGCAGGTCGAACCCGGCTCGATGGTCACGGTCCGCCAGCAGGTCCCCCTCGGTCTTGGCCACGCCATCTGGTGCGCCCGCGCCTTCATCGGCAACGACCCCTTCGCCATCCTGCTGCCCGACGATCTCGTGCTGTCGGAAACGCCCTGCCTGAAGCAGCTCGCCGACGCCTACCAGGAAACCGGCGGCAACGTGGTCGCGGTGGTGGAAGTCCCGCGCGAACACACCAACCGCTATGGCATCCTGAAAACCGGCAAGGACGACGGCCGGCTAGTCGAAGTCCAGGGCCTCGTCGAAAAGCCCGCCCCCGCCGATGCCCCGTCCAACCTGTCCATCATCGGCCGCTACGTCCTGATGCCCGAGGTGATCGGCCACCTCGCCAAGATGGAACGCGGCGCCGGCAATGAAGTGCAGTTGACCGACGGCATGGCCAAGCTGATCGGCACCCAGCCCTTCCACGGCCTGCGTTACGAGGGCACACGCTTCGACTGCGGCGACAAGGCCGGCTTCCTCGAAGCCCAGATCGCCTTCGCTTTGGCTCGTCCCGACCTCGCCGGCGCGGTGCGCGGCTTCCTGCAAAAATACGTCTGATCGGGAAATTCCCATGTCTTTCAAGCATGATTTCGATGCCACCGTGCTGCGCGAATACGATATCCGCGGCATCGTCGGCCAAACCCTGCACGAGGCCGACGCCTTCGCCATCGGCCGCTGTTTCGGCACCATCGTCGGCCGCAACGGCGGCACGTCTGTCGCCGTCGGCTACGACGGCCGCCTGTCCAGCCCGTCCCTCGAAGCCGCACTGGTCAAAGGCCTGCGCGCCAGCGGCATGGAGGCCGTTCGCATCGGCCTCGGCCCCACCCCGATGCTCTATTACACCGCCACCACCCAGAACACCGGCGGCGCGATCATGGTGACCGGCAGCCACAACCCGCCGAACTACAACGGCTTCAAGATGATGCTGGGAAAAAAGCCGTTCTTCGGCACCGACATCCGCGATCTCGGCGTCATGGCCGCGGCCGGCGACGTTGCCCCGGAGGCCACCGGAAGAGAACGCTCGCTCGATGTCGCCGAGGCCTATCTCGCCCGCCTCGTCCAGGATTGGGACGGCGGCGACCGCGCACTCAAGATCGTCTGGGACAACGGCAACGGCTCAGCCGGCAACATTCTCGCGGAACTGGTGAAACGCCTGCCCGGCCATCACACCGTCCTCAACGGCACGGTCGACGGGACCTTTCCCGCGCATCACCCGGACCCGACCGTGCCCAAAAATCTTGAGGAACTCATCGCCACCGTGCACGCCCAGAAGGCCGATATCGGCATCGCCTTCGACGGCGACGCCGACCGGATCGGTCTGGTCGACGACACCGGCGAGATACTCTTCGGCGACCAACTGATGATCGTTCTCGGCCGCGACGTGCTGAAAACCCACCCCGGCGCGACCATCATCGCCGACGTCAAGGCCAGCCAGGTGCTGTTCGACGAGATCGGAAAAGCCGGCGGCAACCCGCTGATGTGGAAGACCGGCCACTCCCTGATCAAGGCCAAGATGGCTGAAACCGGCTCCCCGCTCGCCGGCGAAATGTCCGGCCACATCTTCTTCGCCGACAAATGGTATGGCTTCGACGACGCCCTTTACGCCGCCGTCCGCACCCTGGGCATCGTCGCCCGCATGGGCACCACCAAGCTGTCCGACGTCCGCAAGGCGCTGCCCCAGGTCATCAACACCCCCGAACTCCGCTTCGACTGCGACGATCGCCGCAAGTTCGAGGTCGTGAAGGAAGTCGCCGCCCGCCTGAAGACCGCCGGCGCCAACGTCGCCGAAACCGACGGCGTCCGCGTACTGACCGAAGACGGCTGGTGGCTCCTCCGCTCCTCCAACACCCAGGCGGTCCTCGTCGCTCGGTGCGAGGCTTCCTCCCACGCGGGCCTCGATCGCCTGAAAGCCGCGCTCGTCGCCCAGTTGGAGGCATCGGGCCTCGCCGCGCCCGACTTCTCCGGCGCCAACGCGGGGCATTAGCCTACCGGCGATCCGACAGATTCCAATCGGGCCGGCGACGAGTTATGATCGGGTGCCCTCGATCCCCGGGAGAGATCGCATCATGGATGACACGCTCATCGCGCCCACACGACACAAGCTGAACGTGGACGACTATCACCGCATGGGCGAAGCCGGAATCCTCGGTGAGGGCGATCGCGTGGAACTGATCGACGGAGAACTGATCGACATGGCACCGATCGGGCAAGACCACGCCGCGACCGTGAACAAGTTGACCCAAACGCTTGTCCTGGCCTTCGGCGAGGCGGCAATCGTATCGGTGCAGAACCCCGTCCGGCTGAACCGCTTCAGCGAGCCTCAGCCGGATTTCGCCGTCTTCCGCCCGCGTGCCGACTTCTACGCCACCGGCGAACGACCCGGCCCCTCGGACACCCTGCTTGTGATCGAAGTCGCGGACAGTTCCCTCCGCTACGACCGCGGCGTGAAGCTGCCGCTTTACGCCCGGGCCGGTATCGCGGAGGTCTGGATCGTCGATCTGCGCCAGCGGGCGCTGGATGTTCACCGGGCGCCCGCCGGAGAGCGCTACCTGACGGTCGAGACCTATGGGCCCGACGACACGGTCACGCTCGCCGGAGCCCCGGACATCGCGCTGGCATTGCACCGCATCCTCGGGTGAGCGCGGGAGGGCATCGTCGTTGATGGCACCGGCAACGACCGCTATACCGGCCGCGTAACTCTCGATGCCAAGGGAATGACAGAGAAAATGACTGACCTCCATTGGCTGCCAACTATACCCGACTGGCGCCCCCGCCTGCGTGCGCTCGCCGCCGATCCCGCCAAAGCCTGGGACGAAGCCGTCGCCCTCGCGAACGGCCGCATCAACTTTGTCCTGACCAATGCGTTGGACGAAGCCACCCGTCGCGTCTTCCCGCAAGCTCCGGCCACCCTGGCAACCAAGTCCGTACGTCTCGCCGTCCTGGGGTCGAGCACCGTGGCCCACCTGCTGCCAGCCATCCGCGTTGCTGGCCTGCGTCGCGGCATCTGGATCGATACCTACGAAGCCGATTACGGCCAATACCTACAGGAACTCTCCGATCCTGAATCCGGCCTGCACGCCTTCAAACCAACGGGGATCCTGCTGGCCCTCGATGCCCACCACCTCACCGCCGGCGTGACCGCCGGCATGGACGACGCCACCGCCGACGCCGCTTTGGCCGAAACCAAATCCCACCTCCGGGAAACCTGGAAATTGGCGCGCGACGCCTTCAAATGCCCGATCCTTCAGCAGGCCGCCCTGCCGGTGCATCTGCCCGTCCTCGGCCTGAACGAACACCGGCTGCCCGGTTCCCGCGCACGGTATCTCGCCCGCCTGAACGAAGCCCTCCGCCCGATGGCCGAGGCCGAGGGCGTGGACATCCTCAGCGTCGACGACCGCGCCGCCCGCGACGGCGTTCTGGCCTGGCACGACAGCGGTCTCTGGCATCGTTCCAAGCAGGAGGTATCGCCCACCGCGGCCCCCCTCTACGGCGATCTCGTCGGCCGCTGGCTCGCTGCCAAGCAGGGCCGGTCCTTCAAATGTCTGGTGCTCGATCTCGACAATACCGTCTGGGGTGGTGTGATCGGCGATGACGGGATGGAAGGCATCGCGATCGGCCAGGGCAGCGCGCTGGGCGAGGCCTACACCGCCTTCCAGGACTACTGCCGCGAACTCACACGCCGCGGCATCATCCTCGCTGTCTGCTCCAAGAACGACGAGGTCAACGCCGTCGAACCGTTTGAGAAACACCCGGACATGGTGCTCAAGCGCGGCGACATCGCCAGCTTCGTCGCCAACTGGTCCGATAAGGCCGGCAATATCCGATCCATCGCCGAAGAGTTGAATATCGGCCTCGATTCCCTGGTCTTCATCGACGACAACCCTTTCGAGCGAAATCTCGTCCGCCAGGAACTGCCGATGGTCGCGGTGCCCGAGGTGTCCGACGATCCCGTCGGCTACCCCATCGCCCTGTCCGACGCCGGCTATTTCGAGGGCCTGTCCGTCACCGACGAAGACCGCGAACGCACCAGCCAATATCAGGGCAACAAGGCCCGCGACGCCCTGAAGGCCTCCGCCACCGACCTGCCGGCCTACCTGCGTGGCCTCGAAATGAACCTGATCGCCAAGCCTTTCGACCGCGTCGGATTGCAGCGTATCGTCCAGCTCATCAACAAATCCAACCAGTTCAATCTGACCACCCGCCGCTATACCGACGAAGATATCCTCGCTGTCATGGCCGACCCCGATGCCTTCGGTCTGCAACTGCGGCTTTTGGACCGCTTCGGCGACAACGGCGTCATCGCCATCATCATCGGACGATTGCTGGAGCAAAAAGACCTCCTTATCGACACCTGGCTCATGAGCTGCCGCGTGCTCGGTCGTCAAGTCGAGCCGACCACCCTGAACCTGATCGCCGAACAGGCCAAGAAACTCGGAGCAAAACGCCTCGTGGGCGAATATATCCCGACAAAAAAGAACGGCATGGTCAAAGATCATTACGCGAAACTGGGATTCACCGTCGCCGCCGTCAACGATGGCGGCGGCAGCCGCAACCTGCTGGATCTGGCCGAATTTACGCCAGCCGAAACATTCATTCACGTAACTGAAGGCTGAAACGATGGCGAACGAAGCAACCGTTTACAAGGAATTGACGGAAGTCTTCCACGACGTGTTCATGCGCGACGATATCGCGCTGACGCCGGACCTCACCGCGAAACAGGTGCAGGGCTGGGATTCGTTCAAACAGATCGAAATCATCATGGCCAGCGAAGAGAAGTGGAACATCAAGTTCAACACCCGCGAGCTCGATAGTCTGCTCAGCGTGGGCGATCTGGCGAAGATGATCGTCGTCAAAACCGGGGGGTAAACCATCGCACCACGGCCCCGGATGAAATCACCGGGGTCGAGCCCGTGGCAGACTCCAGCCCTGCCGCATCGCCACCAGACGTAGACTGATCGCCAGGAACGCCCCCATCGGCGCGGTTATGGCATCGGGGATGTCGGCGGCCGCGCCGAACGTCACGATGCAGGCGCCCGCCAGGGCGGCAAGCGCATAAATCTCCCCACGGAATATCATCGGTGTCCGGTTGATCAGGATGTCGCGCGCGATGCCCCCGCCAATCGCCGTCAGCATGCCAAGCACCGCGGCCATGACCGGCGATAATCCGGCATTCAAAGCCTTGCGCGCCCCCACGACGGCGAACAGGCCAAGACCGATCGCGTCCGAAACGGCGATCAGCGTCGCCAGCCGCTGGATCGTGCCGTGTGCGAAGTAACACGCCCCCGCCGCCACAGCGGAGACCGCAAGGTAATACCACGTCGCCAATGCTGCCGGCGGAACCGCGCCGATCAGAACGTCGCGCAGCAGCCCGCCGGAAATCGCGGCCGCGAACGCAAGTACCACGACCCCAAACGGATCGAGCCGCTTCTGCACGCCACACAAGCCGCCGCTCAGCGCGAATACGAACGTCCCGACGAGGTCCAGCCAAAACATCTGCGCCTACGCCTTTCCGGCCACGGTGCGCGGCGGCCGAACCGCGTCCGGTCGCAGTTCCCGGTAACGCTTGGCGAGCTCGGTGGGAAATCCGGTATTCAGCCAGTCTGAAATCCGGTTCAAACTTCGCGTCAAGCGGATACGCTCGCCCTCATCCAGGCAGGACAGTATCAGCGCTTCCAACGCCTCCGTCAGCGGATCCGCTTTCGCCCGCACGTTGCGGCCCTTCGCGGTGATCCGCAGTTTGAATTGCCGCGCGTCCAGGGCATCGATCTCCCGCCGGACAAAGCCTGCCTTGATCAGCCGAGCCAGAATCCGCGACGTCGCCGATCGCTCGATCTTGGTGGCGGAGGTCAGCCAGGTGAACGTCGTGCCCGGATTGTCCCCGATCAGACGCAGCACCCGCAGTTCGTGGATCGTCAGGTCAAACCGTTCGACGAACAGCCGCTCGGCGGCGCCGATCGCGTCCCCGGCGATCGCGGCCAATTGGTACGTGAGGCTTGGAACCGGCATGACGCTCCCCGGACCTGTGAGGTTCGAACCTATTGCACGAAGAGATAGTCGCATGATCCAATGAACGCCAGACCGGCCGGCGAATGGCTGCCGCGCGCCGGTGATAAAACACACTGTTGGGCAATAAAATAATATTGATATGATCCTTTCTGGATGCTCATATCGAAATCGCGGAAGAGGTCGCGTTCGCCCAGGCGGCCGCGGCACCGAAGGAGCAACCGCCCCGGAAACTCTCAGGTACCCAAACCGCACGATGTGAAAACTCTGAAAAGTGGAGCATCCGCTCCCGCCGGCGGTGTAAACATCCGACCCATTCCGGGTCGGGCGCGATACTCTCAGGCCAATGACAGAGGGGGCAGCCGTCCGTGCACCGCACGGGCAGGAGGCCTTATGTCGTCTGAGTCAAACCAACGCATCGCCGTCATCGGCGGCGGTATCACCGGTATCACAACCGCCTACACGCTGCATAAACGCGGCTGCCAGGTCACGATCTTCGACCGCCACCCCTATGCCGCGATGGAAACCTCCTTCGCCAACGGCGGACAGTTGTCGGCTTCGAACGCCGAGGTCTGGAACAGCTGGACCACCGTCATGAAAGGCGTGAAATGGATGGTCTCGCCCGGCGCCCCGCTGCTGGTGAACCCAAAACCGTCCTGGCACAAACTGTCCTGGATGGCCGAATTCATCCGCGCGATCCCGGAATTCGAGGAAAACACCATCACCACCGCGCGGCTGGCGATCGAGGCCCGCGCCCATCTGCAAGCCATGGCCGAAGCGGAAGGTATCGATTTCGATGCGCAACACCGCGGTATCCTGCATTTCTATAAAACCCAACGGGAGTATGAAGCGGCGGAGCGCACAACCGCGCTGCTGGCCAAAGGTGGACTGCACCGCCGCCCCGTTACGCCATCGGAAATCCGCCAGATCGAACCGGCGCTGAAGGGTAATTTCCACGGCGGATTTTATACCGAATCCGATTTCACCGGCGATATCCACAAATTCACCACCGGTCTTGCCGCGGCATGCGAGCGGTTGGGCGTGACCATGCGTTTCGCCCAGGATGTAGTCAGCACCGAAACCGGCCCCGGTGGCGTCAGGATCGTGTCCCGTTCCACTGAGCCGACATTGGACGGGTCGGATCAACCTCTGGAAACCAACGAATTCGACAAGATTGTCGTCTGTGGCGGCGTGATGTCGCGCCGGCTCGCGCACGGGCTCGGCGACCGGATCAACGTTTATCCGGTCAAGGGCTATTCCATCACCGTCAGCCTGGAAACCCCGGCCGATCAGGCCACGGCGCCCTGGGTCAGCCTGCTGGACGACAATACCAAGATCGTCACCAGCCGGTTGGGTGCAACACGCTTTCGCGTCGCCGGAACCGCCGAATTCAACGGCTATAACCGTGACATAAGGGCCGAACGGATCGCACCCCTTATCGCTTGGTGCCGCGTCCATTTCCCCGGCATGAGCACCCGCCACGCCGTGCCGTGGGCCGGCCTGCGACCGATGATGCCGAACATGATGCCGCGGGTCATGAAGGGGCGTAATCCCCATGTATTCTACAACACCGGCCACGGTCATCTCGGCTGGACCCTCTCGGCCGCCACCGCGGACGCGGTCAGCGCGCTGGTCACCCAGCGTATCAATCATTGAAATACCAATACAAAATATAAAAAACGGCGAGCGACCGCGTCGCTCGCCGTACCTTTCGCTTAACAACAAATCGCCGGCCGCAGCCGGGGGAGAACGAGAGCCAATGAGCGTCACACACGTCAACGACAAAATCGTGCCCGCATCCGTCACCACACCGGGTGCGGCGCGCCTCATCGCCGCCTGCACCATCGGGAACGCGCTCGAATTTTACGATTTCGTCATATTCAGTTTTTTCGCTGGCACCATCGGCGCTCTGTTCTTTCCGGCTCAGGACGCAACAGGGCAATTGTTGCTCTCCTTCGCCACATACGGCGTCGGATTCTTCCTCCGCCCCCTCGGTGGCGTCGTGCTTGGGGCCTACGCCGATCGCAAGGGACGCAAGCCCGCCACCGTTCTGACACTGTTCCTGATGGCCTTGGGCACCGCAATGATCGGACTCGCGCCCTCCTACGCCTCGATCGGCGTCGCCGCGCCCGCCGTCGTCGTGCTCGGCCGACTCATCCAGGGCTTCTCCGCTGGTGGGGAGGTCGGCGCATCGACCACCCTGTTGGCCGAATACGCCCCGCCCGCCCGTCGCGGATTCTTCGGCGCCTGGCAGTTGGCCAGCCAGGGGCTCGCCATTCTGGTCGCGGCCTGCATGGCATGGGGCGTGGCCAACATGCTGCCGCCGGATCAGGTAAAACGGTGGGGCTGGCGCCTGCCGTTCCTCATCGGCGTGCTCATCGTGCCGATCGGTCTGTGGCTGCGCCAAGCGCTGCGCGAAACCCATTCGAATGAGGACGATGCCCGGACGCGGCAGACCAGTTCGCTCGCCGTCGCCTTGCGCGATCATTGGCGCCAGATCGTCGCGGGTGTCGGCCTGATCGTCGGCGGCACAGCGTCAAACGCGATCATCGTCATCTACATGTCGACCTATGCCGTGCGGCAACTGAAAATGCCGCCCGCCACGGCCTTGCTGGCGGGCATTGCCGCCGGCATCGTCACACTGATCGCCGCGCCGATGGCCGGGGCCCTGTCCGATCGCCTGGGCCGGAAACGTGTCGCAGGGGTGTCCTACGGTTTGATCGCCCTGCTGATCTGGCCGGCCTTCATGCTTATCAACGCCTCACCCGACCTCGGCACCGTGCTGCTCACGGTCCTCGTCCTCGGGAGCCTGAACGCCGGCGGCGGGCGCCGATCATCATCACCCTGACCGAGATTTTCCCATCCACCGTGCGTGCCACCGGCATGTCGCTGGTCTATGCCCTCGGCGTGGCGATCTTCGGTGGCTTCGGTCAGTTCATCGTCACCTGGCTGATCGCCGCGACCGGTAACCCCATGGCCCCGGCCTGGTATGTCATCGGCTGCTGCGCCGCCACACTGCTGGCGCTGCGGGCAATCCCCGAAATGGCCGGCAAAAAGCTGGCTTAGATCAAATCGGAGATTGCATGACCATGGAACTGATCTCCGAAATTCTGGCGCACGCGGCCGACCTGACCAAGATCCGCCGCGACATCCACGCTCATCCTGAAATCGGTTTTCACGAGCATCGAACCGCGGCCATCGTCGCTGCCCGGCTGGCTGAGTGGGGTGTCGAGGTGCATCGAGGGCTGGGCGGCACCGGAGTCGTCGGGGTGATCCGTGGCAACCGCCCAGGCCGCCGGATCGGGCTGCGGGCGGACATGGACGCACTGCCGATGACCGAGGCGACCGGCGCCATCCACGCCTCGGTCAACCCGGGTGCCTTCCATGGTTGCGGTCACGATGGTCACACCACCATGCTTCTCGGCGCGGCGCGTTACCTCGCATCCACACGCCGGTTCGCCGGAGATGTCGTGCTCATTTTCCAGCCCGCCGAAGAAGGGGTGGGTGGCGCTCGGGCAATGATCGCGGACGGACTGTTCAGTCGCTTTCCGTGCGATGAAATCTACGGGCTGCATAATTGGCCCGGCGCGCCCCTCGGTGAAATCACGGTCAAACCCGGCGTCGCATTGGCGGCGAGCGACCAGTTCGATATCCGCATCCAGGGCAGGGGGGCGCATGGCGCGATGCCGCATCAGGCAGCGGACCCGATCATGGCTGCGACGGCGATCGCGCAGGCCCTGCAGACGATCGTCAGCCGTAACGTCGAACCGATGCGCACGGCGGTGGTGTCCGTCACCATGCTGCACGCGGGCTCCGCCTACAACGTGATACCCGATGTCGCCACCCTCGGCGGGACGATCCGAACCTTCGACCCGGTGACCCGAGCACTGGTCGCCGAACGGCTTGCGACCATCGCCCAGGCGGTCGGGGCCGGGTTCGGGGTTGAAGCCGAGGCGATCATCACCCCGCGGTTTCCTGCCGTCGTGAATGGGCAGGGCGAGTCCCGAGCCGCGATCGCCATCGCACGCGATCTGGTGGGACCGGACCTTGCGCGCGTGGTCGACCAGCCGGTGAGCGGAAGCGAGGATTTCGCCGAAATGCTCGCGGTCGTGCCGGGGGCGTTCCTGTTCCTCGGGCAAGGGGAAGGTCCAGCCTTGCACAACCCTCGGTACGATTTCAATGACGCCGTGACGCCGATCGGCGCATCGCTCCTCGCTCGGATCGCCGAAGCCAGGACAGGCGCGGAGCTTTTGCCTTGACCTGGTTCGGGCTTGGTGAGTACCTGTCGGGGACGCGGGCAGTTCGTCGCCCCGATGAAATCCGGCAATGCGCCCTTAGCTCAGTTGGATAGAGCAACAGCCTTCTAAGCTGTGGGTCGGTGGTTCGAATCCACCAGGGCGCGCCAGTGCTTCACAACCTCTGCATGGCATGGCTCCCCGACCCGCCCCAATCGATTGACACCCCGCACCACACCAGCTTACGCTTCCTAAAGAACAAGAGACGATCGCCGGAATTCAAGGCGACCGTTAAAAATTGGGAGGTTTCATGAAGAAGTATCTCCGCTGCTTGGCGGCGGGTGCCTTGTCGGCCGGAATGTGCCTGGGCAGTGGCCTCGCGCGTGCCGAGGACACCATCAAGATCGCGTTCATCGCCCCCTTCTCCGGCGCTTTCGCGGCCAACGGCGATGCTTGGCTGAAAATGCTGACCTTCGCCATGAACAACGTCAACGCCAAAGGCGGCGCACTCGGCAAAAAATTCGAACTCGTCACGTTCGACGACAAGATCCAGCCAGCCGAGGCACTCATCCAGCTCAAAGCCGCGACCGACCAGAACCTGCCCATCATCCTAGGCGGCATCGGCTCCAACGTCGCCGCGGCGATGGAAGAGGGCGTCGAAAAATACAACCGCCGCAATCCCGAGCACCGCGCGCTTTATCTGAACCTGTCCGCGCTTTCCATGCCGCTAACAGAGGAAAATTGCAGCTTCTGGCACTTCCGCTTCGCTTCCAACGTCACCCAGCGCGTCGCCAGCCTGATCAAGGGCCTGCCTAAGGACATCACCAAGGTTTACCTGATGAATCAGGACTACCTGTACGGGCAGGGCGTCGAAAGCGATACAAAAAAATTCCTCGCGAAATTCCGCCCCGACGTAAAGATCGTCGGCGACGAATTCGTGCCGATGGGCAAGATCAAGGACTTCTCATCCTATATCCCAAAGATAAAGGAATCTGGCGCGCAGGCGTTGATTACCTCCAACTGGGGCCCCGATTTCAATCTGTTGATGAAATCCGGTAACGAAGGCGGCCTCGATATCAAGTATTACACCTTCTCCGCCCACCTCAACGGCGGCCCGACATCCATGGGCCCCGAAGGCGGCAACCGCACCATCACCGTGCTGGAAGGCCACGACAATGTCGGCGCGGACAACCACATCCCGACCGCCGAAGATTTCGTCAAACGCTGGCGCGACACCAAGCCCGGCATCGATTTCGTCTGGACCAATTTCCAGACCACCTTCGATATGCTCGCCGCCGCCATCAATAAGGCCGGCTCCACCGACCCCCTGAAGGTCGCATTGGCGCTCGAAGGGATGCAAACCACCGACATCTACGGCCACGTCAACACCATGCGGAAGGCCGACCATCAAATCCAGATGCCGCTCTACACCGCGCTCTTCACCAAACCCGTCCCCAATGACTCCGAAGGCACCGGCTGGGGCTGGAAGACCGAGAGCATGGTCAGCGCCGAAGACCTGACCTTCCCCACCGCCTGTCAGATGAAACGCCCGGACGGCACCTGACGCCCCGGCGTTTCCGATGAAAATGGACAAATGGTTCGGCTCGCAAACGGGCCGAACCGTCTCTCCGCACATAACGGTGGACGCGACGCGATGGAGATAGTCCTTAATCCCCTCTTGAACGGCTTCGTCTACGGCATGCTCCTGTTCATGCTGGCCAGCGGCCTGACCCTGATCTTCTCCATGATGGGCGTGCTCAATTTCGCCCATGCCGGAATCTACATGATCGGCGCCTACGTCGCCTTCGACATGAGCCGCCTGATCGGCTTCTGGGCCGCCCTGATCGTAGCCCCCCTCGTCTGCGCCGCCATCGGCGCGGGGATCGAGGTCTGGGGCCTCCGCCGCACCCACCATAACGGCCATATCGCCGAACTGCTCTTCACCTTCGGCCTGTTCTTCATCATCGAACGGGGAGTCCAGATGGTCTGGGGCATGCTGCCTGTACCGTACCGCGTGCCCGCGCTCCTCGATTTCCCGCTGTTCCGCCTCTACGGCGTCGACTTCCCAGCCTATCGCGCCTTCATGCTGCTGATCGCCGGCGGGATGCTGCTGGCGATCCGCCTGCTGCTGACCCGCACCCGTGTCGGCCTGATCATCCAGGCCTCCCTGACCCATCCCCAGATGGTCAGTTCGCTCGGACATAACGTCCCCCGAGTCTTCACCCTGGTGTTCGCCGGCGGCTGCTACCTCGCCGGGCTCGCCGGCGTGATCGGCGGTAACTATCAGGTCACCGAACCCGCCATGGCTGCCTCCCTCGGGCCCATCGTCTTCGTCGTCGTCGTCTTCGGCGGCCTCGGATCACTCAGCGGCTGCTTCGTCTCATCCATCGTCATCGGCATGGTGCAGACCTTCGCCGTCTCGATCGACGGCTCGCTCGCCGATCTGCTCGGCCCCATCGTCGCCTGGATCGGCACCGACAACCTCGCCGGCGAGATACTGTCGATCCCAGTCTCCCGCGTCGGCCCGTTGCTGCCCTATGCCATGATGGTCGGGATACTGATGTTCCGCCCGCGCGGCCTGATGGGGACCCGCGACACATGAACGAAGCCGCCGCCAAGCCGCCAAAACGGTCCCGCCAGCTTTGGCTCTGGGCCGCTCTGATCCTCATCGGCGTCGCCATGCCATGGGTCTTCTACGACTGGCACACCGCCCGCCAGTCCGGCTTCGTCCTGACGATGATGAGCCAGATGGGCATGATGGTCATCTTCTCCCTGTCGTACAACATGCTGATGGGGCAATCCGGTCTGCTCTCCTTCGGCCACGCCGTGCTGTTCGGCCTCGGCGGCTACTGCACCGTCCACTTCCTGGAGGCAGCTGGACACCATTCGTTCCCGGTCCCGTTGGAACTGATCCCGCTCTGCGCCGGTCTCACCGGGCTCGGCTTCGGCATTGTCTATGGCTACATCGCCGCCACCCAGCGCGCCACCGCCTTCGCCATGATCACCCTCGGTCTTGGTGAACTCACCACCACCGCCGGCATCATGTTCCACCATTTCTTCGGCGGCGAGGGCGGCATCAGCACCGATCGCACCAACGCATCCAGCCTGTTCGGCCTGTCCTACGGCGCCTCGGTCCAGGTCTACTACCTCATTCTCGCCTGGACCGTCCTCGCCGCCCTCGGCATGCTCTTCCTCACCAAAACCCCGCTCGGCGCCATGGCCAACGCCACCCGCGACAATTTCGAGCGCGCCCGCTTCATGGGCTACGACCCCCGCCGAGTCCGCTTCCTGCAATTCGCCCTGTCCGGCTTCTTCGCCGGCATCGGCGGTGGGCTTTACGCGATCACCTATGAAATCGTCACCTACGACGCCGTCTCCGGTGCCCTGTCGGCCAACGTCGTGCTGATGACCTATATCGGCGGAGCGACCTTCTTCTATGGCCCAATCCTCGGCGCGATCCTGATCACCCTGCTGCAAAGCGGCCTGAGCCTGCTGTCGAATGCATGGCTGATCTATGTCGGCGTACTCTTCATCGGCATGGTGACTTTCGCCCCCTCCGGTCTCGCCGGAATCATCGGCGCCCACGGCCCGCTTGCCCGCGCTGGCCGCCTCGGCCGCCTGCTGGTGCCCTATCTCCGCCTCTCAATCCCCGCTTTCGCGACCCTGATCGGCTTTTCCGGCGCGGTCGAACTGACCTCCTTCCTCACCATCGGGGAGGCACAGGGCAAGCACCTCGTGCTGTTCGGCGAAACGATCCAGGTCTGGACCCCGCAACCCTGGATCGTCACCGCCATCCTGCTGATCGGCGGCGGCATCTGGCTGCGCCGCGAATGCCGCGCCTTCGCCCGAATCTGGGACGATCTGAACGCCGACCTCAAGGACAGGAGCCTGTAATGGAAGCGCCGGCCCTCAGCCTCAAGAACGTGCGCAAAAATTTCGGACCCGTGGAGATCATTCGCGGCGTCGATCTCGACATCGCCAGGGGCGAGCGCCACGCCATCATCGGCCCCAACGGCGCCGGCAAAACCACGCTGTTCAACCTCATCAGTGGCCGCTTCCCGATCTCGTCCGGCAGCATCGCCCTGAACGGCACCCGCATCGATCAACTGCCGCCGCAGAACATCTCCCGCCTCGGCCTCTCGCGCAGCTTCCAGATCACCTCGATCTTCCACCGCATGACGGTGTTCGAGAACATCCGCTGCGCGCTGCTCTGGTCCAGCGGCTACCGCTATTCGTTCTGGAGCCCGCTCTGGACCCAGAAAGCCCTCAATCGCCAAGCCGAACAACTCCTCGACGAACTCAACCTCGCCTCCCGCCGCGACCTGCAGGCCGGCCTGCTCTCCTACGCCGAGCAGCGCGCGCTCGAAATCGGCATCACCATCGCCGGCGGCGCGACGGTCGTCCTGCTCGACGAACCCACCGCCGGCATGAGCCACAGCGAAACCGAATACGCCCAGGCCCTCATCCGCCGTGTCACCGAAGGCAAGACACTGCTGATGGTGGAACATGACATGGGGGTCGTCTTCGGCCTCGCCGACCGCATCAGCGTCGTCGTCTACGGCCAGGTCATCGCGTCCGGAAAGCCGGAAGACATTCGAAACGACAGGGCGGTGAAGGAAGCCTATCTGGGGGCGCTGACCGAGTGATGGCAGACCATGCGAACATCCTGGCGGTGCGCGACCTGCACGCCTATTACGGCAAGAGCCACATCCTCCAAGGCGTCGCCCTCGACGTCAACGAAGGCGAAATCGTCAGTCTGCTCGGGCGTAACGGCGTCGGCCGTTCGACCACCTGCAAGGCGATCATGGGGCTCGTCGAGGCGCATGGAGATGTAACGTTCCGCGGCCGGTCCGTGACCGGCATGCGCACCGACCTGATTTCCCGAGCCGGCATCGGCTACGTGCCGGAGGATCGGCAGGTGTTCCCGACCCTGACGGTGCGCCAGAACCTCGAACTCGGTCTGCGCCGGTCCGGCATCTTCGGCCGCTGGAATTTCGACGATGTCTTTCGCCTGTTCCCGAACCTGCAACAACGCCAGAACAATCCCGCCGGCGTTCTGTCCGGCGGGGAGCAACAGATGCTGACGATCTGCCGCACCCTGATGGGCGACCCCGACCTGATCCTGATCGACGAACCGACCGAGGGGCTGGCACCCCGCATGGTCGAACAGGTCGGCGTCCTGCTGGCGGAAATCGCCAAACGTGGCATCGCCATTCTGCTGGTCGAACAGAAACTGACCATCGCCCTGAAAATCTCCCACCGCCTCTACGTCATGGGTCACGGCCGCATCGTGTTCGAAGGCACGCCCGCGGATCTCGATGCCGATACCTCGGTGCAACGGGAGTGGCTGGAGGTCTGACAGGGCAGGGGGGCACGGTTCCTCTCAGCGTAGGCGACCAATAAGGGCTGGAAGTCCAAACCCGGTCCGCCTATCCTTGTGTCATGGAATATACCCTCGTCTCCGCGCCAGCCGGCTGGCGCGCAGCCCTCGCTGAAAGCGACGCTGATTTGGCGGCAGGTCGCATCGTGTCCAGTGATGTCGTTCTGCTCGACCTCAGGGATAGTTTGGCCCCGCTCGAAACGAAGGCGGCAACCAAACGCGCGACCAAGGTTACGCGCAGCCATTGATTGGCCTTACCGCGCTTGCCGAGCGACAGTGTCGTGATTTGCGCGAGTATTATGAGGATCTCGAGCGTCCAGCGGCGATCCGCAGACTGATCGCAGCGCTGGAGGAAGCAATACGCAAGATCGAGAAGCGTCCAGATGCCGGACTGCCGGCACCGCGTCCCTATCCCCCCATCTTGCCCGTTCCGGCCGGCTGTGGATCAAGGCTGGTCGTTATTGGATCGCCTATGAACCTGCGGCACTGGCGATCGTCGGCGTGATATACGAAACCGCGAACATACCTGAACGGCTATATGGTTGTGATACATAGCCTTGGCCGGCAAACCTGTATCCCCGCTACCCCTCCAGCGCCCGCTTCGCCACACCCGCCAAAAACCCCGCCGCCGCCGGCAAAATCGCGTCGTTGAAGTCGTAGTTCGCGTTATGCAACTCTCGGCCGCCATCCGTCGGCCCGTTGCCGATCCAAACGAACGCCCCCGGCCGCTGCTGGAGAAACCATGCGAAATCCTCCCCCGTCATCGCCGGTCCCAAGTCACGCCGCAGCGCCAGCCCCGCCCGCATTGCCGCGTCGGACGCCATCGCCACCCCATCCGCCGTATTCAGCGTCACCGGATTCCCCCGCGGAATGGAAACCTCGATCTCCACCCCGCATGTCAGTGCCACGCCCGTTGCCACGCGATGGATCGCCGCCTCCACCCGATCCCGCGTCGCATCGCTCAGCACCCGCATTGTGCCCCGCACCAGCACATCCCCGGGAACCTGGTTCGCCGCCGTCCCGCCCTGGATGATGCCGATCGTGATCACCACGCTGTCCATCGGGTCGCTCTCCCGCGACACCACCGACTGCAACGCCAGCACCAGATGCGCTGCCGCCACCATTGGATCCCGAGTCAAATGCGGCAGCGCCGCGTGCCCGCCGTGCCCCTTGACCTTGAAGATCAGCCGGTTGCCCGCTGCCATCACCGCGCTGTCGTGCACCGCGACCGCCCCGGCCGCCAGCCCCGGCCAGTTGTGATAGCCAAAGATGCGCTCCATCGGGAACCGCTCGAACAGCCCGTCGGCGATCATGTGCTTCGCCCCGCCGCCGCCTTCTTCCGCCGGCTGGAACACGAACTGCACCGTCCCCGACCACGACGGATCCTGCCGCAGCAGCGCCGCCGCCCCCAGCAGGGACACCGTGTGTCCGTCATGCCCGCACGCATGCATCACACCCGGAGTCCGCGACGCATGCGGCGCCCCCGACGTCTCCTCGATCGGCAGTGCATCCATATCCGCCCGCAGCCCGACCGACCGGTTGGACGATCCCCGCGTCAGCGTCGCCACAACCCCGTGTCCGCCCACCCCTGCCACGAACGGTACCCCCAGTTCGGTCAGCTTCGCCTGCACGAACAGCGACGTTTCCCGCTCGTGCAGCGTCAGTTCCGGATGCGAGTGCAGGTGCCGCCGCCAGGCGGTCAGCGTGTCGATAAGGGATTTATCCATGTCGTCCGGAGTAGCCCCGGCGAGCGCTCGATGCAACTGAAACCGGCTGTCATAGCACTGGAAACTAACGATGATGTTATTTTTTCTTGCTTCGGTCTGAATGCTTCATCTAGAACAAAAAAAGAACATACAAGGACCCCGAAACCCATGCTCGACGCCGCCCGCCTCCACGTCTTCACCGCCCGATCCAACCCCCTCGGATGGGCCGCACCGCACCGCAACTGGCTCCGCTTCGCCCGCCACATGCTGGACTCCGGCGTCCAGCTCACGGTCATCGAATGCGCCTACGGCGAAGAACCCTTCCGCTGCGAGATGGACGGCGCCCGCCACATCGGCGTGCGGGCCAAAACCCGCGGCTGGAACAAGGAAAATCTCCTCAACCTCGGCATCCGGCGCACGCCGGAGGCGCAGTACATCGCCTGGATCGATGCCGACATCATCTTCCGCCGCGACGACTGGGCCGAGGCCACCGTCAAGGCCCTGCAGCACTACGACATCCTCCAGCCCTGGTCCGACGCCTACGACCTCGGCCCCAACGATGAGCACCTCGCCCACCATCGCTCCTTCTGCCGCCAGTATTTTTATCGGGAGCCGATGGTGCCCACGGCCGACAAATTCTGGCAGGGCGACGGAGGGCCCTACACCTACCCGCACAGCGGCTATGCCTGGGCGATCACCCGCGACGCCTTCGACCGCGTCGGTGGCCTGTTCGAGCTCGGCGGCATGGGCTCCGGCGACCATCACACGGCGGTAGGCCTGGTCGGCGCGGCCGACTCCTCGATGCCGGGCGGCGTCGGCGCCGGCCATCGCGCCGCCGTGAAGGTCTGGGAGTCGCGCATGGTCGCGGAAATCAACGGCAAGCTCGG
>CAIRCM010000215.1 GCA_903877125.1 uncultured Acetobacteraceae bacterium | reverse complement strand
AGGGCTTCGATCCAACCAGTTACCCAGTTAAACCGCCTGCCAGCTACCGGGCCAACCGACCATTGCCCGGGTGGGACTTTCACCCACGAGGTGATCGCGTCCTTCGGGACGCACCCGAGACCGCAGAGGATTCGCACCTTCGGCGCGCGGGCCGTCCTGTACGCCGTGGCGAACATGGGCAACTACCCCAGCAACTGCTTCACAAGACCCAGCGTCACCCGCCCGCCCGCGGCCATGTGGGCATCGTGCAGGCGGGCGACGAAGGCTCGCAGTTCCCCTGGCGCCCGGGGCAGCAGCGGCAGGATTCTGTCCTGCACGTCGCTTTCCAGCCGCCATTGGCGATCCGACAGGAGGTGGGCGAGGAGGGCGCGGAGCAGCTCGTCCTCGGGCGGATCGATGCCGACCGCGGTGAAGGCGCGCAGGCGCGAGGCGAGGTCCGGGAGGCGTAACTTCAGGCGGGCGGGCGGCTCGTGCGAGGTGATCAGCACGGGGATCGCGGCGTCTCGGGCGGCGTTGAGCCAGTGGAACAACGCTGATTCGTCGGGCACGGCGTCGATATCGTCGATGGCAATGCCGCTGGGCGGCAGGGCGTCGGGCAGGCCGTGGAGGGAACGGCCGTCGTAAACCGCGGCGCCGTTGCGGCGGGCCCAGATTCGCATCAGATGCGTCTTGCCGCAGCCGCTCTCACCCCAGATCGCGAGCCGCCGGTCGGGCCAGTCCGCTGGGCGCGCGAGCCATGCCCGAGCGGCGGCGTTGGATTCGGCGTGGATGAAGTCGGACTCGGCGTAGGCGGGCAGGTCGGGGAACGACAGAATCAGCTGGGGTGGCGTCGGCATGCGGTCAATCGGCCGTGGGATCGAGGTAGAGGGGGCTCGCCAAATAGCGGCGCAACCAGAACCGGCACAACACGCCGATGGTGGCGGCGACGGGCACGGCCATCATGACTCCCACGAAGCCGAACGCGGCGCCACCGGCCATCAAGGCGAATATGACCCAGATCGCCGGGAGTTCGACGCGATCGCCGAGGATACGGGGGTAGATGACATAACCTTCGAGTATCTGGCCGGCGAAGAGGACGACGCCGACCCATGCCACGCCGTGCCAGTTGGGGAACTGGGCCATCGCGAGGCCCAGCGAGGTGATGCCGCCCAGGATGGAGCCGACATAGGGGATGAAGGACAGCATGCCGGCGGACAGGCCGACGATCAGGCCGAGGTCGAGGCCGGCGATGGTCAACCCCAACGCGTAGTAGGCGGCGAGGAACAGGCAGCACAGGGCCTGACCGCGGACCCAGGCGGACAGGATGCGGTCGACTTCGCGCGCCTGTGCCCGGATCACCGGCAAGAAACGGTGCGGCAGCCAGGAGTCGATCATACGCAGCATCACCTGCCAGTCGCGCAGCATATAGAAACCGGCGACGGGGGTGACGACGAGCAGGCTCAGCAGGTTGATGATAGCGAATCCACCGCCGATCAGGCCGGTGATGGTGCCGACGACGATGTTCATGATGCTTGCCGCCTGACCGCTGACGAGGTCGCGCAGCTTGTCGTTCACGACATCCGGCCCGAATTGGGCCTGGAGTCGGGTCAACACGTCGCTGGCCCAGATTTGCACCGCCACGGCGTACGCGGGGCCCCGGTTGACCAGCAGCCCGATCTGCACCCGGAGCAGCGGGTAGAGCAGCAGAGCGAACAACAGCAGCGCTGCCAGGATACCGATGATGACCAGCAAGGCGGCGAGGCCACGCGGCACTTTGAGCCGGGTGAGATAGGTCACCGGAGGATCGAGCGCATAGGCGATCACGCCGGCGGTGGCGAAGGGGGCCAGCACCGCGCCGAACAATTGCAGGGCGTACCAGAATACCGCCAGCAGCACGCCGATCAGCGCGAGGCGCTGTATCCGAGTCCCGGCATTTATATCCGAGACGTCCGGGCAGCGCGGAGGACATAGGCAGTGCCGGAGGCCAAGGTGGTGGCGGCAACGGACCAGACCAGTATCGCGATCGCATGTGGCACGCGCAGCGCGAAGCCTGACATGAGCAACGCGGCGGCGACGAGCACGATCTGCATGGCGGTGTTGAGCTTGGAGACCCACAGCGGCTTGATCGAAACCTTCTGGCCCAGGACACCCAGCAGGATCACGCCGCCGACGATGACCACGTCGCGAAACACGACAAGGATGGCGATCCAGTCGGGCAGCACCTCGACCGCGGCCAGGGTCACATACATCGTCACCAGAAGCGCCTTGTCAGCCAAGGGGTCGAGGATCGCGCCCAGCGCGTTGCCGCCGTAATGGCGGGCGAGCCAGCCGTCGACCGCATCGGAGATGCCGGCGCCGACGAAGAGGAAGAAGGCGATGTCGAGTCGATGCTCCAGCACCAGATAGAAGGCCAGGGGCACGGCGCACAGACGCCCGAAGGTGACCACATTGGGCAATGTGATCAGCCCGTAGGAGGCGTCCCGTTCGAATTGCGAGCCGTCAGGCATTGTCCTCTGGGCGGTCCCTATGGTTGTGTCCGACCCCAATCAACTGAATAGCATAGGCGGAGCCGCCGTGACCAATGGACTGGACTACCGGACGGCCGGCGTGGACATCGACGCCGGCGAAGCCCTGGTCGAGGCGATCAAACCGCTCGCCCGATCGACCGTACGTGCGGGGGTCATGGGGGGGCTCGGCGGCTTTGGCGCGCTGTTCGACCTGAAGGCGGCGGGGTTTCAGGACCCGGTGCTGGTTTCGACCACGGATGGCGTGGGGACCAAGCTGAAGATCGCGATCGAGACGGGCATCCACGACACGGTGGGCATCGATCTGGTGGCAATGTGCGTCAACGATCTGATCGTGCAGGGCGCGGAGCCGCTGTTTTTCCTGGATTATTTCGCGACCGGGAAACTGGACGTGACGCAGGCGCGTGCGGTGATCGCGGGCATCGCGGAGGGTTGCCGGCAGGCCGGTTGCGCGCTGGTGGGCGGCGAAACGGCGGAAATGCCAGGGATGTATCAGGCGGACGACTATGACCTCGCGGGGTTTTCGGTCGGTGCGGCGGAACGGGGGGCGTTGTTGCCGGGCGTTGTCGCGCCGGGCGATGCGATCGTCAGCCTGGGGAGCGCGGGGGTGCACTCCAACGGGTTCTCGCTGGTACGCAAGATCGTGGAGGCGAGCGGGCTGGGCTGGGACTCGGCGGCGCCATTCGCGACGGGCATGACACTGGGGGCCGCGCTGATGACGCCGACCCGAATTTATGTGCGGTCGGTGCTGGCGTTGCACCGGGCGGGGCTGTTGAAGGCGGCGGCGCATATCACCGGCGGCGGGCTGCCGGGAAATTTGCCCCGGGTGCTGCCGGCGGGGACCGCGGCGGTGCTGGACCAGGCCTGGGCGGTGCCGACGGTGTTCCCCTGGTTGGCGCGGACGGGCCGGGTGGCGGCGGAGGAGATGCTGCGGGTGTTTAACTGCGGGGTCGGCATGGCGCTGGTGGTGTCCGATGCGGACGCGGCGATGTCGCTTTTGGCGGCGCAGGGCGAGCAGGTCGCACGAATCGGGACCATCGTGGCGGGCGACACGTCGGTGCGGATCGCACTGCCCGAGGGATGGCTGGCGTGAAGCGACGGATCGGCATTCTGATCAGCGGACGCGGATCGAATATGGAGGCGCTGGTGCGCGCCGCCGCCGATCCCGCTTATCCGGCGGAAGTCGCGCTGGTGCTGTCGAACAATCCCGATGCGGCCGGGCTGGCGACGGCGGCGGCAGCCGGTATTCCGGTCGCAGCGATCGATCATCGGACGTTCAAGGGCGATCGCGCGGCGCATGAAGCGGCGATGAATGCCGCGCTGGTGGCTGCTGGGGTCGAGGTGGTGTGCCTCGCCGGGTATATGCGGGTGCTGACGTCGGTGCTGGTCGAAGCGTGGGCGGGGCGGCTGCTGAACATCCATCCCAGCCTTCTGCCGGCCTTTCCTGGATTACACACGCATGCTCGGGCGCTTGAGGCGGGTGTGGCCGAGCATGGATGCACGGTGCATCTGGTGACTTTGGGGGTGGATGAGGGGCCGATCCTGGCGCAGGCTCGGGTTCCGGTTCTGCCGGATGATACCGAGGACTCGCTGGCCGCCCGGGTTCTGGTGGAGGAGCACCGGCTTTATCCCGCGACGCTGGCGGCGTTCCTTGGTGGGGACTTGCACAGGGACTTGCCCCGGGACTTGCCGGACGCGGGCCGGGTGCCATAGAAGGTCGGCGATACGCAATCCTTCCGATACCGGGGCACCGACATGGCCGAACAGAGCACCAGATTTCATGGACCCGAAACGCAGGAGGCGTTTCTGGCCGACCGGATGAAATTTTGGGGCGGTTTCACCAACGCGACCGTGGGCACGGTGATCTTTTTGATCCTGCTGCTGGCCGCGATGGGCTTCTTTCTGCTGTAATCTAGCGTTTATCCAAGCTGAACCGGCCGGCTCCGAGCACGAAGAGTTGCAGGAAGCCGCCGGCCATGCAGATGTTCTTCATGAAGTGGATCATCTGCCCGCGATCACCGGGGTGGTAGTGCGCAACCAGCCCGGTCGCGATGCACCAAGCGGCGAGAATCAGCGCCGCCCATTTTGTCTTCCAGCCCACCAGCACGGCGATTCCGCCACCGATCTCGACGACCAATGCCACGGCATAGGACAGGCTGGGGTTCGATAACGCGGGATAGTGCGAAAATCCCGCGATCGTTGCCTGTGCGTTCAGGGCCTTGTTGATGCCGCCCTGGATGAAGATCGCGCTCATGAGAGCGCGACCGAGCAATTGGGCGACATTGTTCAACATGGCGGTTAGCCGACGATTTCGGTGCCGGCGAAGAAGTAGGCGATCTCGATCGCCGCGTTTTCCAGGCTGTCGGAGCCATGGACGGAATTCGCCTCGATGCTTTCGGCGAATTTCTTGCGGATGGTGCCTTCGGCCGCGTTGGCGGGGTTGGTGGCGCCCATGACTTCACGGTTGGCGGCGACGGCGTTTTCACCTTCGAGCACCTGCACGACGACGGGGCCGGAGGTCATGAAGGTCACGAGATCGCGGAAGAAGGGGCGTTCGCGGTGCACGCCGTAGAAGGCTTCGGCCTGGGCGGTGGTCATGTGGATGCGCTTCTGGGCGACGATGCGCAGGCCGGCGGCTTCCAGGCAGGCGTTGACCTGGCCGGTGAGGTTCCGGCGGGTGGCGTCGGGCT
>CAIRCM010000214.1 GCA_903877125.1 uncultured Acetobacteraceae bacterium | reverse complement strand
TCCCTTGCCAGCCAACCCCCAGCGCCTGCCAGATATGGTCCAAAACGCGGTCAAACCAGCAGAGGGGAAGGCGTGCCTACGCCAAGCGCGGCACGATAATTTGTGTGTGCGGAATAGAACGGTGAATAAGATGGGCTAGCCTGGATCAGGCCGGTATTGGTCAGCGCGGTAATCGTACCGTTGCGAACATTGACTCCGTAACCGCCATATCCATTCGCCTGGATCGTGCCGCTGTTCGTGAGCACGCCGATCACGGTGTTGTAACCGAATATGGGCGTGAACCTCCCGGCGTCCAGGCCGATCCCGGAGCCATAGGATCCATTGGCCTGGATCAAGCCGGTGTTGGCGACAGCGGCAATCGTGCCAGCGTGGATAACGATTCCCTGACCAGCGTAGCTGTTGGCCTGAATGGTTCCGTTGTTGGTCAGGGTGCCGATCGAGCCGCCTTCGACAACGGCAACGCCGACACTGTAGGCGCCGTTGGCCTGAATGACCCCATTGTTGGTCAGGGTGCCGATCGATCCACCCGAAACGAACACACCCCAACCAGAGTCAGCATTGGCCAGGATCGAGCCGGTGTTGTTGATGACACGGACCGAACTACCATACTGAAGGTAGACCGCGTTGCCGTTGAATCCGTTGGCCTGAATGGTACCGCCGTTGGTTAGGGTACCGATCGAACCGTAAGAGGACAATTGGACACCCGAGCCGTGGGTGCCGTCGGCCCGGATCAGGCCCGTGTTGGTCAAAACACCAACAGATCCACCTGGAATGTTAACGCCGTAGCCATTCAAGCCATTGGCCTGGATGGTGCCGCCATTGGTAACCGAGGAGACCCGTGCCGTGGATGCGGCCAGAATACCCGAGCTGTAGGAGCCGTTGGCCTGAATCAGCCCGGCATTGGTCACGCCGGTGACGGAACCGGTGCCGGAATTGTTGGAGGTCAAATACACCCCGGCACTGCGATCTCCACTCGCGGCGATCGTGCCGCCGGCGGCATTGGTCAATGTAGCCAGGGCCCCTCTGATTGCCACGCCGAAGCCGCCAGCGCCACCGGACAGAATTTGACCGCCCGCATTGTTGACGATCGATGCGATCGTACCGCCGGATGAGAGAGAGATGCCTGTATAATTATTTGTGGACGGTCCACCGATGGTACCGCTGTTCGTCAGCGCGCCAACTTGGCCTGCGATGACAATGCCATAGCCAGCGCTACCGGAGCCGATCGCGCCGCCACTGACGTTGTTGAAGGTGCCGATCGTGCCGCCGGACTCAACCTTCAGCGCTGTCCCGCCCGCGGTCTGCGCGATGCTGCCGACATTGGTCACCGCGGTCAGATTGCCGCCGCTTGTGACATGCACGCCATAGCTGGAGGCGCCCGATGCCGTGATCAGGCCGCTGTTCGACAGGGATGGACTGGCAACTCCGGCGGTCACGCCGTCAGTGCTGCCAGCGGTCGAGGCGATCGTGCCGGTGCCGGTGACAATAAGCGGCGTGCCAGCGCCGACCGCGACCGGACCGGTCACAGACGTTGAAACCGTCTGCGCGGACGCGTGAACGGATATGGCGATGGCGGCAACACCGGCCAATAGCAACGAACGGTAGGGAACAGTGGGCAGAGGCAACATAGGGCGAATCACTCTGTCAGTCGGATAATTGCAGTCCCAACAATCGAAAATCGCGCGAGTGGCAATCGTTCCGGCGAACGGAGATCACACATCCTCCACAACGATAACGTGCAGGTTCCGTGGCCCGTGCGCGCCGAGCTCCAGCGCCTGCTCGATATCGGCGGATCGGGACGGGCCGGTGACCAGCATCACATTGCGGGGCATGGCGCCCATTTCGGCGCGGAGCCTGTCCCAGGCTTCCTCATATGCGCCGACCAAAGCGGAGGTTCGCAGCACGACGATCGCGGTATCGGCGAGCAGGTTCAGGGTGGTTGGACGGACGGGCGCGCTGGGCAGCATCAGGGTGCCGGTTTCGGCGATGGCGGCGAAGGCGTGCTGGACGCTGACGGCATCGGTTGCCTCGGCCTTGCCCTCGTGGATTTCCAGCAACGGGCGCTCGGCCCAGGGGATGGCCTGAAGTTCGGGATGCGGTGCCATGACGAAACGGCTGGGCAGGTTTTGGGCGGAGAGGTAGTCGGCGACTGCCGCGGGCACTTCGGCCGGGTTCGCGACGCGGGTGACGGTGCCGAACTCCTTTTCGACATTGCGCACAAACAGATCGACCTGTTGCGGATGCGGAAGGCGGGACCGGGCGGGAATTGTATGGCGGGGATGCCGCTCCAATCGGCCGCGCAGCATGGTTTTCTGGTCTTCCGGGATGGGGCCGCGCTTCAAGCCGCGGCGGATCGCATTCAAAACGAGTTCCCTGGTCATGTTCAGAGGGTTCCGTCGCGCTGTGCCCGAGCATAGCGGGCGAAGAAGGTGTCGCCTTCGGGTGCGGGGAGGTCTCGGCCGGAGGTCCAGCCGCCGGCGAATGGCATGGAGGCAAAACGGCCTTTCTTGCGGCCCCACAATCCCATGGCGACGGCGCCGATTCGAGTAGCCGCGCGGTACATGGCGGGGCGCTTGGCGAACCAGGCCCACAGGCCGAGGTTGGTGCGATGCGCGGACGGGCTGAGGTGACGTTCGAACTCGCGTTCGCGCCAGTGGCGCATCAGTTTTGGCAACGGGATTTTGACGGGGCAGACGCTTTCGCACTTGCCGCAGAAGGTGGAGGCGTTGGGAAGATGGCCGGCTTTTTCGACGCCGATCAGGCCGGGGGTGAGGACGGAACCCATGGGGCCTGGATAGACCCAACCATAGGCATGGCCGCCGACGGCGCCGTAGACCGGGCAGTGGTTCATGCAGGCGGCGCAACGGATGCAGCGCAGCATGTCCTGGAACTCGGTACCGATCATGGCGGAGCGGCCATTATCGATGAGAATGACGTGGTATTCTTCGGGGCCGTCGAGGTCGCCCGGGCGGCGCGCGCCGGTGGAGAAGGTTGTGTAGACGGAGAAATCCTGTCCGGGGGCGGAACGGGCGAGCAGGCGCAGGAGGGAGGTGCAATCCTCCAACGTGGGCACGCATTTTTCGATGCTGGCGAGCACGATATGCACGCGCGGCAGGGTTTGGGTCAGGTCGCCGTTGCCTTCGTTGGTGACGATGACACTGCTGCCGGTTTCGGCGATGAGGAAATTCGCGCCGGTGATGCCGACATCGGCGGCGAGGAATTTGTTACGGAGTCGGGTGCGGGCTTCCACCAGGATGTCGCGGCGTTCGTGCAGGGAACGATCGGGGGGCAGTTCGGTGTGGTGTTTACGAAAGGCTTCCTCCCAATCCTCCATGTTGAGGTGGAAGGCGGGAGCGATGATGTGGCTGGGCAACTCGTGGCGGAGCTGGATGATATATTCGCCGAGATCGGTTTCGACCGGGGTGATGCCGTGCTGTTCGAGGTGGTCGTTGATGGCGATTTCCTCGCCGATCATGGACTTGCCTTTGGTGACCGTCTTCGCGCCGACGCGTTGGCAGATGTCCAGCACCGCTTTGCGGGCGGCGGCGGCGTCGGTGCACCAGTGGACGTGACCACCGGCGGCCTTGACGTTGGCCTCGTAGGTTTCGAGGTAGAAGTCGAGGTTGGCCAGCGCGTGATTTTTGATGTCGCGGGCGGTGTTTCTGAGTTCCTCGAACTCGGGGAGTCCGTCGCGGGCGGCGGTTCGGCGGGCGATGAAACTGGGTCCGCTGCGGGCGAGGGCCTTCTGTAGGCCGGTGTTTGCCAGGGCCTGGTGAGCGTTATCCTTGAAGGCGGGCGAGGTGGCGACATGCATGGGGCGAAGGCTCCTTCGCCGCTTGTTTACCCGGTATCAGGGATGGGGGGAATTGAGGAAGCGCTTGATGCCGTCCTTCAGCAGGACCGTATTGAAGTTGAGCAGCAGCCCGACCCGGCGGCCGGAGAGACGTAGATAGGTCAGGATTTGGGCCTCGTGGATTCTGGCCAGTCTGTCGACGGATTTGATTTCGACGATGAGGTTGTCGTCGATGACAAGGTCAGCCCTGAAGGCGGTGGCTGCTTTTTGCCCGCGATGCGAGGCCGCGATCGGCACTTGGCGTTCGAACGGGATGGCGGCGTGCGCGAGTTCGATGGAGAGGAATTCTTCGTAGGCAGATTCCAGAAGTCCCGGGCCGAAGGCGCAATGAATGTTCATCGCGAGGCCTATGACCTGGTGTGTCAGGGTGTTGTCGATCATGATTCTTGGCTTCCGCGCTGCATTGGGCGGTGGCTGGAATACACATGATTCTTTAATATTCAGTTAATCTGCGGTTGTTGGGTTCGATGTTTCTCAGTAGAGTCGAGGAAGGGCGCGGTATTGCCAAGGCAACCCGTTTCCCTCCCCCGCTCATCAAACCGGACGTGCGGGTTTCCCGCATCCGGCTTTCCGACTGGCTTCATGTTAG
>CAIRCM010000213.1 GCA_903877125.1 uncultured Acetobacteraceae bacterium | reverse complement strand
GCCATCCTCGAAGCGGTGGACGCCGAGATTCCGCTGATCGTGTGTATCACCGACGGGATTCCAGTGCTGGACATGGTGCGGGTCAAGCGGGCGCTGTCCGGTTCTTCCTCACGGCTGATCGGGCCCAACTGCCCTGGGGTGATCACGCCCGACGCCTGCAAGATCGGCATCATGCCCGGGCATATTCACCGCCGGGGCAGTGTCGGCATTGTCTCCCGCTCCGGGACGCTGACGTATGAGGCGGTGGCACAGACAACCGCCGCCGGCCTGGGTCAAAGCAGTTGTGTGGGCATTGGCGGCGATCCGGTGAAAGGCACCGATTTCGTCGAGGTGCTGGAAATGCTGCTGGCCGACCCGGAGACGAAGCAGATCGTCATGATCGGGGAAATCGGCGGGCAGAGCGAGATCGAAGCGGCGGATTTCCTCGCGCGTAACAGCGTCAAAAAGCCGACGGTGGGATTCATCGCCGGGGCGACCGCGCCGCCGGGTCGTCGCATGGGGCATGCCGGCGCGGTGATCAGCGGTGGGCTGGACACGGCGGCGGCGAAGATGGAGGCCATGCGTGCGGCCGGGATTCGCGTATCGGACAGCCCGGCGGCGCTGGGCACGACGATGGTCGAATTACTCCAGGGGTAGAGAGGAATGGAGGCGCATGCAGGAAGCGACACAAGACCGTTCCTATCCATTATCACCCGGACCCAGGGGCGCCGGCCGCATACGCTCGTCGAAGTACTGACCTGCCTGACGGCTCAGACCGATACCGATTTCGAACTGCTGATCCTGGGTCACCGACTGGACGCCGCGGGTCGGGCGGTCGTCGATCGCGCCATCGCCGACGCCCCCCGATGGATGCAACAGCGCATTCGGCAGATCGATGTGAACGATGGCAACCGGACGCGCCCGCTCAATGTCGGTTTAGCGGCGGCATTGGGCGAGTACATCGCGGTGCTGGACGACGATGACGCGGTGTTCGGGCACTGGGTTGAAACGTTCCACGACCTCGCACGCGCCAATTCCGGCAAGGTCTTGCGGGCGTTGGCCGCGCTTCAATCGGTCGACAGCGTCGCCGTGCGCGGGGTGCCTGGCTTGCGCGCGGAAGGGTCGCCGGAAGCGTTTTATCCGGCGCGCTTCGATTTTTTTGACCACATGTTGGAGAACCGTTCCCCTCCGGTGTCTTTGGCGATACCGCGCGAGGCCTTCCACGATTTGGGCGTGCGATACGACGAGACACTCACCACGACCGAGGATTGGGATTTCCTCATGCGTTGCATTTCCGTATGCGGAATTGGCAATGCGCCGGAGATCTCGTCGATCGACCGGTGGTGGGGCGTGGGTGAATCATCCCGAACCGTGCATCATAAAGACGAATGGGTCGTGAACCATCACAAGATTTGGGACAAATGGAACGCGGAACCGTTTGCCATGCCGGCGGGTAACGTGCGGCCGCTGATTGAAGTGCTGGAGCAGCGGGAGCGGTTCCGAGCGGAATTGCGGCGCCTGTCCGATGGCGGGGTGCGGGTCGATATTCCCGCGGCGATGCTTGAACCCGACGGATGGCTCACCCCGAACCGGGCGCGGGCGCAGGTTCAGCATATCCTGGAATCGACGTCCTGGCGGGTATCGGCCCCGTTGCGATCCATCCAGGCACTCCTTGGCATCAGCTATCGACACGAACTCGCTCGGATTGGATCGATGACCGCCGACGAGGCGGACCTGCTTGCGATCCGGCTGCGGCAAAGCATAAGCTGGCGGATTACCGCGCCGCTTCGGCGTCTGAGTGTATTGCGGGGCCGGTATAGGGAAACTGCCAGGAAATGAATTTGATGCTGCCCAAGGCGCGCGATGGCGGTCGTCTGCCGAGCGCTGCCTCCAGTCCACCAGCCGGCGGCGCGGCCGGCCGCGTGCGGGAGACAAACCTCTTCGACATCATGCGTATCGTGGCTGCGAGCATGGTGCTCTGGGCGAATTCGTACGCGCTGACCGGCGGTGCCCCGCCGGGTTGGTATGGCAATCCGGTTGGCACCATGGGGGTGAAGATTTTCTTCATCATCAGCGGTCTGATGATCACACGAAGCTGGCTTGCCGACCCTCGGCTGCACGCCTTCGCGCTCAGGCGCGTGTTGCGGATCATCCCCGCATTGGCGCTGGTGGTGGTGCTGTCGGCCTTCGTCCTGGGGCCCATATTCACGACTCTTTCGCTGCATGATTATCTGCACGCGCACGGGACCCGGTTCTATCTTTGGAACGTTGCTCTGTATCCGGTGTATTCGCTGCCCGGCTTGTTTGGCGGACTGCCCTATCCTTCTGTCGTGAACGGGTCGCTATGGAGTCTGCCGGCGGAGATGGCGATGTATATCGCGACCCCGTTCGTCATCGGACGTTCGGTGCAATCCGCGCGTTGCAGCGTCGCGATCTTCTTCGTCGTCAGCGCGATCGCCGGGCTTTATTTCGTCAGGTTCGTCACGATCGCACCGGTTCCGGTCTTCTACGGTACCAGCATACCATCCGTCCTCGAAATGGCGCCGTATTTTCAGGTCGGGGCGCTCTATGCGGTATTCGGTCTGCACCGCTTCGGCCGGCCGCTGTTTTCGATTTTGCTTTTTGCGATCGTCGGGGCAGGATTACAGGCGCTATCGGGGGTCGTGAACGAATATGCGGTCGCCGAGGTGCTCCTTCTGGCGACGTTGCCCTATATGGTGATCTCCGTTGGCAGCGTCACCGTCGGCGGCGCGTTGAGCCGCCTGCTGCAGCGGGGCGATGTTTCCTACGGGATGTATCTCTGCGGGTTTCCGGTCCAACAAACCATCGCAACGCTTTGGCCCGGCCAGATCGGCGCCTTGGGCAACCTGGCGCTGACGCTGCCCGTGACGTTTGTATTCGCGCTGTTCTCCTGGAAGACCGTAGAGGAGACCGCTCTGCGACTGAAACCGGGCCGTCCGGTCAGAAAGGAAGTCCAAAATGCCGGAGCGTAGCTGTATCGTTACCGGCGGCGCCGGGTTCATCGGTTGCTCGATATCCGCGGACCTGGTGCGCCGTTTCGACCGCGTGGTGGCCGTCGACATGATGCATCCGCAGGTTCATAAGACCCAGAATCGGCCCGACGCTCTGGCGGAGGGGGTCGAACTGATGCGTCTCGACATCACCGATCCGGCGTCCTGGGAGCGAGTACTGGCGGCGGTCCAACCGACCGTCGTCGTGCATCTGGCCGCGGAAACCGGAACCGGCCAATCCCTGACAGAAGCGACGCGGCATACCCATACCAATGTCACTGGCACGGCAGTGATGTTGGATGCTTTCGCGCGTCACGGTATCGTTCCCGAGCGTATCCTGCTGTGCAGCAGCCGGGCCGTGTATGGCGAGGGGGCGTGGCGGAGACGTGACGGGGGCGAGGTTTGTTACCCGGGCTACCGGACGCGCGACCAATTGGCGAAGGGGGCCTGGGATTTCGAGGGGATGGACGCGACTCCATCCTCCGCGGTGCAGACACGGACTGTTCCAACCAGCGTCTACGGCGCGACGAAGCTGACGCAGGAACACGTGCTGTATTCCTGGGCGGCCGCGTACGGCACGACACCGATCGTGCTGCGGCTGCAGAATGTCTATGGCCCTGGTCAGTCGCTCAGCAATCCGTACACCGGCATCGTGTCTTTGTTTTGCCGTCTGGCGCGGGCCGGCAAGAGCATTCCGCTCTACGAGGACGGGCAGATGTTGCGCGATTTCGTTCTGATCGACGACGTTGCCGCAGCCATTGTCGCGGCGCTCGATGCGTCGGCTGAGTTGCCGCGGTCTCTCGATATCGGAACGGGCGCCGCATCGAGTATCGGCGATGCCGGCACGCTGATCGCCAAGCTATACGATGCGCCGGCGCCGCATGTTTGCGGTCTTTACAGGTATGGCGATGTCCGGCATGCGGCCTGTCTGATCGAACCAACACTGAGCGCGCTCGATTGGCGCCCCCGTTATACGCTGGAAAGCGGCCTGGTCCGGCTGAAATCGTGGATCGACCGCCAGCTCGCGCTTGAAGAGGAAGCATAGGATTGTCGGACAGCAGCAGACCATCAGCCACATCATCTGGCGGATTTTTGACGCGGCCGGCGACGGTGCGCGTTCAATCAGTGCTCTACGGGAATGGCTATGAGAGCGTCGAACGGGCCTTGCTGAGCCTTGGCCGTTCGGCTGAATTGGCTATCGAAGGCGGCCACCTGTCGCGGGTGGAGGTCGCCTACGGCGACAGTTCGCCGAAGCCCTGCCTGTCGGAGCAGGAGGTCGCGCAATTGCGCGGGCTGTATCCGGGTGCGGTGAACATCGAATATGATTTCTTCGATGGCAATCTGGGATCCGCGCGTGGGCATAACCGGCTTGCCGCCAACGCTTCGACCGACTTTCTGGTGATCCAAAATCCCGATGTCGTCGTTGCCCCCCGCCTGCTCGAAACGCTGTTGGCGACGTTCGAGTCCGATACGACTGGGATGGCCGAGGCCAAGCAGTTACCGATCGAGCACCCCAAGGACTATGACCCGGTCACCGGGGAAACGAGTTGGGCCGCAACCGCATGCGCGATGATCCCGCGGGCGTTGTTCGAACGTATCGGCGGGTTCGACGCAGACACTTTTTTCCTTTACTGCGACGATGTGGATTTTTCCTGGCAGGTTCGCCTGGCCGGTTACAAGGTGATCTTCCAGCCCGCCGCAGTGATCTTCCATGACAAACGCCTGTCGAACAGCGGAGCGTGGCAACCTTCGGATGCCGAACGGTATTACTCGGCGGAAGCGGCCTTGATGTTGGCGCACAAATGGTCGCGTGCCGATATCGTCGAGGCGATCCTGAAGGACTTCCGAGCGAACGGCAACGCGTTCACCACGAAGGCGATGATGACGTTCGAACAACGCCGGAGCGAGGGAAAACTGCCGACGCCGGTCGACCCCAAGCACGAGATCGGCGAATTCATCAACGGCTTCTATGCCAAACATAGATTCGCACTGTGACAATATATCAGCGAGACAATACGTACGCCGACGCCTTCACGCCCATCAGCGTGTACGGCAATGCGTTGGAACTCCTGAAGCGCCAGGCGTCGGAGCCGAATCACGGGCTTCACCTCGACATCGGTTGCGGCTTCGGCCCCATCGCTGAACCGGTCACCGAGGCCCTGGGGCGCAGTTATGTCGGATGCGATTTGGGCGATCTCGGACTGGCCTCGCTGGCCAGCCGCGGCTTCGAGACGCATAAGGTTGGGTTATCCGACCATGAGTCAACATATCGCGCTTTGAACGCGGTCATCGCGGGACGGCCAGTCGCCTCGATCACCATCATCGATACGCTGGAGCATGTCCACGATCCCATCGGTGCGATCCGTGCGCTCCGCCAGATCGCGGTGGAGCATCATGCGGTCGTCGTGATCAGCGTGCCGAACACCGCGCACCGGGACATCGGCTTCCGACTGTTATTCGGCCAGTGGGACTACACCGAAGCTGGCATTTTGGACTATACTCATCGATATCTGTTCAGCGACAGCGTGTTACGGCGCTTGTTGGCCCATACGGGCTTACGGATCGTCGATTCTTTCGATTATTTGCAGGCGACCAGCGACCAGGCTTTCCCGGCGGAGCATCCGATGTTCCAGTGGGCGGCTAATCTCGGTCAATTCATGAGGGCGTTGCGCGCCAGTGCCGACCAATACGGCGATGCCAACCAACTCGTTCGTCTGTGCGTTCCGTCGGAACCGGCAGCCATCGATCCGTTCGTCGGGCGTGGTGAGACGGTGCGGCCGTTCCTCAGCATCGTCATGCGGACGCAGGGTAACCGTATAGATTCTCTCACCGAAATCCTGACCTGCCTTACCGGCCAGAGCGTCACGGATTTCGAAATCCTGCTGATGGGCCACAAGCTGGACGCTGAACGGACAGCGGGCATCGAGCGGCTTATCCTGGACCAGCCGGACTGGTTCCGCAATAAGATACGCTTCATCCGCGTGGACCATGGCGGACGGTCCGCGCCATTGAATGTCGGGTTCGCGGAAGCAAACGGCGACTATATCATGAGCCTTGACGACGACGACACCGTGTTCGGACATTGGGTCGAGACTTTCAGGGATATCGCACGTGAGTCACCGGGCCGCATCCTGCGTAGCGTGGCGGTGACGCAAACGGTTTCCCGGATGGTGTGCCGGGGCGTGTCCGGCGTGCGTGCCGTATCCAAGATGGATCGTCCCTTCCGCGAGGACTTCGACTGGTTCGAGACGCTGCGGCTCAATCACTCGCCATTCATGACACTCGGCTTTCCCCGAGGCCTATTTCATCAACTCGGCCTCAAATTCGACGAGGACCTCAGTACAACCGAGGATTGGGACTATCTCCTGCGCAGCGGGGCACTGGTGGGAGTGGCCGGCGCACCGACCATTACCGCAGTCTATCGGTTCTGGCAGGATTCGCAGTCGTCCTCCACCTTACATGCGCAGTCTGAATGGGTGGAAAACTACAACCGGATCAACGAACGGTTCGACAATCTACCCACGGTTCTGTGGCCCGTCGGGACGTCAAAGCGCATCCGCGACCTGCTGACCGAAGTTGAAGTTCTGAGAAGCCGGCGGACGGTGACTGAGGTCGCGGTGGACGACAGCGGCCATGTGGAACACACCGATCGCGTGGAAGCGTTGCGGGAGGTCGTGAATATTTATAACTCCACGAGTTGGACCCTCTCGGCACCGATACGGCTGTTGGGTCGATTGGCCGGCAAGCCGAGTCCCAACTTGGATGAGATATGGTGGCTATCGGCGTACAATCTACGAAGTCTGGCTGCGTCCCTGCGTGCGTCCACCTCCTGGCGGTTAACCGCGCCTCTGCGGCTGCTGGGCCGGTGAAGGCGCAATGCCGGAACGGCCCCGAGCGGTCCTGACACTCGCACGGAGCGGCGCGGCGACGTACAGCGGGCCAGTTCCCCAGGCGCTACGGGGGACATGGTGCATTCTATCCGTACCGCCCTCGGCACAACCGCGGGAGACCGCGATTGCCGCGCGCATCGACATCCTTCTGACGCATGGCGGCACGGTCCCGGTCGGTGCGACCATTTTGGCGTCACGTTCCTCCGGGTTCGTGATTTTTCTGCCGGTCGATTCCTGCACCGTGAGAATCGAATTGTTTGGCCACGCGGCACCGCCGGCCCAGATTGTTCTTGGCTGTGTCGCTGTGAGCCGCCGGGCAGCGGCATTGCGCATCGCTCGGGAGCACCTACCCCGGCTGCTATGGGCGGTGCTGCGGTGCCTACGCCTGAACCCACGCGGCGTGTTCGGACGTCTGCGCGGGGAGCTCGGCAATCTCGGTCAAACAGGTCAACGGGTGCCCTATTCGGTTTGGTGCGCGCTGTTCGACCGATGGGACATGGCGACGGTCGATCGGCTTGCCAGGGTGTCCGATCGGGCGAACTGGCCGGCTATCGACTGCCTTGTCGTGCATACCGGCGGCGCGGAGGGTCCGACCGCGGCGACGTGCGAAAGTGCCTCTGCAAGTCTGGGCATCGCGCCCCGTGCGATACTGACGGCCGGTCCGGGGGAGGACGGGCTCACCGCGGCCCTCGCGGCATCGGGCGCGCCGTATGTCGCCGTGCTGCAGGCCGGGGAGATGCTGGCGCCGCACGCTCTGGCCGTGCTCGCGGCGAGTGCCACACGGCTGGGGCATCCAGCCATTCTCTTCGCGGACGAGGATTCCATCGACTTCAGCGGGGCGCGGTTCTCGCCCCGGTTCAAGCCGCCGCCGAACCATACCGCCATGCTGAGCGATGCCCCCTGCACCGGGGTTTGGCTGATCCGGAAGGACGCTATGGACGGTGTCACAGCAGGCGGCGAAGCATGGGCGGAGGCCTTGCGGCTGGACGCGTGGCTGCGGCTTTACGAAAAGGGCCTGGCTGGCGAAACGCATCGCATCCCGTACGTCCTGACGCACCGGCGCGCCGACATCGAAATGGCACCCGCGTCCGCGATGGCGAAAGTCGTTTCCGATCATATCGACCGTACCCAGCTTCCGGCGACGGTCGAGCTCGGCCAGCCGCTCCGGGTACGTTTCCGTGCGCCGCCCGCCATGCAACCGCACGTCAGCATCGTTATACCTTCGGCGTGCCGATCGCCGCATGTGCTGCATTACATCCGGGCCGTGCTCGCGAAGACGGATTACGCCCATTTTGACATCGTCGTTGCTGTTTCGTGCAACGGGCCGCTGGATGCCACGCAGTTGGAGACCATCGCGGCATTGACGCGCGATGCGCGCGTGCGTCACCTGGTCATTCAGGCCGAAGCATTCAATTTCGCCACGGTCAACAATATCGCGGTGCGAACTACCGACAGCCAGCTGATCTGCCTGTTGAACGACGACATCGCACCTCTGACGGCAGACTGGCTGGCGGTCATGGTCGGTCATTTGGCCGATCCCTCGGTTGGGATCGTGGGTGCCCGGCTTTCCTACGAAGACCGGTCGGTGCAGCACGCGGGGGTTGTCATGTTGCCGGATGGGACCGGCGAGCACCTCCACCGCTTCACGCCGGATCGCGAAATGGACACCGGGGAGGTGGCTTTGTTGTCGCAGGAAGTATCGTGCGTCACCGGCGCTTGCCTGCTGACTCGCCGGACGCTGTGGGATCGGCTTGGGGGGATGGACGAGGCGTATCCCAGTGCGTTCAACGACGTCGATTTCTGTCTCCGAGCCAGAGAACTTGGGCAGGGTGTGGTATTCGCCGCGGAGGCGCAACTGCTTCACGCCGAATCGATCACGTTCGGCAAGCACTACGGACTGGACGAGATGGAGCGGAACATGGCGGACCGGCTGCGCCTTCGGTCGCGGTTTCCTGGGGTGTTCGAAAGCGATCCGTTCCACAGCCCGAATCTGTCCCTGATGCGGGGCGATTGCTTTGGGCTCGCGGTCCCGCCCCGGGCCAGACCGTTCGACGATATCATGCCGAGGGGCGGATGAAGGCACTGGCCCTTACGCTTTGGCGCTTGCTGCCACCGACGGCGCGCCGGGCGGCCCTGGCGCGCGGGGTTGCCTGGACGGCGCCTCGGCCGGGGGCCAATCCGCCGCCGGCGGCGCATGGCATCGCGGTCGCGGGGGAATTGACACGCACCTCCGGCCTGGGGGAGGCCGCGCGTCTGATGGCCGCGGCGGCGACGCGCCTTGGGGTCCCGGTCTGGCGCGTGGACGTGCCGCCGCTGGTCGATGCGACAGCCGAACTGCCGGCGCCGGCCGATGAGGCACCGCCGGACGGGGCGCCGCTGGTCATTCATATCAATGCGCCGCAGATGCCGCTCGCGTTCATGCGGAGCTGCCGCGCATTGGCGAGGAACCGGCTGGTGATCGGGTGTTGGTATTGGGAACTCCCAACCGCGCCGCCGGACTGGCGGCATGGCGCGCGGTTCGTGCACCGGATATGGGCGCCGTCGCGCTTCACCGCGGATGCGCTGGAGCCGTTGAAGCCAGGGCGTGTCCGGGTGGTGCCCCTGCCCCTCGCCGATGCCCCGCCTTTGCCCGCCCATGCCGATCGGTCGGCATTCGGTCTACCGGCGGAGGCGGTAATCGTCCTGGTATCATTCAATCTGGCGTCGTCCTTCGCCCGGAAGAACCCGATGGGCGCGATCGCGGCGTTCAAGGCGGCGTTTGGGGACAGGACCGACCGTGTTCTGGTGCTGAAAATTGGCCACCCCAACCATGCGCCAGCGGATTTCGAGCGGATCAGACAGGCAGCCGACAGCCCCAACATCCGGATCGAGACCCGGTCCTTCCCGACCGCGGAGAGCCACGCGCTGACGGCCTGCTGCGACATCGTCATGTCGCTTCATCGCAGCGAGGGGTTCGGGCTGGTGCCGGCGGAGGCGATGTTCCTCGGCAAGGCCGCGATCGCCACGGGGTGGTCGGGCAATATGGATTTCATGAGCGCCGATACCGCGGCTCTGGTGGGCTACAAGCTTATACCGGT
>CAIRCM010000212.1 GCA_903877125.1 uncultured Acetobacteraceae bacterium | reverse complement strand
CTCCGCGTTCTCTGTGGCTTTGTCTTTCTCCGCGCCCTCTGTGCGAACCAGCAAGGCCGCGAGCGGCACAGCCCCTACTAACGACCCCCCGGAACGCCCCAACCCGAACACCGCGCCATACCCAAAACAGCGAAACCCGTGTTGGAACCGGCGACAATATTTCGCACAGAGCACCCCGAGAAAGACAAAACCACAGAGCCCGCCGAGGGACCCAAAGCTCCTCTCCGCGTTCTCTGTGGCTTTGTCTTTCTCCGCGCCCTCTGTGCGAACCAGCAAGGCCGCGAGCGGCACAGCCCCTGCCAACGACCCCCCGAACCCCGCGCCACCCCCTCAACCCTCCGGATCCTCCTCCCCTCCAGCCTCCCGCGCCCGAGCCTGCTCCTTCCGCTTCCGCAGATTAGCCCGCAACGCCGCCGCCTCCCGCGCCAGCCGAGCCTCCCGCGCCGTCTGCCCCGCCTTCGGCCCCACCGGTGCCAAATCTTCCTCCTCCATACCCCGAAAACCCCCATCGCTCGGCGTCATCTCAACCCCCTCGCCAACCCGGCCGAATCAGCCTATCAACCCGCGTTCAAACCACTTTAAGAGTACCCCTTGAGCGACACGACCGACGATCCGACCGGCCAGCCCCCCAGCCCCTACGGCATCTCCACGCCGGTGATGCTGGAAGACGAAATGCGCCGCTCGTACCTCGACTACGCCATGAGCGTCATCGTATCCCGAGCACTCCCAGACGCGCGCGACGGCCTCAAGCCGGTCCACCGCCGCATTCTCTTCGGCATGCACGAAGCCGGCTACACCCACGACAAGGCCTACCGCAAATCCGCCCGCGTCGTCGGCGACGTCATGGGTAAATACCACCCGCACGGCGACTCCGCGATCTACGACGCCATGGTCCGCATGGCCCAGCCCTTCAGCCTGCGCGTCCCGCTCATCGATGGCCAGGGCAATTTCGGTTCCGTCGACGGCGATAACCCCGCCGCGATGCGCTACACCGAAGTCCGCCTCGCCAAAGCCGCCGAACTCCTGCTCGAAGACATCGACAAGGAAACCGTCGACTTCCAGCCCAACTACGACGAATCGGAAAACGAGCCGAAAGTTCTCCCGGCCAAATTCCCCAATCTGCTGATCAACGGCGCCAACGGCATTGCCGTGGGCATGGCGACCAACATCCCCCCCCACAACCCCGGGGAGATCATCGACGCCACCCTCGCGATCATGGAAAATCCGGACGTCACCCTGGACGATCTGATGAAGATCATCCCCGGCCCCGATTTCCCCACCGGCGGTACCATCATCGGCCGCTCCGGCTGCCGCGGCGCCTTCGAAACCGGTCGCGATTCCATAACGATCCGCGCCAAAACCGAATTCGAGGAACTGCGCAAGGATCGGATGGCGATCATCGTCACCGAAATCCCATATCAGGTAAACAAGAAGGTACTGCTGGAAAGAATCGCCGAACTCGTCCGCGCCAAACAGGTCGAGGGCATCGGTGAAATGCGCGACGAATCGGATCGTTCCGGTATGCGTATCGTGATCGAAATCCGCCGCGACGCCACCCCCGAAGTCGTCCTCAATCAGCTCTTCCGCTTCACCCAGTTGCAAACCAGCTTCGGCATCAACGTCCTCGCCCTCGATGACGGCCAGCCCCGCCAGATGGGCCTCAAAGACGCGCTCCAATGCTTCATTCGCTTCCGCGAAGAAGTGATCGTCCGCCGCGCCCGTTACGATCTCGGCAAGGCCCGCGACCGTGCCCACAACCTCGTCGGCCTCGCCATCGCCGTCGCCAATATCGACGAGGTCATCCGCCTCATCCGCGCCGCCCCCGATGCCGCCGCCGCACGCGTCGCCCTGATGGACCGGGACTGGCCGGCCGAGGATATCGGCGCACTCCTCGCCCTCATCGACGAACCCGGCAACATCATCGCCGCCGACGGCACCGTCCGCCTGACCGACGAACAGGCCCGCGGCATCCTCGAACTCCGCCTCGCCCGGCTCACCGGACTGGAACGCGAAAAAATCCAGGCCGAAATGAACGAGGTCGCCGGGAAAATCCAGGAACTGCTGGAAATCCTCGGCTCCCACATCCGGCGCATGGAAGTCATGCGGGACGAACTGACCGAAGCCCGCAAGGAAATCGCCTCCCCCCGCCGCACCGAAATCGCCGAGGCCGATGCCGACCAGGACGACGAAAGCCTGATCGAACCCGGCCAGATGGTCGTCACCATCACCCGCGACGGCTTCATCAAACGCACCTCGCTGGAAACATACCGCTCCCAGAACCGCGGCGGACGCGGCCGCTCCGGCGCCAGCACCCGCGGGGATGACATCGTCACCCGCAGCTTCAACGGCCATACCCATCAATGGGTGCTGTTCTTCTCCTCCGGCGGCAAAGCCTTCCGTGTCCGCGTCTGGAAACTCCCCGAAGCCGGCCCAACCGCGAAGGGCAGGGCGCTGGTCAACATGCTGCCCGAACTCGGATCGGATGAAATCACCACCGTCCTGCCGCTGCCGCAGGACGAAAGCCTGTGGGACAGCCTGCACCTCGTCTTCGCCACCATGTCCGGCAACGTCCGCCGCAACCGTTTGTCGGATTTCCGGAACGTCCGCGCCGCCGGCCTGATCGCGATGAAACTGGACGAAGGCGACAAGCTCATCGGCGTCGCGACCTGCCGCGAAGGCGACGACGCACTCCTCGCCACCCGCAAGGGCCGATGCATCCGCTTCCAGCTCAACGACGAAACCGTCCGCGTCTTCGCCGGCCGCGATTCCTCCGGCGTCCGCGGCATCAAGCTGCTCCAGGGCGATGAGGTCATGAGCCTCTCCGTCCTCCGCCATGTCGATGCGACCATGGAAGAACGCGCCGCCTACATCAAAATCGCCAACGCCAAACGCCGCGCCGCCAACGAAGACGAAACCGAAAGCCCCACCGACGACGAACTGGTCGCCGATGTCGCGCTGACCCAGGAACGCGTCGCCGACATGGAACTGGCCGAGGAAATCCTCCTCACCGTCACCGATACCGGCTTCGGCAAGCGAACCTCGGCCTACGAATACCGCGTCACCGGACGGGGCGGGCAGGGGATTGCCAATATCACCTTGGGCTCGCGTAATGGCAAAGCCGTGGTCGCGACCTTCCCGGTCCGCACCGGCGATGACGTCATGCTGGTCACCGATGCCGGACGCCTGATCCGCGTGCCCGGCGATCAGGTGCGCATCACCGGGCGCCAAGGCATGGGCGTCACCCTGTTCCGGGTCGACGCCGGGGAGCACGTCACCAGCGTGTTCCCAATCCTGGACGACGAAGCCGACGAACCCGGCACCAACGACACGCCGGCCCCCGAGGGGCCCGCGGAGGAAGGAAACGATGGCGGAAAATAAACCCGGGCACCCACGACGGATCGGCCTCTACCCCGGCACCTTCGACCCCGTCACCAACGGCCATCTCGACGTCATCGCCCGCGCCGCGCGCCTGCTCGACAAGCTCGTGGTCGGCGTCGCGATCAACACCGGCAAAGGCCCCATGTTCAGCCTCGAAGAACGGGTCGAACTCGTGAAAGCCGAAATCGATGCCATCGCCGATAAAAACGGCATGCAGATCGAGGTCGTGCCCTTCGAAGGCCTGCTCATCCAGTTCGCCCGACAGGTCGGCGCATCCATGATCGTCCGCGGCCTGCGCGCCGTGTCGGATTTCGACTACGAATTCCAGATGGCCGGCATGAACTACCGCATGGCACAGGATATCGAGACCGTCTTCCTGATGGCCAGCGAAACCCACCAGTTCATCGCATCCCGACTGGTCAAGGAGGTCGCGATCCTCGGTGGGGATATCACCTCCTTCGTTCCAGCCCGCACCTACGATGCGGTTATGAAGCGAATCCGCAAGTAAGCCAGGAGATCCAAATGCATCGCCGTACCCTGCTGACCGGCGCCGCCGCCGCGGCCCTGCCGTCCGGCGTCTTCGCGCAACCCGCGATGGACCCGCAAAACACCGTCTACCTGCAACTGAAAAGCGGCCGGGTCGAAATCACCCTCTTCCCGGACCTCGCCCCCAAACATGTGGAGCGGGTGAAGCTCCTGTGCCGGGAAAAATTTTACGACAACACCCCCTTCCACCGCGTCATCGAGGGCTTCATGGCCCAGGGCGGCGACCCAACCGGCAGCGGCGGCGGCGGCAGCAAATACCCCGACCTGAAAGCCGAGTTCACCCTCAAGCGCCATTTCCTGCGGGGCACCATCGGTGCCGCCCGCACATCCAACCCCGACAGCGCCAACAGCCAGTTCTTCATCATGTTCGCCCCCAACCCTGGCCTCGACGGCCAGTACACGATCTGGGGCCAGGTGACGAAAGGCATGGAATTCGTCGACGCCATCAAGCGCGGCACCGGGTCGAACGGCCAGGTGATGGGCGAGCCCGATCGCATCGTCACCATGCGCGTCGCCGCCGACGTCTGATACCGGTCAGCCGTGACGGCTGCGCGCGAAATCAAAATAATACCAACACAATACGACAGGAACCTACGATGGCCTCCCCCGAAAACACCCTCTACATGGACCTCAAATCCGGCCGCGTGACGATCGAACTGCTGCCGGAAATCGCCCCCTTGCACGTCGAACGCGTCAAAACCCTCACCGCCCAGGGCTTCTACGACGGCACCCCGTTCCATCGGGTGATCGACGGCTTCATGGCCCAAGGTGGCGACCCCACCGGCACCGGCTCCGGCGGCTCCGACCTGCCTGATCTGCCCGCCGAGTTCAGCCGGGTCTACAAGTTCGAACGTGGCACCGTCGGCGCCGCCCGCACGTCCAACCCGAACAGCGCGAACAGCCAGTTCTACAT
>CAIRCM010000211.1 GCA_903877125.1 uncultured Acetobacteraceae bacterium | reverse complement strand
GCCATGGCTTCGTCACCGATTCAGCGACAGCGGTCGCCTCGAACCCGGAGTGCACCATGCAGTCGGCGCATTTTTCGTAGTTGCCGGTGCCGTAGAGATCCCAGTTGGTATCTTCCATCAGCTCCTTGAAGGTCTTCGCGTAACCCTCGCCCAGCAGGTAGCAAGGCTTCTGCCAGCCGAAATAGTTGCGCAGCGGCATGCCCCACGGCTTGCAATGGAAGGTCTGGTTGCCGGCCAGGAAATCCAGGAACATCGAAGACTGCGTGAACGACCATTTCACCCGCTTCTGCAGGCGGAAGATCGCTCGGAACAATTCCTTGGTCTTTGTCCGGTTCAGGAAGTGCTCCTGATCCGGCGCCCGCTCATACGCGTAACCCGGAGACACCGTGATCCCATCCACGCCCATTTGGGTGACATCGTCGAAGAACGCCGCCACTTTCTCCGGTTTCGCGGTGTTGAACAACGTGGTGTTGATCTGCGTGCGGAACCCGCGCCGCTTGGCTTCCTTGATCGCGGCGACGGCGCGATCGTAGGTGCCATCCTGGCAGACCGACTTGTCGTGATCTTCCCGATCGCCATCCAGATGGACGGACCACGAGAAGCGCTTGTCCGGCTTGAACAAGTCCATCTTCTTTTCGAGCAGCAGCGCATTCGTGCACAGGATCACATATTTGCCGCGTGCCATCGCGCCCTGCACCAGCTGGTCGATCTCCCGATGCAGCAGCGGCTCCCCGCCCGCGAACACCACGACCGGGGCGCCGCATTCGTCGATCGCTTCCATGCACTGCGCGACGGACAGGCGCTGGTTCAGAATCTCGGCGGGGTAGTCGATCTTGCCGCAGCCGGCGCAGGCCAGGTTGCAGCGGAACAACGGCTCCATCATCAGCACCAGCGGGTAGCGTTTGCGTCCCAGCAGATGCTGCTTGACGACATAAGCACCGACGCGGATGGCTTGGCTCAAGGGTATGGGCATGGTTTCGCGATCCTCAGACGTCGGCGAGTTGCAACGGCAGGCGGAACTGGACGTCTTCGGCGACGCCGCTCATGGTTGATATCTCGACGTCCCCAAACTGACGCAGCCCCTCGACCACGCCACGAACCAGCAATTCGGGCGCCGAAGCCCCGGCGGTCACGCCCACCGACCCGATGCCTTCGAACCATTCGGCCCTCAGCGCCTCGGCGTCGTCGATCAGATAGGCCGGCTTGCCCAATTCCTCGCCGATTTCGCGCAGGCGGTTGGAGTTGGAGGAATTGCGCGATCCCACCACCAGGATCAGATCGACCAACCCCGCCAGTTCCCGCACGGCGGTCTGGCGATTTTGCGTGGCATAGCAGATATCCCGCACATCCGGGCCGACGATGGTCGGAAACCGGTCCTTCAAAGCGGCGATGATGCCGCGCGTGTCATCCACCGACAGGGTGGTCTGGGTGATATAGGCCAGCTTGTCGGGGTCCGCGACCTGTAAGGTCGGCACGTCGTCAACCGTCTGCACGAGGTGAACCTTGGCCGGAACCTGACCGATCGTTCCCTCGACCTCGGCGTGGCCAGCGTGGCCGACCAGTACGATCTCGCGGTCCTGCCTTGCATAGCGCCGACCTTCGTTGTGCACCTTGGCGACCAGCGGGCAGGTCGCGTCGATCACCGGCAAGCCACGTTCGGCCGCCATTTCCTCCACCCGCTTGGCGACACCATGGGCGGAGAACACGGTCATCGCGCCCGGCGGGATCTCGTCCAGCTCGTCGACGAACACCGCGCCGCGGGTGCGCAGATCCTCGACCACATGGCGGTTATGCACGATCTCATGGCGCACATAGATCGGCGGCCCATATTTCTTCAGGGCCCGTTCGACGATTTCGATGGCCCGTTCGACGCCGGCGCAGAAGCCGCGCGGCTGGGCCAAAACGACACGAAGCATGCGACGAACTCTCCTGCGAGATGCGTGGCCCGGCCGAAAGCCGGACGCACCTAATCCGGACCAACGCGGTCAGGATACGATAACGGGGATATGGCAGACTGAGGCACAAGCCGCAACGCCGACTTGTTGCCACCGACGCATGGCAGTGCTCTGGCCCCGTCCACAACCATGCTGTAAAGCTGTTCCAGCGGAACATCGCGCGGTGTGGCGGGATTGTCACACTGGCGGTTTTCCCGCGTGTTTCGTCATGCAAGGCGTGCCGCTTCATGCTAACGGCTTGGGGATTACGGCTCCCGTATCGGGTTTCTGGATAAGAGGCAGATAGTGACATCGGATGGCATAGTCGCGGTGAAAGCGGGTTCGGATTTGACCCGAGCGTTGTCTGGATCGGCGGAGTTGGTCGAGACGACACTGGATTATCTGCTGCCGGTCCCCGAAGGCGCGGAAGCCCGACTGGCCGAGGCGATGCGCTACGCCACCCTCGGCGGCGGGAAACGCTTGCGGGCCTTTCTGGTACTGCAAACCGCTTCGCTGTTCTCAGTCTCGCAGACCTGCGCGGCCCGGGTCGCCGCCTCAATCGAGATGCTGCATGCCTATTCGCTGGTGCACGACGATCTACCCGCGATGGATGACGACGACATGCGCCGCGGCAAGCCCAGCACTCACAAAGCGTTCGACGAAGCCACCGCCATCCTGGCCGGCGATGCACTGCAATGCCGCGCGTTCGAGGTTTTGGCGGAACCCGACACCCATTCCGATCCGCAGGCACGCTGCGAGCTGGTCGCCGCGCTGGGCATGGCAGCCGGATCGCGAGGCATGGCCGGCGGTCAGATGATCGATATGGTGACCGAGGGTCAAACCCTCGATGGACCCGCTGTAACACGATTGCAGGCTTTAAAAACGGGCCGACTGATCCAATTCAGTTGTGAGGCCGGGGCGATCCTCGGCCGCGCCCCCTCGCACCAGCGGCATCTGCTGGCGGCATATGGGCGCGACCTGGGCGCTGCCTTCCAGATCGCCGACGATGTGCTCGACGTTGAGGGCGACTCGGCGGAGATCGGTAAAACGGCCGGCAAGGACGCCGCGGCCGGTAAAGCGACGATGGTAGCGGTGCTGGGCGTCGAACGCGCTCGGGCACATGCGGACGCCCTGGCGAAACAGGCGGCAGGCCATCTGGATGGGTTTGGGGAAAAAGCCGCGCTGCTGCGGGACCTGGCAGCCTATGTCGTGCAGCGGCGCAGCTAAGCAGTGAGCGAAAACACATGAGCCCGGTGCAAACACCCCTGCTGGATAGAGTAAAATTTCCGGCCGACATGCGCAATTTCTCGCACGAGCAGTTGCGGGAGCTGGCCGACGAACTGCGCAGGGAGACGATCGACGCGGTCTCTGTCACCGGCGGGCACCTCGGCGCCTCCCTGGGCGTGGTGGAGCTGACAGTCGCACTGCATGCGATTTTCGACACCCCGCGCGATCGCCTGATCTGGGACGTCGGGCATCAGGCCTACCCGCACAAGATTCTGACCGGGCGGCGGGACCGTATCCGCACCCTGCGCCAGGGCGGCGGCCTGTCCGGCTTCACCCGCCGCAGCGAGAGCGAGTACGACCCATTCGGCGCGGCCCATTCCTCGACCTCCATTTCCGCCGGTCTCGGCATGGCGGTGGCGCGGGACCTGAAGAATGCTCGCGGCGAAAAAGACGATCGCAATGTTGTCGCCGTGATCGGCGATGGCTCCATGAGCGCCGGCATGGCCTACGAGGCGATGAACAACGCCGGGGCCCGCCACTCCCGCCTGATCGTGGTACTGAACGACAACGACATGTCGATTGCCCCGCCGGTCGGCGCCATGAGCGCCTATCTGTCGCGGCTGATGTCGTCCCGCAGCTTTCTGAGCCTGCGCGAACTCGGCTCCAAAATGGCCAAGCGCTTCCCCAAGGGGATCGAGCGCACGCTGGGCCGCGCCGAGGAATACGCCCGCGGTATCCTGACCGGTGGCACGCTGTTCGAGGAGCTGGGCTTCTACTATGTCGGCCCGATCGACGGCCACAATCTGGACCATCTGCTGCCCGTCCTGCGCAACGTGCGTGAAGCCGACGAGACTGGCCCCATCCTGGTGCATGTCATCACCCAGAAGGGCAAGGGCTACGTGCACGCCGAGGCATCGGCCGACAAGCACCACGCCGTTTCAAAGTTCAATGTCGTCACCGGCGAACAGGCCAAGGCCCCGCCGGGTCCGCCGTCTTATACCAAGGTGTTCACCGACGCCCTGATCGCCGAGGCGCGAAAAGACCCCAACATCGTCGCGATCACCGCCGCCATGCCGTCCGGCACCGGCCTCGATCGCTTCGCCAAGGCCTTCCCCGACCGCACCTTCGACGTTGGGATCGCCGAGCAGCATGCGGTGACCTTCGCAGCGGGCATGGCGACCGAGGGGTTCAAACCGTTCTGCGCGATCTATTCGACCTTTCTACAGCGCGGCTACGACCAGCTCGTGCATGACGTGTCGATCCAGAACCTGCCGGTCCGCTTTGCGATGGACCGGGCGGGCCTGGTCGGCAACGACGGCGCCACCCATGCCGGCAGCTTCGACATCGCCTTCCTGAACTGCCTGCCCGGCATCGTCATCATGGCGCCGTCGGACGAGGCGGAGCTGATGCACACCGTCGCGACCGCCGCGGCGATCGACGACCGCCCGAGCGCCTTCCGTTATCCGCGGGGCGAGGGTACGGGTGTGGTGCTGCCGACCACCGGCGAAATCCTCGCCCTCGGCAAGGGACGCGTCATGCGGGAGGGTTCGAGCATCGCGATCCTGTCCCTCGGCCCGCGTCTGGCCGAGGCGATGAAAGCGGCCGACGAGCTCGCAGCACGTGGCCTGACCTGCACGGTCGCCGATGCGCGCTTCGTCAAACCGCTGGATACCGCGATGATCGAGCAACTCGCCCGCCATCACGAGGTGCTGATCACCATCGAAGAAGGCTCGATCGGCGGCTTCGGGTCGGCGGTGCTGCACCACCTGTCCTGGAAGGGACTGCTGGATAACGGCTTGAAGGTCCGGCCGATGGTGCTGCCGGATGTGTATCTCGACCACGACTCCCAAGCCAAACAGATCGCCGCGGCCGGCCTCACCGCTCGGGATATCGTGACGACGGCCCTGAATGCGCTGGGCCTCACGACGGTCAAGCAGGCCGTTCTGGCGTGATATCCCGCCGCAAATTCTTTGCAACGGCGATTGTCCTCCTGCCGGTTGGCGCGCGGGCGCAGGACACCGCGGCGATCCGCAAGCCCATCGTCGACCTCTACGCCGCGCTGGAATCGCTGATGCGCTTGGGGCCATCGACTCCATTTCCAACCCGCTTCCAAACCCTGGCGCCGGTGATCGACCGCGTCTACGACCTGACCAGCGTGCTGCGCGTATCGGTTGGCCCGCGCTGGACCAGCTTCAACGAAGCGACACGCAAGGAACTGATGGACGCGTTTCGCGCCTTCACCATCGCAAGCTTCGTCGCGAACTTCGACAAGTATGAAGGTGAGAAGTTCGAGGTGATGCCGGATACCCGCGTGGTCGGCAACAACCAGGCCGTACAAACCCGCATCGTCTCCGGGAATGGCGAGCCGATCCGGCTCGACTACGTGATGGAATCGTCGGATGCCGGTTGGCGCATCACCGACGTCCTCGCGGATGGAACCATCAGCCGTGTCGCGGTCCAGCGTTCGGACTTCCGGTCGCTGCTGGCGCATGGCGACGCGACGGATTTGATCACGAGTCTGAAGCGGAAAGTCGCGCATTTGTCCGGCGGCACGATCGGGGCCTGAGCCGCTTGGCCATCACGGGCGCGCTGGCGATCGTCGCCGCCATCCTGTCGGCCATTGGGATCGCGCAGGCCGTGGCTGGGTGGATCGCGACGGTCCGGTTTGCCGCCCAACCGCCGACTTCGTCGCTGTTCCGCCCGCCGATGACGGTGCTGAAGCCGCTGCATGGCGATGAACCGCTGTTGGAGCAAGCTCTGACGACGCTTTGCCAGCAGGACTATCCGACCTATCAGATCGTCTTCGGCGTCCAGTATCCCAACGACAGCGCCCTTCCCGTGGTCGAACGCCTGCGCGCCAGGTTCCCGAAGTGCGACATCGCCGTGATCGTCGACACCGCGCAGCATGGGCCGAACCGCAAGGTCGGCAACCTGATCAACATGTATCCGGCCGCCAAACACGATGTACTGGCGATTGCGGATTCCGATTTGCATGTCCGGCCCGACTACCTCGCCGACCTCGCGGCCGGCCTGTCGGCCCCCGGCGCGGGATTGGTCACGACGCTTTATGTCGGGCGGCCCGCGACAGTCTGCCTCCCGGCGTTGCTGGGCGCGTCGCAGATCACGCATGGCTTTCTTCCCGGTGCGTTGCTGGCGCGGGCGATGGGGCGGCAGGACTGCCTGGGCGGGACAATGTGCCTGCGGCGGGATACGCTGACACGCATCGGCGGTCTGCATGCCCTGGTGGATCATCTGGCCGACGACAATGTCCTCGGACAGTTGGTGTGCGGGCTTGGGCTGGAGGTGCGGCTTGCCGGCACGGTTGTCGAGACAACGGTGCCCGAAACCAGCTTCGCCGCGCTGTTTCGCCACGAACTCCGCTGGGCTCGGACCATCCGAGCGCTCGTGCCCGGCGCGTTTGCGCTGTCGGTGCTGCAATACCCGATCTTTTGGGCGCTGGTCGCGTTCGCCGTCTCGGGTGGCGCGATATGGGCGGCCGGGCTGTTCTGCCTGGCCTGGGTCGTGCGTGCCGCCGCGGCCACAGGCATCGACGCAGCTCTGGCGCCGAAGCTGGAAATGCTTGCATTTCCGGCCACGGTAGGGCTTCTGCCGCTGCGAGAGTTGCTCTCGGTCGCGACGATGCTCGCCAGCCATGCCGGAAAATCGGTGGACTGGCGGGGGCACACGATGCATGCGGCGGGGTACGACGCTACATCACCTTCTTCTCAGCCCGCCAAGGGATTGCACACGCGATGATGAAGACCCTTTTCCTGCAACCGCCTTCGTTCGACGGATTCGATGGTGGCGCCGGTTCGCGCTATCAGGCGAAGCGGGAGATCAAGTCCTTCTGGTTCCCCACCTGGCTTGCGCAACCCGCCGCTTTGGTGCCGGGCAGCAAACTGATCGATGCCCCGCCCGCCCGGATCGGGTTGGACGCGGTGACGAAGCAGGCACGCGATTACGAACTGTGCGTGATCCACACCTCCACCCCATCCTTCGCGTCGGACGTGAAGGTCGCCGCGGCGCTGAAGGCGGTAAACCCGTCGCTGAAGATCGGGATGGTCGGCGCGAAGGTCGCGGTGCAGCCGGCCGAAAGCCTCGCGCAGGGCGCGCCGATCGACTTCGTCGCACGCAACGAGTTCGACTTCACGATCAAGGAAATCGCCGAAGGGCGGGATTTCTCGGCCGTCGACGGTATCTCCTTCCGCATCAATGCCGGGGTGATCGTCCATAACAAGGACCGCGCGATCCTGGAGGATATGGACCAACTGCCGTTCGTGACCGAAGTCTACAAGCGCGACTTGCGGATCGAGGACTATTTCATCGGCTATCTGATGCACCCGTATGTGTCGCTGTACACGGGCCGGGGCTGCAAATCGCGCTGCACCTTCTGCCTGTGGCCGCAGACAGTGGGCGGGCATAACTACCGCGTCCGCTCCCCCGGCCATGTCGCCGAGGAAATCCGGCTGGCGAAATCGTATTGGCCGCAGGTGCGGGAGTTCTTCTTCGACGACGACACCTTCACCGACAATTTGCCGCGCGCCGAGGCGATCGCCAAGGAACTCGGCAAAATGGGTGTGACCTGGTCCTGCAATGCGAAGGCCAATGTGCCCTATGCGACGCTGAAGGTGCTGCGCGACAACGGGCTGCGCCTGCTGCTGGTCGGCTATGAAAGCGGCAATCAGCAGATCCTGCACAACATCAAGAAGGGCATGCGGATCGAGGTCGCGAAGCAATTCACCAAGGATTGCCACGCGCTCGGTATCAAAATCCACGGCACCTTCATCATGGGCCTGCCCGGCGAGACGAAGGAGACGATCGAGGAAACGATCAAATTCGCGACCGAGATCAACCCGCACACGATCCAGGTCTCGCTGGCCGCACCCTATCCCGGCACGTTCCTATACAAGCAGGCATTAGAGAACGGCTGGCTCGACGCGAACCACGCGGAGCTGGTGGACGACAGCGGGATTCAGATCGCGCCGCTGCACTATCCACATCTATCGCACACCGAAATTTTCGATAACGTCGAGACGTTTTATAAACGGTTCTATTTCCGCGCACCCAAGATCGCCTCGATCGTTGGGGAAATGGTGCGCAGCCCGCAGATGATGAAGCGCCGGCTGCGCGAAGGTGTGGAATTCTTCCAGTACCTGCGGGAGCGACACAAGACGGCGGCGAAAGCCCCCCGCGCATGAGAACCGCCCAAAACGACTGAGAAATTATCGTTTAGGGCGGTCGACATCACACCTTGATCAGAGGGCATTTCCCCTCGCTCAACGGACGGAACGCTTCCGCGGCCGGAATCACGCGCTTGTGGACATAGTAATCCCACGGCGATTTGGACTGCGCGGGGCTTTTCACCTCGAACAGATGCATGTCGTGGATCTTCCGCCCGTCCGCTCGGACCGCGCCCTTGCCAAACAGCGCGTCGTCGGTCGGCGTCGCTTTAATGTGATCGACCACCGCCTTGCCGCTGGCCTTCGCCTTGTCGACCCCGACCGCCGCGACCGCCTGCAAATAATTCAGCACGCAGGAGTATTGCGCCGCGTGCACCGACCCCGGCATGTTGCCGGGCATCAGCTTCGCGAAGCGTTGCGCGAAGGCCCGCGTGCCGGCGTTCAAGTCCCAATAGAACGGTTCGGTGAGCGAAACGCCCTGCGCGGCCTCCAGCCCCATGCCATGGACGTCATGCAACAGCACCAGCATACCGGCGACCTTCATGCCCCCCTTGATCAGACCGAACTCGGCGGCCTGCTTGATGCAGTTGACCGTATCGCCGCCCCCGTTCGCCAACCCGAGAACCTTCGCCCCGCTGGCCCGCGCCTGCACGATAAAGGACGAAAAATCCGTCGTGCCGGGGAACGGCGCCAGCGCCTGACCCAGCACCTTGCCGCCTCCAGCCGTGACAAAACCGGCGGCGTCGCTTTGCAGCGCGTGACCGAAGGCATAGTCGGCGGTGATGAAAAACCAGCTGTCGCCACCCTCCTTGACGGTGGCCGCGACCACGCCGTGCGGCATCGACCAGGTATCGTAGCACCAGTGCATATGGTTCGGCCCGCAATGCCCTCCGGTGATATCGGCGGACGCGCCCCCAGTGAAAATCGCCACCTTGTCCAGCGATTTCGCCAGATCGCCGATCGCGAACGCGGCCGAGGACAGCGGCACATCGGTGATCAGGTCCACACCCTCATTCGCATACCAGCCCTTGGCGATCGCCAGCGCCACGTCGGGTTTCAGCTGCAGGTCGGCCGATACCAGCTCCACCTTGATGGAGGGATGCGATTTCGCGAAATCCTCGACCGCGAGTTGCGCGCCGGTGACCGATCCCTTGCCCGTATTCGCGGCATAGGCACCGGCCATGTCGGTCAGCACCCCGACCCGGATCGGCTTTTGCTGCGCGAAGGATCGGCGGGACAAAAGCGGCGCGGCGAGGCCAGCCGCGATAATGGAACGTCTCTTCATGATCCTAGTCTCCCTGTTTACCCGCATGGGGATCGTTTTTTGGCAGGATGTCGCGAATATAATCGCGGCTTTTCCATTCCGGTGCCGGCGGCACATGATTCTCCGCCGGCAAATACGGCGACAATTCGCCGGTGGTCAGATTATGCACCGATCTGACGCAATTCGAGTATAGTTCGCACACGATGCGCACCACGACCTTCGCGCCATGATGACGGGCCAACGCCCCGCCGTCGTCCAGGATCGTGGCCCGGCCGCTGGCGCGCACCCGTAACGTGGCGCCATCGAATTTGACGAACAGCAGACCGACATTGGGGTTGCGGGCGATGTTGCCCAGCGTGCGATACATCGAATTGCCGTCGTATTCCGGATATTCGATCGTCCCGGTATCCACGATTTTGACAAATCCCGGCATGCCCGATTTCATGCTGCAATCGGTGAATTCACCAAACGATGTCGCGATGAAGAAAAACGGCGTGCTCTCGATCAGCGCCCGATCCGCATCCCAGAAATCGTGTCGGATACGGTGTTTTTCCAACGCATCGGCGACCCGCACGCCATCGAACCGGTTTTGCCACTCCCGCATTCCATCATGGTAGAATGGACGTTCGCTGGACATGGTCTATTTCCTGTTCGGCTGGGGTCCGTAGGATTTGAAGCGTTCGCGGGCGGCAGCGATATCCTCATCGTTCCGCAAGCGCGGGGTGCCGGCGGAACGGGCCAACAGATATTGCCGGCACAGTGTCTCCAGCAGGACTGCGTTGGACATCGCGCCGGCCACGTCGCGCCCGCACACGATCATGCCGTGATTGGCCAACAGACACGCCGTGCGATCGATCAAGGCGTCCGCTGCCAGATCGGCCAGCGCCTGCGTGCCGAACGTGACATACGGGGCACAACGCACATCCCCACCCCCAAACGCCAGAACCATGTAGTGGAACGGCGGCAGGCCTTCGTTCAGACAGGCCAAGGCGGTGCACGCGTCCGCATGCGTGTGCACGATGCATCCAGCGTCCGGTTTCGTCTTGTAGATCGCCGCGTGCATGGCCCATTCGCTGGACGGGGTGCCGTCGCCCGAGGCCACCCCTTCCAGCGTCACCGGCACCACATCGCTCGGCCGGGCGCGATCCGGGTTGCCCCCGGACGGCGTGATCGCCATGCCCTTGCGTGTGCGGACGCTGACGTTGCCGGCACTGCCGACGATCAGTCCGCGGCGACCGAGTTCCCGGTACGCCGCGGCGACCGCTTCGCGCGCCTCGGCGGTTTTCAAATCAGAAAGACGCCCTTGCCGTCCGCCTGCTTGTCGAACAGCTTGTAGGCTTCCTCGGCCTGATCCAGCGTCCAGGTGTGGGTGAACAGCTTGTCCACATCGACGTTGCGATCGACGCAGAACTGCGCGCACTCGGCCTGGATGATGTTGGAGAAGGTCCAGGACCCGACGATGGTCATCTGCCGGCGCAGCAGCATCGGGCTGACGTCGATGTCGACGTGACCGCCTTCGCCGACGAAGCACATCGTGCCCCATACCTTGGTGGATTTGATGGCGTTGGCACGCGCTTCCGGGTTGGACGAGGTGTCCAGCGCGAGATCGGCGTATTTGCCGTGCGTCAGATCCTTGATCGCGGCGACGGGATCGTTGCTGCCGGGATTGATGACTTCATCGGCACCGAATTCCTTTGCCCGTTCCAGCCGTTGCGGGCTGATATCCAACGCGATGACCCGAGCACCCATGGCTTTGGCAAACTGTGTCGCCGCGAGACCCACCGGGCCCTGGCCATAGATCGCGATGGTATCGCGGCCGGAGATGTTCATCCGGCGCAAGGCGCCATAGGCCGTGCCGGACCCGCAGGAAATGGCGGCACCGGCGGAGAAGGAAAGCGCTTCGTGCAGGGGCACCATCGTGTTGGCTGGGACCTTCAGATACTTGGCATGCCCGCCATGCGAGTTGCTGCCGTACACCTTGACCGGCACTTCCTGGCAAAGCTGCTGCCAGCCCGACCGGCAATGTCCGCATTGGGTGCAACCCTGATAGTGGTGGCACATCATCCGGTCGCCGATCTTGGCCTGCCCTTCCGGGACTCCCGAACCGACCGCGACGACCACGCCGCAGGGCTCATGCCCCGCGATCACCGGGTCGGGATTGGCCGGCAGGCCAGTGGCGTTACGAGCCACACCCTTCGGCCGGCGGTATTGGTGCAGGTCGGACCCGCACATGCCGGAGGCCTTCATTTCGAGCACCACCTCCCCCGGGCCGGGGGTTGGGTCCGGGAAGGTCATGATTTCGAGGTCTTTTTCCCCGGTAAACACGACACCGCGCATGGTTTCCTCCGTCTTGCTGCGTTCCGGACAACCTTAGCCGGGATTTCGCGGGCGGGGGAAGCGGGTTCCCGCGGCGTGACGGCGGCGGCATCGGGCTGTTAGCTTGTCGCGAAACACCGAAAGGGACATCGTCCATGACCCCGACCTTCACCCCGCTGCATCCCGTCATCGCCGCCGAATGCTCCGGCATCGACATTTCCCGGCCTCTCTCCCCCGAAGAAGTCGCCGCGATCGACGCCGGCATGGACAAATACGCCGTGCTGGTGTTCCGGCAGGGCGAACCGCTGACCACCGCTCAGCAAACCGCCTTCACCCTGAATTTCGGCGAGCAGGAGCCACCCTATACCCAAATACAGGCGGCCGGCGGTGCGCGCATCGCCGACGCGGGGATCGCCGATATCTCCAACCTCGGGCCGGACGGATCGATCCTGGCGCGCGACGACCGCAAGCGCCTGTCCGGGCTTGGCAATCAGCTTTGGCACAGCGACAGCAGCTACATGCACATTCCCGCGCGATACTCATTGCTCAACGCACACGTCCTGCCACCCGACGGCGGCGACACCCAATTCGCCGACATGCGCGCCGCCTACGACATGCTTGACGCGAAAACCAAGGCTCGGATTGAGAATTTGATCTGCGAGCACAGCCGCATCTTCTCCAAGGGTGCGCTGGGTATTCCTTTCACCGAAACCGAGCTGCAAGCCTTCGCGCCTGTGCGCCAGCGATTGGTGCGGACGCATCGCAAGACCGGCCGGAAGTCGCTTTTTCTGTCCTCGCATGCCGGGCGGATAGAGGGCTGGCCAGTGCCGGAGGCGCAAATGCTGCTGCGCGAACTGACCGAACACGCCACGCAGCGGGAGTTTGTCTATAGTCACAAGTGGCGCAAAGGCGATCTCGTTATGTGGGACAACCGAACCACGATGCACCGCGCCCGGCCCTACGACGATTCCGTCTACCCCAGGGACCTGAGGCGCACGACGGTCACGGACGGCGTGCCGACGGTTTAAGCCAGTCGCCCGGCATATTTTTCCAACGCGGCCCAGAGATCGTCGCCCACGCGCCCGCTCGCCTTGGCGTAATAGCCCGATTTGCGCAACAGCGAACGAAAACTGGCGGTATCCACGGCGTTGAAAGTCATGCCGAACTTCGTCAGCTCATTGCGCACGCTCATTTCCGTTGAAGCGGTGTCGTCGCGCTGGCGCAGTGCGGCCGCATCGAACGCGGCGGCGACGATTTGTCGCAGCGGATCCGGAAGCTTCAGCCAAGCCTGCGCATTGACGCACACCCATTGCCCATCCCAAACATGATTGGTGATCGCGCCATAAGATTGCAGTTGATAAAGCCGGGCAGCCATCACCAGCGGCAACACGCCTTCCTGCCCATCCACCGCGCGCGATTCCAATGCGGGTTTGAGGTCCTGCAAGTTCATGCCCAGCGGCAGCGCGGTCAACGATTGGAACAACCAGGTCAAATCGGGATCGATCGGAACCCTGATTTTAAGCCCCTCCAGATCGGCAGCCGCCTTGACGATCCTGTCGCGCGTGGTCAGCTGTCGGAATCCAAAATCCCAGCATCGTGCCATGGGCATCATACCCAGCCGCTCCTGGATCAGGGCGCGCAGACCCTTGCCCAGGTCGCCGTCCAGCGCGGCCCACACCTTCGTGTAATCGGAGAAAGCAAACCCAACCGATTGCACGAATATCTGACCAAGGACGCCGGTAAGCGCCTGTCCGGTCACCGATGTCATCTGGATCCCACCGGACCGGACCTGCTGCAGCAAGCCAAGCTGCCCGCCGAGTTGGTTATTGGGATAGATCGAAATCTGCACGCGGCCTTCGGTTTTCGTGTCGATCTCGTTCGCGGCCTCGACCAGACGTTTATGCAACGGGAATCCTTCGGGCGCGGAATGTCCCAGCCGCCATTCGAACTCCGCCGCCGCCTTCGCCAAGCGCGGCACCGCAACCGCGGCGACGGCCGCTGTCGCCAGAAGACGGCGGCGGGTCGGCTTCATCGCGCGGCTTGCTGCATGAGTTCGGACAGCGGCATCAGGGTTTCTGCTACCTCCAACGTGCGCAACTGCTGCAACAAAGCCGGGACCTGATTGGCCGACATCGCGCGGGAGGCGCAGTTGGCGAATTTGGCTTCGAGCAGATCGGCCGGCAGCGGGTTTTCCGGGCCACGACCAAGCGGACGGTGGACTTTCTGTGTCAGCGTGGAACCATCCTTCAAGGTGACCTTTACCTCGGCGCCGAAATGCTCGAACGTGTCCATTTTCATATCCGGGTGCGGCGCGGCGTGAACCCGGCGCAACACGTTCTGCACTTCCGGTTCCAGGTAGCTGCCGCCCTCGAAATGTTCCACCGACACGCGCCGGTCGGTCAGGCCGCGGGCAAGGCAGTATTGGACGCTGAATTTCGCATCCAGCTCGCTTTGCGGATTGGGCCGGTTGGTGTGGGCGAGGCGACGCGGGTGCGTCCAGGAATCGATCCGTTCCACCGCTTCAGGCGTCAGGTTATTTTCCCGCACCAGCATCAGCATCGCATCGATCGCGGGATGGGTGCTGCCGCAGCACGGATACTGCTTGATTGCCACCCCCGGCGAAACAATATCCCACGGCTGGGCCCAATCCGCCAGGATCGCCTCGGCGTTGTAGTTGCCAGCACCGTTGAAGACGTTGAGGAAGCCCTGCTTGTGTTCGAAGGCGCCTGGGAACGATGTGAAGCCGTCCTTGGCCAACAGCGCGGCATACATGCCGTTGCGGGCGGCGTGGCCGACATGCAGCGGCTTGGTCATGGTGCCGAAATTGGCCTTGATGCCGGACGAGAACGTGGCCGCCAGCGCCAGTGCTTTGGCGGTTTGTTCCACACTCAGACCCAGCAGATGGGCACAGCCCGCCGCCGAACCGAAGACGCCGAGCGTGGCCGTGGGATGCCAGCCTTTTTCGTAATGGTGGAAATTGACGCCCCGGGCGATGCGGGTTTCCGCTTCCCACCCGGCGACGTAGGCGGTGAGGAATTGCTTGCCGGAGGATTTGTGCATTTCGGCCAGGGCGAACAGGGCTGGGACGACGGGGGCGGAAGGATGGCCGCCGAGAGTGTTGGAGCAGTCATCGTAGTCCAGCGCGTGGGCGGCGGTGCCGTTGATCAGCGCCGCGTCCAACGGCCCGACGCGGCGGTTGGTGCCGAAGATCAGGCAATCGCCTCCGGTCGTGCCATAGGTCGCGGCCTGAGCGGCGATGCGGGCACAGTCTTCATGCGCGCCGGCGAGGGTGCAACCGACGGTGTCCAGCACGGCGACCTTGGCCCAGTGCAGCGCGTCTTCCGTCAGGCTGTCGAAGGTGACGCTTTGGATACGTTGGGCGAGGCCTTCGGCGATGGTGGTGTCGGTCATGGGGTTCGATCCTCCTGGTTGGGGGAACTATAAACCGAAGCAGGTCGCTGCTAGAAGCGGGCGGAGAAAACGGGAGGGACCATCATGACACTGCTCCGGCGCAGCCTGCTGCAATTGCCGTTCGCCGCGGCGCTGGCCGAACCGGCGTTCGCCCAGGCCCCCGACATGGCCGCGATCGCCGCCACCGCCAAGAAGCAGGGCAAGCTGAACCTGCAACACAATATCCCGCCGCCGTTGGGCGACCTGTGGGTCGCCGAATTCCAGAAGGCCTTCCCTGAAATCGCGGTCGAGGCAACGCGGCTGCCAAGCACCGAGATGATGCAGCGGTTTGGGACCGAATACCCGGCCGGGGCGTCGCAGGCGGACCTGATTATCACGCTGTGGGACGACACGTTGCTGAAATGGTCCGATGCCGGCTGGTTGCGCACCTGGACGCCGCCCGAGGCCGCCGCATTCGACCCGCGCTATAAAATCCGCGACCAGATTTATATCACCCAATTCAACCGGTCCTGCCTGCTGTCCAGCAAGACGAAGATCAAGGAGGCCGACGCGCCGAAGGAGTGGACCGATTTCTTCGACCCGAAATGGAAAGACAAAATCGGCATGGACCCGCCCTGGCGGTCGGTCGCGGTGCAGCAGATGCTCGCTGTCTGGGATCAGCAGGGGATGAAGGATGTCGCCAAACGTTTGAAGGCGAATGGGGTCAAATTCTTCAATGGCAGCGCGGGCGTCGTGCAGGCGACCATCCGGGGCGATATCTGGATCGGCGCGGTGATCGACCCGCCAGTCATCACCGCGATCAACGACGGCGCGCCACTACGGGCGACATTCCCGACCTCCGGCGTCCCGGCCGTCGGAACCGGCATCATGATGCCGGTGAAATGCCCGCATCCGGAAGCCGGGATGGTGTTTCTGAACTGGGCGCTGTCCATGCAGGGACAGAAGGCGCTGCTGGAAACCGCGGGATCGCCGGTGACCCGGCCAGGCGCGGGATCGCCGAAATCCGTCGCCGGGGTGGACGGGCAGAAGATACTGCTCAGCTCCGATCTGCTGACGCCGGCCATGCAGAAGGCCTTCATCGACGAATGGCGGTCGGTGTTCGGATTGCAGTGATGACGCGGAGTCCGGTGCAGCTTATCTTCGCGCTGACGTTTCTGGTCACCGCCGCCCTGATTCTGACCCCGCTGGGCTCATTGCTGTATGGCAGCTTCCATACCGGCGGGTTCGGGCAGGCGTCGGTGCTCACGCTGCAAAACTGGCGCGATCTCGGTACCGCCGCGATCGGCAATACGCTGGTCACAACCTGTGTCATTTCCGTGTTAACCGCCGTGCTGAGCACCGCCGGCGGTGCGGCGATGGCCTGGCTGATCTACCGCACCGATTTTCGCTACAAAAGCGGCATGGTGGGCTCGGTCGGGCTGAGCTTCTTCTTCCCCGGTTTCATCCTGGCCATGGCGTGGGTTATCCTGGGTTCGCCCGGCGGGATTTTCAACGACATCCTCGATGAATGGATCGGGATCGACTGGTTCCGGTTCGATGTCTACTCGGTGACTGGGATCGTGTGGATCCAGGTGCTGCACATTATCCCCTTTGCGTTTTTCACGCTGCGCGGCCCGTTGATTTCGATGGATTCCAGCCTGGAGGAGGCCGCGTACGCGTCGGGCGCCTCGCCCTGGCAGGTGATCAAGCGGGTGACGGTGCCGTTGATGCTGTTTCCGATGCTGTCCAGCCTGCTGCTGTGCTTCGTGCTGTCGGTGGAGCAGTTCGCCATCCCGGCGATGGTCGGCATTCCCGGCCACGTGAACACCCTCGCCACGGAATTGTATCTACTGACCAGCTTTTCGCCGCCCAACACCGGGTTGGCAGCCGCGGTGGGCCTTTCCATGAGCGCGGTGACCGGCTTGACCATTTTCGCGCAACGCCGGATCGTCGGCCGCAGGGGTGCGCCGACCGTAAGCGGCAAGGGCTATCGGGTCCGCCCATTGGGCCTGGGAAAATGGCATTGGCTCGCATCCACCATCGCACTGTTCTATGTATCGATGGCGTTCATCATCCCGACGCTGGCGCTGATCTACACGTCGGCGATCAAGTTCTTCGTCTCCAACCCGTTGGAGGCCGCTTATACGACGCGCAACTACCTGCAAATCTGGAACAGTCCGGGGACGATGCGGGCGTTCTGGAACACCATCATCGTCGCCGGCGGCGGGGCGGTGCTGGGTCTGGCCTTGGGCGTGCTGATCGCTTATTCGACCCACCGCCTGAAGCCGCGCGGCTATCGCGCGCTGGACGTCCTCGCATCCTTGCCCTTCGGCATACCCGGAATCGTCATCGGACTCGGCTTTCTCTGGTCCTATGTCTATTTGCCGATCTACGGCACGCTCTGGGTGTTGATCTTCTGCTACATGGCCCGCTTCCTCCCCTACGCCACCGAGACGGTCGGGGCTCAGATCGTGCAGTTCGACAAGGTGCTGGAGGAAGCGGCCTGGGCGTCGGGCGCCAGTCGCATCGTGAGTTTCCGGCGCATCGTCCTGCCGATGCTGCGGCCGGCGCTGCAAAGCGGGTACTTCCTGTTGTTCATCGCCTATTTCCGGGAAATCGCCGCCGCCGCGCTGATCTACACGGCATCGACGCAGGTGCTGTCGATCTCGATCTGGGCGTTTTTCGAAAACGCGAACTGGGGCGTGGCCAGCGCGCTGTCCATCGTCACCACCATCGTCACCGTCGCGCTGATGGCCTTCGTGGGCCGAGCATCGTTACGGGTATAGGAGCGCGCGCATGAGCATCGTGGTTCGCGATCTGGTCAAGCGCTATGGCGAAAAGACCATCATAGATCGGGTGAGTTTCGAAATCGCCGAGGGCGAACTGGTTTCGCTGCTGGGACCAAGCGGTTGCGGCAAGACCACCACGTTGCGCTGCATCGCCGGGCTGGAAACGCCGGAGGAAGGGTTCATCAGCATCGGGGGCGAGGTCGTGTTCGACTCCGCGAAAGGCATCGCCGTCGAGCCTTATCATCGCGATATCGGCATGGTTTTCCAATCCTACGCGATCTGGCCACATATGACGGTATTCGAAAACGTGGCGTTTCCGTTGCGCATCCGCCGCCGACCCGCTGCCGACATCCAGCAGCGAGTCACCCGGGCGCTGGAAATGGTCGGGCTGGGGGATTTTCGCGATCGGTCGTCGCAGCAGCTCTCGGGCGGCCAGCAGCAGCGGGTCGCGGTCGCGCGCGCCATCGTGCACGCACCGGCGGTGCTGCTGTTCGATGAGCCGCTGTCCAACCTCGATGCCAAACTGCGCGATCAAACCCGAGCGGAAATCCGTAAGTTGCAACGGGAGCTGAACGTCGCGACGGTCTATGTGACCCATGATCAGGCCGAGGCCTTGTCGCTGTCCGACCGTATCCTGGTGATGCATGGCGGGACGATCCGCCAACAAGGCACACCGGCGGAGGTGTACGGCACACCGGTCGACAGTTTCGTGGCCGATGTCGTGGGCGCCGCGAATTTCCTGCCGGTGACCGGGGGCACGCTTCCGGACGGTACGGTTTTGCGGGCCACCGGCAGCGGCGACGGCGTGGCGATGATCCGGCCGGACCGGTTGTTCATCGGCGGCACCTCGGACAATAATTTGAACGGAACGATCCGCCAGCGGCTGTACCTCGGCGGCCACTACGAATACCTGGTCGCCGTCGGCCCGTCGCTGCTGCGTGTGCTCTCCAGCGTCATGGTGGCCGAAGGTGCGGCCGTGACCCTCTCGTTCGCCGCCGCCGATTGCATCATACTGCCGGCCACATAAGGAGATTCGACGTCATGGGCCTTACCGCCGATCTGTGCGCGCGCATCGCGCAGCTGGGATATGCCGACATCCCCGAACCCGCCTTGGCCGCCGCACGCCGGCTGGTGCTGGATGGACTTGCCGTCGGCGTGGCAGGCGTGTCGGAGGAAGACGCGATCCCCACCATGGCTCGGGTCATGAAGGAACTCGGCGGCAACCCCGTTGCAACCGCCATCGGCTGCGGCTTCCGCACCGACCCGGTGCGCGCCGCCGCGATCAACGGTGCGGCGATGCATGTGCTCGACTTCGAACCGATGTGGAGCCCAGCGACGCACGCCTTGTCCGTGACCCTGCCGGTCGCCCTGGCCCTGGCCGAAGCGCGCGGGCTGGAGGGCCGGGAGGTATTGGCGGCACTGGTAAAAGGTCTGGAAATCCAGGGCTGGCTGCGGGAGGCATCGGGCCAGTACACGCCGGACGTGCTCCAATTCCACCCGCCAGGGCTGGTCGGCCCGATGGGCGCGGTGGTCGTGGCATCGCATCTGCTGAAGCTTGATCCCCTCCGCATGGCCAACGCGTTCGGCATCGCAGGCTCCCGCGCGGGCTCGCTGTTCGGCAATGTGGGCACCATGACCAAATCGGCGCATTGCGGACAGGCGGCGGCGATGGGCCTGGAATCGGCGCTGCTGGCGGAAGCCGGATTCACCGGCGATACCGAAACATTCGAATCCCCGTTGGGCTACGCGAACTCCTTCTACCGCGGCACGTTCAAGCCACAGGAGATGATGGGTTACGGCACCGGGGCATGGCGGGTTGCCAGCCCCAGCTACGCCATCAAAATGTTCCCCAGCCAGTTCGGCACCCATTTCGCCATCACCGCGGGGCTGGAGTTGCACAAGCGCGTCGCCGACATCGGATCGATCAAGGCCATCACCCTGACCGGCCCGGTCATGCCCTATGTCAACCGTCCGTTCCCCGAAACCGGCCTGTCGGGGAAATTCAGCCTGCAATACACCATGGCGAGCGGGCTGCTGGACGGCCACGTGGGCATCCACACCTTCACCGAGGAAAAGCTGCACCGCCCCGAAATGCAATCTCTGCTCGGGAAAATCACCCTGGAAATGGACAAGTCGATCCCCGCGCGTTTTGAAACGATGCATGTGCGGCTTCGGATCGAACTGAACGACGGCACCGCGCTGGAAACCCGTTGCGACGGCCCGCGCGGCATGTGGGGCCAGCCGCCGATTTCCGAGGCCGATCATCTGGTGAAGGTGCGCGATTGCCTGGGAACAACGCTTGCCGCCGAAGCGGTGGAAAAAACGATCGCGTTGGGATCGCGGATCGATACGCTGACGCCGGCCGAGGTCGCCGAAATGATGGAACTCGTGAAATGACCGTTACCGCCGAACTCTGCGAGAAAATCGTCAACCAAACCTGGGACTCTCTAACCCCCGAGGCGATCGCCGCGGCGCGCCGGCTGGTGCTCGACGGGATTTCCATCGCCCTCGCCGGGACCGAGGAGGAAGCCATGCAAATCCTCGGCGAACACTACCGGGGGTTCGGCGCGCGCGGCGACTGCACCGCGATCGGCCACGGGTTCCGCACCGCGCCGACGCTGGCCGCGGCGCTGAACGGGGCGTCGATGCATGTGCTCGACTTCGAACCGATGTGGACACCGTCGAACCATGCGCTGTCCACAACCTTGCCGGCGATCCTCGCCCTGGCGGAAACGCGCGATGTCTCCGGGCGTGAGGTGATCACCGCGCTGGTGAAGGGCATCGAACTGCAAGGCTGGATTCGCCACGCCGGGCATTTGTATGAAAACGGCAGCATCCGCTTTCACCCGCCGGCCTTGGTCGGGCCGATGGGTTCGGCCGTCGCCGCGGGACACGTTCTCGGCCTGACCCCATCGCAGCTCGCCTATGCGCTCGGCATGGCCTCCTCGCGCTGCGGCGGCATGGCGGCGAATATTGGCACCATGACGAAATCGACCCACTGCGGCAACGCCGCTTCCGCCGGGTTGGAATGCGCGATGCTCGCCGCCCATGGTTTCGACGCCAATCCAGAACCCTTCGAGGCATTCAACGGCTACGGCAAGATGATGTTCGGCGACACGTTCGAACCGCGCGATCTGCTGAATTTCGGGGCGCCCTGGCGTATCGTCACGCCGGGCTATGCGGTGAAAATGTTCCCGAGCCAGTTCGGCACCCATTTCGCGATCACCGCCGGGTTGCAACTCCGGCCGAAAATTCCCGATCCCGCGCAGATCAAAAGCGTGGCACTGAAAACCCCCGTCATGCCCTATGTGAATCGCCCACACCCTGACACGGGCCTGGCCGGCAAATTCAGCCTGCAATATACTTTCGCCAGCGGCCTCCTGCGCGGTGAGGTCAAGATCGACACCTTCACCGACGAAGAAGTCGAAAAGCCCGACATGGCGGCACTGCTCGACAAAATCGAAATGAACATGACCCGCGAAATCCCCGCCCGGTTCGACCAGATGTGGATCGAAGCCGATGTGGAAATGCAGGACGGCACGAAGCTGCACACACGGTGCAACGGGCCGAAAGGGATCTGGGGCACGCCGCCGATCTCGGCCGAAGACCATCTGGTGAAAGTCCGCGACTGTCTGTCCCGTCGTCTGCCGCACGATGCGGCGGAAAAGCTGATCGCCTTGGCACTCAGGGTCGACGAACTGGACGCGGCGGGGGTGCGGGAGATGGTGTCGCTCGCGCACTGACCAGCGCACAGCCCACCCCCGCCACGACCAACCCCGCAACGGCGAGCGGCGCCAGCCGCTCTCCCAGCGCCACCCACGACAGCAGCGCCGCCGTGCCGGGCACGAGATAGAAGTTTGCTGATACCCGCGCGGCGGAGCCTCGTACCAGCATGAAGCCGTAAAGCGACATGCCGCCGAGCGACACGATCACCGTGTTCCAGGCGACCGAGGCAACGGCGAAGTTCGTCCAGCGCGCGGTGGGTGCTTCCAGCAGCCAGGCACTCAACGCCGCCACCGCCGCGCCGGCCATGAACTGCGCCGTGGCCCCCGGCAGTAACGGCACACCCCGGCAAAACCGCCCGAAATACAGCGTGCCCGTCACCAGCCCGATAACACCGAGGAAGGCGAGCGCCAGACCCTCCAGATGCGTGGCGCTGCCCAGCGCCGCGGGACCGACGACGAACGCCACGCCCGTGATTCCCAACAGCAACCCGATCCACTGGCGCGTCAGCAACGGCTCCCGCAGCAGCACGACCCCAAGCGCGGCGGTCAGCAGCGGGGTCAGCGATTGGATCAGCGCGATGTGCGCGGCCGGGACGAAGCGCATGCCAACATGCGGCGGCATCAACGTCATGGCGTTCAACAGTGCGCCGGCAACGGCACAGTGGAACCATTTGCCACCGGCCAACGGACGCCACGACTCCCGCCGCACCACCATCGCGCCGACCAGCACCGCCGCACACAGCGTCAGGCGTACCGCGACGAACAGCAGCGGCGACAGGTCGCGCAACCCCGTCTTCGACGCGATGAACGACGAACTCCAAAGCAGGACGAACAGAAAGGGGATGAGACGGAGAAGCACCGCGTGGGTTTGCTCGATTTCATGGTTGGCCGCAAACTCCCGCAAAAGCCGGAGACGCCCACCATGCCCATCGCCCGCGAAATCGCCGACCGCATCCACGCCCTGCAATTCGAAGACATTTCTGTCAGTGCCCTCGAATGGACCCGTCACGCGTTCACCGACACGATCGGGTGCGCGCTTGCGGGGATGAAGGACGAAGGGCCGCGCATCCTGATGTCGGTGCCTGGCGTGGCGGAGGGACCGGGGCCCGCGCTGATTTATGCGACCAACACCCGCACATCCGTCCTCGACGCGGCGCTGGTGAACGGCACCGCGTCGCATGCGCTGGACTACGACGACGTCGCTGCCTCCATGGGCGGGCACCCCTCTGCACCGCTGGTGGCGCCGCTGATCGCGCTCGGCGAACAGACCGGCGCATCGGGCCGCGACCTGGCATTGGCATACGTCGTCGGATTCGAAACCGAGTGCCGCATCGGGCGCGGCGTCCACTTCCATCATTACGAAAAAGGCTGGCACCCAACTGCCACACTCGGCATTTTCGGCACCGTCGCCGCCGCCGCGCGGCTGCTCCGCCTCACCCCCGAAGTCACCGCCGTCGCGCTTGGCATGGCGGCATCCTTCGCATCCGGCCTGAAAGCCAATTTCGGCACCATGACCAAGCCGCTGCATGTCGGCCACACCGCACGCAACGGCCTGTTCGCGGCATTGATGGCCGAGCGGGGGTTTACCGCGAACCCTGGCGCGTTCGAGCACGGGCATGGGTTCCTGGAGGTCTTCAATGGCTCCGGCACCTACGACGTGGATAAGATGCTCGCCGACTGGTACGCCCCGCTGGAATGCGGCGGTTACGGGGACCCCGGCCTGAAACCGTATCCCTGCTGCGGTTCCACCCACGCTTCCGTCGCGCGCATGATCGACCTCGCCACAACCCACAATCTGACCCCAGACGAGGTCGCCCGCATCGAGGTCATGCCGCACGCCCGCCGCCTGCCGCACACCGACAATCCCGATCCTCGCACCCCGCTCGGCGCCAAGTTCAGCATGCATTACTGCATCGCCCGCGCTTTGGACGAGCGGGCCGTGACCCTCCGGCATTTCGAGGCGGAAGCGCCGTTCGATCCCGCGATCCGGTCGATCATGGCGCGGGTCGAGGCCAAGCCGCATCCCGAACTGTCGGCCGATGGGCGTCATCCCTGGGGCGCCGAGGTGGTCGTGCATACCAACGACGGGCGCCGACTCGCCTCGCGCCTGGACGACTACCCCAGCCGCGGACCGGCCGGAATCCCGATGACGCACGACGAGCTTTGGACGAAATTTTCCGACTGCGGGCAGTTGGCTCTGCCGGCCGCCCAGGTCGCGCCGCTGTTCGAAAAACTGATGGCGATCGAGACAGTGACTGCGACTTCCGAGCTGACGCGGTTGTTGGAGGCACCGCGGGCCGGGGCGCGCGCTGCCTGAAGAATCTTCTTCCACGTTAACTTTTTATTAACCGGTTCGGTGGTAAAGCCGGGAAAACCTTCGGTGCCAGAAGGGCGCGGTTTTCCCGGTGATCGTCGCCATGCCAAACGAACTGACCATCCCGGCCGTGCAGGCAGCCTCCATTCAAGCGGCTGTCCCGGTCGTCAGCCAACAACCATCCACCGCCAGCGCGCCGCCGCCGGTGCAGTCGTTCACGAATCCCTCTCTACGGCTGGATCCCGGATTGGGACTGGTGGTGATCGAATTCCGCAACGACTCCGGCACCGTCACGCGCTCCATCCCCAGCCAACAGCAACTCGAAGCCTACAAGCTGCATGAGAAAACCCCGCCCGATCCCGACGGCCCACCCGGATGACGCGCCTGCTGCTGGCCGATCGGGTCAAAACGGAAGCCGACAGCTTTCTGGCGCCGCTGCTGCCCGCGCTGCACAGGCGCTTCGACGTGCGGTTCCTGTCCGCCGGGCCGGGAGAGGTGCTGGCCGAGGCAATCGCCTGGGCGGACATCGTCTGGCTGGAATGGTGCTGGGACCATGCGGTGTGGGCGACCCAGAACGGTCTGCTGCACGCCAAACCCGCCGTGATCCGCCTCCATTCGATCGAGGCGATTCAGACCGATTTTCCCGCTCGGGTGGACTGGGACCAGATCGACCGGCTGGTGACGGTCAGCGACGACATTGCCAGCGTGGTGCAAGAACGGTTTCCCGCCGCGCCCGCATCGATCGTGATTCCCAACGGTATCGACATGGACCGGTTTGCCCCCGGCCAGCCCGACCGGTTCCGCGTGGCCTGGGTGGGACATCTGGAGCCGAAGAAAAACCCCATGCTGCTGCTGCAGATCGCACATCGGCTGCACAGCCTCGATCCCCGCTACACGTTTCATGTCGCCGGCGCGTTCACCGACCTGCGCACGGCGCGCTATTTGCGACAGATGATGCCGGCGCTGGGACTGGGGGGGGTCGTCACCTTCGACGGGCCGGTCGGCGACATGCCCACCTGGTACGCAGACAAAGGCGCGCTGCTGTCGACATCGATGTACGAAAGCTTCGGGATGAACATCGGAGAAGCGATGGCGACCGGCGCCTTCCCCGTCGTGCATGGCTTTCCAGGCGCCGAACGGCTTTGGCCGGCCGAGTGCCTCTTTGCCAGCTCGGATGACGCGGTTGCCCTGATCCGAGCAGGGCGGCCGGGATTGTATCGGGGCTGGGTCGGAGACCGGTACAGCCTGGATCGGCAGGTCGATGCGATCGTCCGTCTATTGGCCGACCTGGACGATCAAGCGGGCATCGAGCGCCTTTGATGGGCCCGGCCGATACGCGCGGTCTCGGGATCGTGGCCGGCGATGACCCGCACGCCCTCGTCCAGTCGCGCGACGATATTGGTGGGTGAGCAGCCCTCCAGAAACGCAATCCCGTTGCGCTTGCAGGCATTCAGCACCTTGGCCCGGGCCGCCGCCATGACGGGTGGATAGGGATCGCGCATGATCGCCACCGACCCCAGGGACAGGCTCAGATCGCCGGGCCCCATCTCGGCGAAACCCAAGCCCGGCACCGCACAGATGGCGTCGGCGTTGGCAATCCCCTCGGGGCTTTCCAGTTTGACGCCCAGCAGCAGCTCGCCGTTCGGATTGAGCGGCCAAGGCTCGCACCGATTCATGTAATCCGGGCCGGATAAACCCCAGACCGGCGCGGCGGTGTTCTCCGAACCTCGGCCGCGCGTGCCGATACCCAGAAAACCATCGGCCGCGGTTGGGCGGACCGCCCCTTCCAGACGTGCCTCGGGCGACGGCAAATGTGGATCGACACCTTGGGGATGATGCGGGTAGCGGCACGCTTCCACGAAAGCACGGACGGCATCGACCGTTTCGGCCTGGCAGAGCAGAATTCCATGCACGCCACGGCCGAGGATTTGCCGGAACTGCCACGCGTTGAAGCGGACGTTGGCTTCGTCGGTGCCGTTGACCGGGGCTTCGACGATCACCGCGGGGGTGCGGTGGCCGGATCGTGTGGGTCCGGCATCGACCATGCCGCGCATGTACTCCGCGAGACCGGCCATGTCGAACGAACCATGCTCCATGCCGACATTCATGTAATCGGCCCAGGTGCCCGCATCGATCCGGCCTTGTTCGTAGGTCAGCACGTGGCCGCTGTGGGGCCCGTCATAGTAAATCGCCTGACCGGCGGCCAAAAGCTCAATCGCGCGGTTGATGCGGGTGGCCATGACATGGTTTCCTCCGATTATGGCAGTGGAGCGCAGTGTGGCGCGTCACGGGTCAAAGGCAAGAGCAAGAAACCAGGGAGAACGGAACCAATGTTGCGCCTCATGACACTTCTGGTCGTATTGGCATCGCTGCCGATCGGCCATGCGTACGCCGCGAATATGCAAAATCAGCCGGCGAAGCTGTCCGATATCGCGCCCGCCATCGACACCGCGAACAGGGCTTGGCTTGATGCATATGCCAAGGGCGATGCATCCGCATTGGCCGCGCTTTATACCGATACCGCGACAGTCTTGCCGGCCGGTGCGGACATGGTGTCCGGTCACGACGCGATTTTGAAATTCATGCAGGCAACGATCGCCAGCGGACTCAAGATCACCGCCTTGACCACTCTTGCCATCGATCATCAGGGCTCTGTCGCGCGGGAAATCGGGCGTTTCGCTGGCAGCGCGCCGGGACCCGACAAGCAGATGGTGCCGATCGAGGGCAAGTACGTCGTCTATTGGAAGAAGGTGAAGGGCGTCTGGAAGCTCGACACCGACATCTGGAACATGAACAAATAACATCCCTGTCGGGTCAAACCCGCTGGCGGTCGACCGGTTATTTCGCGCGCATGCGGTTGTTCCGCGGATTGTGTTCCAATTCGCACAGACCCAGCGCCTCCATCAGTGGCGGCACGTAGACGCCGAAACGCCCGCGGAGGCCTTTCTTCAGGCCGTACCACCCGCCGATGGGGTTGGACGGAGCGCGTCCCCAGGCCTCGACCGTGCCGTCTTTGGCAGGTTTTTGTTCGTCCGCGCCGCCCAGCTCAACCCACTCGCCCGCGGCCTTCAGCATCGCGTGAAGGTCTTGGATGCACCGCGCATCGTACAGCAAAACAGTTTTGCCGACGGTGCATACGAGCACCTCGACACCGTCCTTAAGATCGACGTGCATGGTGTAGTCCGCGGTTCCCGGGGGCGTCTTGAGCATCCAGGGATTGGCTTTCGTTCTGTCGACCGGCACCATGGTGTTCCCCCAATCCGCGCGGTAAGACTCAAAAATACAGCCGCAACGGCTGAATATCACGATCCCCTCCCCGCCGCCGAGTCCTGTCGAAGGGCGGCCGGGCCCGTCCGGCAGGTGGAGGATCGTATTCGTGCTGCCCATCCTGACCAAAGCCGTTTCAACCGCCTTTGTCGTGGTCCTCGCCTCGAGTCTCGCCGAGGCGTTCGGCCCGTTCTGGGGCGGCCTGATCGCCAGCCTGCCCGTGTCCGCCGGGCCGGCGTACCTGTTTCTGGCCATGGAGCACGACAGCGCCTTCCTCGCCGCCAGCGCCCTGAGCAGTTGCGCGACCAATGCCGCCGTCGCACTGTTTCTCACCGTCCACGCCCTGGCCGCCGAGCGCTTCCGGGTCTGGCCGTGTCTTGGCATGGCGCTCGCCGTTTGGCTGCTGGCGAGCCTGGGAATCAGGCAGTTCGACTGGACGCCCAGCACCGCCCTGGCGCTCAACGTCACCGCCTACGCGGCCGGCTTCGCGGTGCTCGCGCGGAGACGCAGGCCGGACGCCCTTCCCCCCTCGGTCGCGCGACGATTCCGTTCCGAACTGGCCGTGCGCGCCATCGCGATCGCCGCCTTCGTCTCCGCCGTGGTCATGGGCAGTCGAACGCTGGGGCCGGAAGCGACCGGGGTGGCGGCGGTGTTTCCGATCAGCCTGACGAGCTTGCTGGCGATCGTGCAACCACGGATCGGCGGCGCGGGAGCGGCGTTGCTCTCGGCCACGGCCTTGCGGGCCATGGCGGGGTTCGGACTGGCCTTGCCCGCGCTCCATATCGCGGCGCCCATTTGGGGCACGGATATCGCACTGCTCCTCGGTCTGTCCGTCACGATGGCATGGTCGCTGGGCTTGCTGTGCCTGAAAGCGCGCGCGGCGGATTGACACCGGCTGGCGCCGCCGACAGGGTCGCGGCAGCGAAATTCTGCCTCGGGAACCCCAAGATGACGCCCAACCAGTATAAGCCCGTCGACGTCCTCGTGATCGGCGCGGGCAATGCCGCCGCCAACGCCGCGCTGGCCGCGCACGAGCAGGGCGCTTCCGTCGCCATGCTGGAAACCGCACCCGAATCCGCGCGTGGCGGCAACTCGGCCTTCACCGGCGGCGCGTTTCGGTTCGTCTACGATGGAATCGACGAACTGCTGGCGCTGGCCCCGGATATCGCCGACCTCGACCTCGCGAACATCGATTTCGGCACCTACACCGAGGGCCAGTATTTCGACGACATGGGCCGGCTTACGGATTACCGCTGCGATCCCGAGCTGACCGAGGTGCTGATCGGCGGTTCCTACCAATCCGCGCTGTGGCTGAAGAAGCACGGGGTCAAATTCCAGCCGGCGTTGGGGCGGCAGGCCTTCAAGGTCGACGGAAAATTCAAGTTCTGGGGCGGGCTGGCATGTCACCTGAACGGCGGCGGGGCACAGCTGGTCAAGACCCTGCACGAGGCGCTCGTGAAGGCCGGGATCCCCGTTTATTACAACACCACCGGCTTTCAGCTGTTGCACGACGATGCCCGGATTCAGGGGGTACGGGTGCGCCACGCGGGCCGCGTGCACGACCTCCATGCCCGCTCGGTCGTGCTCGCTTGCGGCGGGTTCGAATCCAACCCGGAAATGCGCAGCCGCTATATCGGGCCGAACTGGGACCTCGCGAAAGTGCGCGGCACCCGCTTCAATCAAGGCTACGGTCACAAGATGGCGATGGACATCGGCGCCGCCCCATACGGCCATTGGTCGGGCGCGCACGCGGTGCAATGGGACATGAACGCCCCGCCCTACGGCGATCTGTCCGTTGGCGATCAATTCCAGAAACACAACTATCCGTTCGGTGTACTGCTGAACGCGCGCGGCGAACGCTTCCTCGATGAGGGCAAGGATTTCCACTCCTACACCTACGCCGCCTATGGGCATGAGGTGATGAAGCAGCCCGGACTGTTCGCTTGGCAGGTGTTCGATTCCAAAATCAATGATTTACTGCGCAGCGAATATCGCATTCCCCGTATCACCAAGGAAGTCGCGAATACGCTTGAGGAACTGGTGGGAAAGCTCACCGGTGTCGATCCGGTACAGGCCCTGGCGACACTGAAGGCGTTCAACGACGCGCCCAGGCCGGACGTGAAGTTCAACCCAAATATCCATGATGGCCTGCGGACGATCGGCATTCCATTCCCGAAGACCAACTGGGCACAGAAACTGGATACCCCGCCGTACCATGCCTACGGCGTGACGGCCGGCGTGACCTTTACATTCGGAGGGCTGAAAGTGACCACATCGGCTGAGGTGGAAGACACCAACGGCGTCAAGATCGACGGTCTGTTCGCGGCCGGGGAAATTGTCGGCGGGCTTTACTACCACAACTACGGGAGCGGCACCGGGCTGGTGGCCGGCGTGACCTTCGGCCGCATCGCCGGCAGCGGCGCCGCCGCTTGGGCGCAACGCTGATGCGCCGGGTTCTCCTCGCCCTCGCGGCACTCGGGTTCGCGCATGCCGCCCAGGCCTGCGACAACCCCCGCCAGATGGACGGCTTCAAGACTTGCGCCGACGTCGCGAAGGCCGAGGCCGAAGGATCGTTGGTAATGTACTCCCCCGATCCCGAAACCAATCAGGCGGCGCTGATGGAAGCCTTCCACGCCGCCTTCCCGAAAATCAAGACCAACTATATGCGGCTGCAGACCGGCGCGCTCTATGCCAAGCTGATGGCCGAACGGCAGGCGAAGACCTACGTCGCCGATATATTGGTGTTGACGGACATGACCTTCACGCTGGATTTCCAGAAGCGGAAGGGCTGGATGCCATACGTGTCCCCGGAAAGCGGTGCCTATGAGGCACGATACAAAAGCAACCCGGAAGGACAGTATTTCTGGGGCGCGGCAATCATCGCCGGCATTGCTTATAACCCCACCACCGTGAAGCCCGAGGAGGCACCGAAAAGCTGGGCCGATCTGACCAATCCGCGCTGGAGGGACGTGATCAACGTCAAGGTTTCCACCGCCGGCTCCCAACATCAGGCCTGGTATTCGATGCGGCAGATCCTGGGCGAGAAATTTTGGCAGGATTTCGCCAAGCAGAACCCGCGGGCCTTCGACAGCTATATCCAGCAGTTCGACCGCACCATCAGCGGGCAGGACCAGATCATCGAAAACGGCCAGTATTCGGGCGTGCTGCAGTTCAAGGCGAAGGGCGCGCCGATCGAATTCGTCTTCCCGACCGAAGGCGAGATCGCGACCCCCTCCGTCTACGGGGCGATTGCCGAGGCACCGCACCCGGAAGCGGCGAAATTGTTCATGGACTGGGTGATGGGCGTCGCGGGACAGACCGCGCTGGTGAAAGCGACGTCGTTGCATTCGGTCCGGGCAGATGTGGCCCCGCCGGCCGGTGGGGCGCCGATCACGGCGTTCAAGTTGCTGACGCCAGACGATTGGGACGCCTTCCTGAAAACCCATAACCAGTTCGTTAAGGAATGGGACAAGATCGTGGGGATGCGATAATGCGGCACTTCGTTCTGCTGGCGCTGGGTCTCCTGTGCGCCGTACCGGCCTGGGCGTGTGAACATCCGCGCCAGATGGAAGGGTTCAAGACCTGCGCCGATGTCGAGAAGGCCTTCCAGGAAGGCCTGCTCGTGCATTACGGACCCGACCCGGAAACCGAGATGGCGGGCTATCTGGCGGCATTTCATAAAGCCTTCCCGCAAATCCAGACCAACTACATGCGCCTCCAAACCGGCTCCCTCTACGCACGACTGTCGGCGGAACGTCAGGGTAAGGTCTATACGCCGGATACGCTGATGCTGACGGAAGTCGGCTATGCCCTCGATTTCCAGAAGCGGGGCGGCTACCAACTTTATGTCTCGCCGGAAGCATCTGCCTACAAGGCCAATCAGCAGAGTTCGCCACCCGGCTATTTCACTTGGTACAGCGTCATCATCGCCGGCATCGCCTATAATCCGACCGTTCTGACAGCGGATCAGGCGCCGAAGAGCTACAAGGAACTGGTCAATCCGCTGTGGGACGGTGCGGTCAATACCAAACTGTCCAATTCCGGTTTGCAGCACCTCGCATGGTATGCACTGCGGCAACGCTACGGCGCCGATTTCTGGCAGCAATTCGCAAGCCTGCATCCTCGTGGGTTTGACTCTTATGTGCAACAATACGACCGTATGGTGAACGGGCAGGACAAGGTCGTCGCGACAGCACAGTACTCCGGTTACCTGATTGCCAAGGCGAAGGGCGCCCCGGTGGCGTTCGTCATCCCGGAAGAAGGGATGATGGCAATTCCCGGGCTGTTGGGCATCGTCGATCACGCGCCGCATCCCGAGGCCGCGAAGCTGTTCCTGGACTGGTATCTGGGGGTGCCCGGCCAGACCGTGATGTCCGCCGGGATCAAGAACTACTCGGCCCGAACCGACGTGCCCCCGCCACCCGGGGGCGTGCCGATCACCGAATTCAAACTGATCGTGCCGGACGACTGGGACGATTTCCTCAAGACCAACACGCAGTTCGTCCGGGAATGGGACAAGATCATCGGGATGCGGTGATGCCGGCGTCAGGCTGAGCGCGCCAGCATCGGTCCGGAGAACCGAGCGGCCAGCCGCCGGCCCACCACGAGGCCAACCACAACCACCCCGGCGATGAACACGCAATGCGCCGGGCGCAGTCCGAAATTCAGTGACTCGTTAACAGCCAGAACCCGCCAGGGATTGATATTGGTCGCCACCGCATACCATGCGAACTCGATCCCCGCGGTTGCCGGCGCGGCCACGACCGCGAGCGCCGGATAGACCGCCACCCCACGCTGCCAGCCCATCGGCAGTGCCCGCCACAGCATCATCCAGACGTATAGGCCGGCGACGAACACGGGCTCCGACACGTTCGCCTTCACTTGAATGAAGTAGTGGAACACGCCCATCGCGATCAGGCCGTAGGTCGCGTAGTGCAGCCGTTTCCACCAGCGGCCCATGCGCTTGATCATGGCATTGGTGGATGTGACGCCGAGTGCCGCGAACCCCAGAAGTGCCACGAAACCGATGGTCAGATAGAAGCGCGACAATATCTCGGTCACCACGGTCGTCAGGACGAATTTCTGGTCCATCGTGTAGAAGAACAGATGCGCGACCAGGTAGGCGAGGCCGGTCAGCCCCACCATGCGCCGAACCAGCAGCAGCCCCGGCCATTGCAGCATCCGCGCCACCGGGGTGATGGCCAGCGAAATCAGGAAGAACCGGATGGCCCAGAGGCCGGTGCCCCAAATGGCCTCGGTGATCGGGCGCGGCTGTGCGGCGCCGACGATCCACGCGTAGGCGTAGAAGCATGCGGGCACGAACACGGCGACGAACACAGCGGCTTTGAGCGGCAGGAATTTGCCGCGGCGGTCTCTCCACGGGACGATCATCGTCTGGTCTCCTCGATCCGCCTTTCTGACCCGGCGGATGGTCGGGCGTTACATGGGTTGTTTTCCCGCGATCGCCAGGAACTCAGCAGCCAGAATCGTCGGATCGGGATTCGACAGCCAAACGGCAGGCTGGGCGGTCGCCTCATTCAACCGGCGGCGGTACTCGTCGCGGGGGATTTCCCTGGCACCGAAGCGCATCAGATGGCCGGTGGTGAACTGAGTGTCGAGCAAGGTGAAGCCACCGAGCCGCAGACGCGCAACCAGATGCACCAGCGCGACCTTCGAGGCGTCGGTGGCGAAGCTGAACATACTCTCCCCAAAGAAGGCGCCGCCGAGCGCGACACCGTAGAGGCCGCCGACCAGGACACCGTCCAGGCGGCATTCCACGGTGTGGACGTGGGACTGGTCGAACAGTTCGCTGAACAGACGCACGATCTCGGCGTTGATCCAGGTATCGGTGCGGTCGGGCGTCGGGGTGGCGCAGCCTTCGATGACAGCGGGGAAATCCTGATCGCAGGTGACCTCGAACGCGCCGGAACGGACGGTTCGGAGCAGGCGACGGGGCAGATGGAAGCCGTCCAGCGGCAGGATGCCGCGCTGCTTGGGGTTCAACCAGATCAGGCGGGGGTCGTCGCGGGAGCGCGCCATGGGGAACATGCCGATCCCATATGCCTGGAGCAGCATCGTCGCGGTGATCTCGGGCGGGCGGGCCGGCATACCCTATTGTGCCGATGTCCGAGCGGTGGGCAAATACCCTTCTGAGAAATTGGATTGAGGAAACACCACATGGTCGCTTTTACCTGGGAACACGTTCACCTCCGCTCCCCCAACCCCGAGGCAACCGCGGCCTGGTATCAGGACAAGCTTGGGGCCGAGGTGGTGCGGACGAAGATGGCGGACGGGTCCAACCGGATCGATCTGAACCTGGCCGGGCAGAAGGTGTTCATCGCGCAGGCCGAGCCCGGCAAGGCGGGCGAGGCGCCGAGTTCCCCCTATATGGGGCTCGATCATTTCGGCATGACGGTGACGGACATGGCCGCGGCGGTGGCGGAGCTGAAGGCGAAGGGTGTGCGCTTCACCATGGAACCGAAGCAGATTCGGCCCGGCACGACGATCGCGTTCCTGACGGCGCCGGAGAATGTGTCGATTGAGTTGATCCAGCGGGGGTGATTGGGGGGGTGGTCGCTATCGGTGTACTGGTGGTGGTCTATTCCTGGCATGGCTTTCGGGCACTCCTGCCTATTGAAATAGCAGAACGGGGTGGCGTGTCCGAAAGTCTTGATTTATGACAGTGAAGATTTATGCTTCTCCTAACGGATCCGGGCGGCTATACTGCTCGCCGCCAACGAAGAACAGCGGCACCAAACAAACCAGTAACTAGGCCGTGTGGACGGATTTGATCAAGATGATCACAAACGCCCATGCAATAAGCGAGCCAAAGTTCCGTTCGGTTTTCTCGCACCGCATCGCAATGCGCTTGAAGCGCTTTAACTTGCCGATCAACTGCTCCACGCGCGCGCGCAATTTATAGAGGTTCTTTGGAACCGGCCGGTGCGGAGTCTTGGTGTTTTTCCGATACGGAATGACCGCCACCGCACCGCGCTCGGGCGCCGCTTCGCGGTTGGCCTTCGCGTCGTAGCCCTTGTCGGCGATGACGCCGCGCGGCGTCACTTCGGGACCGATCTCCAGAACGGTCTCGAACTGTTTGGTGTCGCTGGCCTCATTGCCCGTCAGGTGGAAATCGACTCGCTGATTAAAATCAGACGCTCAGGCGTGGTCCGCGAGGTGATATCGGATCGGCAAAGTGGCTGGTCGGGATCGTCGTAGACCTTTAGCAGGCTGCTGAAAAGCGATTTTCAGGACCTCGTCTCGAAACGATCGTTCGCGAAATTGACCTTACCCGCAAGATTGATTCGCCACGACCCACAGCACGATTCTTTTCGTTCATTCGTTACAGGCGCGCCTTATTTTTTCAGCAGCCTGTTAGCGCGTCCGGTCCGACGCTCTCGCCCATGTGTCCGATACCGCGCTTCGGCTATTCGTCGCCGCGGGTTGCGATTGCAGATAGCGGTGTGCGTCAGCACCCCAGCGTACCGCGCTACCGTCCAACATGCCGATGGGCCGCTGACGGCCGAACACAAGGCGGCTTGACGTGGGGAGTTAAGCGTCGGCCAAATCGCCACCCTCGTCATCCGGCAGCAGTTCATCAACGCTCAATCCCAATCGCCGGGCGAGCCTCTGATAGATCGAAACCGAACCCTCCCGTCGCCCGTTCTCAAGCTGCGCCAGATAGGGCTGGGACACGCCGATCGATCCCGCCAAGTCGGCTTGGGTCAAACCGCGATGCTTGCGCCAAAATGCCAACGGCGTGGGCGCCGCCAGATAGGCGTCCACGTCCTCGCCGGACAGCGTTTGCAGTGTCCCGGCCGCGACAGCACGCATGGCGGCTTCGGCGTCGCGCGCATCGATCAGGTCTTGATAGTCCTCAGCGGTCATCGTCACCAGCCGCACGCCTTCGGGCGAAATCATGGTCTGAATGGTCATGGTCTACATCCCTTCTTCATAAACATTCCCGCGCGGCCCCACCCGAACGACCGATAATTCCGCGTTGGTCTCGACAAAGATTACCCGGTAGTCGCCAACCCGCATTCGGCTGGACGACGATCCAACAAGCTGCGTCACGTTGTTCGCGTGCGCCGCCGGGTTTGCCGCGTATTCCTCGACGGCTCGCCTGACCCGGGCCGCCATGTTGCCGTGTCGCTTCAGGTTCCGCAGGGCCTCGGTCGTATAGCGAACCGTCTTCATATGCACGATATAGCGGTAAGTTATAGCCCTGGCAATCGAAAGGGTGGTACAGCCCGGTCTGCCACTCTAAAAGTGCAGTTTGGGCCTCCACCATCACACCCCCAGCAACCCCCGCACCGCGACCAAATCCCGCACAAACGCCCGATACTCCCGCAGCTGCGCCTCGCCCTCCGGTACCCGCAACAAATATGACGGATGCACGGTCACGAACACCACCTGCCCATCCGCCAGCATTATCGCCTGCCCCCGCTCCCGCGTCACCGCGACCGCGCGCCCAAGCACACCCCGCGCCGCGCTCCCCCCCATCAACACCACCAGCTTCGGCCGCACCCGCCCCCGCTCGGTTTCCAGCCAAAAGCCGCAGGCGGCGATTTCCTCGGGGCTGGGGGACACATGGATGCGCCGTTTGCCCCGAAGCGTGAACTTGAAGTGCTTGACCGCATTGGTGATGTAGATCGCGCGCCGGTCGATCCCAGCCTCCTCCAGCGCCCGATCCAGCAACTGACCGGCTGGGCCGACGAAGGGGCGGCCAATCATATCCTCCTGATCGCCCGGCTGTTCGCCCACGAACATCACGTCGGCATCGGCAGGACCTTCGCCGAACACCGTCTGGGTCGCGGCATCGCACAGATCGCACCGCTCGCACCCGGCGGCCTGCAGCCTCGCATCGGCCAATGCCGGATCCGAAGCAACCGGAAACACCACCGGCCCCAAAGCCGGCCGGTCCGGCGGCCGAGGCGCCTCGTCCAAATCTTCGGCCTCCGGAACGCTCGTGCCATCCCGAGCATCCGCCAGGATCGCATCGGCATGTGCCTCCCACCATGCCCGTAGCGTCTCGTCGTCGCACGCTTGAGCCAACCCGGCGCCAAACCATAACCTGCCGCCATCCCAATGGGCGCTGCCATCCGATGTCACGATCGTCAGCGGCCACGCCGGAAAGCGCCGCACGATCAACTGCGCATTCGCCTCCAGCACAAAATGGGCAGGCGCGTACCAGCCCAGAAACCCATCGCCCAAGGCCATGAACCGCATATGCGTCCGCATCCGATGCGCCTCGGCCCGAACCGCATGTGCCAGCCGCCCCGCCAGCGCCATGTCAGGGTCGTCCAGCACTACCTCCCCGCGATGGGCCCGCCACACCAGACGATACAGCAACCCGAACCGCACAGGTTCCCGAGCCTGAATCGCAAGACCGGCCAGACCCACCAAAGCGCGGGGGACGTTGAAGCTACCGGCCACCTCGGGCAGCGCGTCGGGCACACCCCCGACCACCCATTCCACATCCCCCGGCCCAACCCCGGCCAGCACCAGCGCCCGGGTTGCAGTGCGCCACCCGGCCCAATCCGTCTCGCCGCCAAGAACAACCTGCCGCATGCCGCCAAGCAAACGCCAAAAGCCGGCACTTTCCAAGCGGGAACCACCGGCTAGAGCGTGATCGCCAAAGGTGGAACCACGCGGCGGCGTGAATCACGCGATCAAACGAAGATTCATAGAGCACGATAGGGTCGACTTGACCCTATCGTGCTCTAAGGTGAGCGGTAACCGTCAGAGGATGCCGCCATGTACCTGCCCACTCGCACCTACCGCACGCTGATCATGGGACGCAAAGGCGCTGTGGGAACCAACCACCCGCTGGCGACGCAGGCGGGGCTGGACGTCCTGCGCGAAGGCGGCAACGCGGTGGACGCCACCATTGCCGTCGCCCTGGCCCTGAGCGTCGTCGAACCGATGATGTCCGGGCTCGGCGGCGACGGCTTCTACCAGGTGCACCACAACGGCACGACGCAATGCTGGAACGCGACGGGATCGGCCCCACGCGCGGCCACGGCCGAGCGGTTCAAGGCCAAGGGCATCGCCGTGCGCGGCCCGCTGAGCGTCTCCACCCCCGGCTTCCTCGCCGGCATCGGCGCGTTGCACGCGGCGCATGGCACGCTCCCCTGGGCCCGCCTGTGCGCGCCCGCCATCGCCCATGCGCGCGACGGCTTTCCCGCGACCCCACATTACGGCCGCCTCGCCCGCCAGGACCGCGGCGTCCTCACGCCCGACCCGCGCAGCCATGCGGTCTTTTTGTCCGGCCTCCCGCATGGCGAACCCGCGGTCGGCACGCTGATCGTCCAGTCCGACCTCGCCCGAACGCTGGAGGAAATCGCTGCCGACGGTGCCGAAACCTTCTACCGGGGCCGGCTCGCCCGACGCCTCGCGGCCGGGATGAAAGACGCCGGCGTCCTGGTCGATGAGCACGATCTCGCCGCCTGCCAGCACGAAATCGTCGCTCCCATCGCCATCGGCTACCGCGGCTTCCGCGTCACCCAGACCCCGCCGAACTCCACCGGCTTCACCCATCTCCAGATGCTGAAGATCGTCGAACGCTTCGACCTCGCCGCCCTGGACCCCGTCCAACGCATCCATGTCCTGGTCGAGGCCAAGAAGCGCGCTTTCCAGGATCGGGAGCGGTTCGGCACCGACCCTCGCTTCGGCGACGTGCCCTTGGACAGGCTGCTGTCGGACGCACACGCCGACGAAGTCGCTGCCTCGATCGATCTGTCCCGCGCGTCCGATATCGCACTCGCCGAACCCGAACGCCCGCACGGCGACACGACCTATTTCTGCATCGTCGACGGCGCCGGCAGCGCGGTGTCCGGCATCCAGAGCATCAATTCCGGCTTCGGCTCCGGTGTGACCGCCGGAGACACCGGCATCCTGCTGAACAACCGCATGGCCTACTGGCACCTGACCGAGGGCCACGCCAACCGCCTCGTCCCCGGCAAGCGGGTCCGCCACACGATGAACGCGCCGATGGTGTTCAAGGACGGGCGTCTGTGGGCGGTCGAGGGCACCCCCGGCGCCGACAATCAGGTGCAGATCAATCTACAGGTGCTGACGGCGATGATGGACCTCGGCGCCGATCCGCAAACCGCCGTGGAGGCTCCGCGCTGGACGTCGATCCAACACGGCCAGGGCGCCAACTGGCCGCATGACGGCGACGGGCGTCTGACGATCGAGCCGGGCTTCGGGCCGGATATCCTGTCCGACTTGGAACGCCTTGGTCATCGCCTGAACCGCGTCGGCCCGTTGGAGGGCCCGTGCAGCGTCCAGGCGATCCGCGTGTTGGATAACGGGGTGCTGGCAGCGGGATCGGACCCCCGCCGCGATGGCTGGGCAGGGGCGTTCTAACCTTTTGTTTGCTCGCGTGATTCACGCCACAGTGTGATTCCACCTTTGGCGATCACGCGTTAACGCCGCGCATACTTGACCACCCGCCGGTTCCGCCCCCATTCCCCCGGCTGCACCACGTAGAGGTCCTTCCGGCTGTCGCACCAGATCCCATGCACCGATTTGTGGATCGGCGCGCCCCAGCGCGCCAGCCGCTCCCCATCCAGCGTAACGATGCTCACCATCCCCGCATTGTGTTCCGGGATGTAAACAACATCCTCGTCGTCGACGTAGAAAAACGCCGGACCGATCAGCTCCGTCGGCCAGATCGTCAGCAGCTTGCCCATCTGGTCGAACACCTGCACCCGGTCGTTCTCCCGATCCGCCACCAGCACCCGGCCGCGGCTGTCGATCCACACACCGTGCGGCAACTGGAACTGTCCCGGCCCTGTTCCCGGCTCGCCCCAGGAAAACAGATGCTCCCCGGCCGCCGAGAACTTGTGCACCCGCGCATTGCCGTAACCATCGGTCAGGAACATCGACCCATCCGGCGCAACCGCGATGTCGGTCGGCAGGTTGAACGGCCCGCCCGCGTGCGTGACCGAACGCCAGGCGATCGAACCCCATTGATCCGGCGGCACGCCCGTATCGGACCGGTATCCCGCCTGACCGATCGTGCGCAACAGCTTGCCGTCGTTGCTAAACAGCATGAATTGCCCGAGATACTCGTCCGTCAACCATACATTGTCATCCGCATCGAACCGGATCGCATGCGGAAACTTGAACAACCCCGCACCCCAAGACCCCTCGAACTTTCCATTTCGATCGAAAATCACCACCGGGTGCTCGGGTGACCGGTTGAAGGCGAACACACGGTCCTTCGAGTCAACTGCCACCGCCGCCGGCTTGAAATCGATGCCCTCCGGCACCGAAGCCCAGTTCTCGTTCACATCGTAGGTATGGCGTCCGCTGCCGACGACCGGGTCCATCGCGTCCTCCTGCGTTTCTTTGACGGGAACGCTAGACCCCGCGCCCCAGCACGTCCAGATCGTCGGCCCCGCCGCCAGTCAGGATCGCATCGATCCGCGCGTCTTCAAGAATGATCCCGGCCTTGCGCCGAGGCGCATCGCGCACCGATCCGAAGCTGACCGACAGCACCAGCGTCTTCTCCACCTCCCGCACCGGACCATGGCGGGCAACCGTATGGTCGCGGACCCACACCTCCAACGCCCCCGCGTCTCGCGCAGCCGCTCGCCCGACCGGCACCAGCGTCCCGTCCCGCCGGAGGCCCACGGTGTAGGAATCCCCCTCGGCATAAAGCAGCGTGGCCGCGACCGTCCGCCGCACATGCCGGCGAGCAACCCAATGCCCGTGATCGCTCCCCGCCACATAAGGGCTGTCCCGACGCTTCAACATCAGGCCCATATCTCCATCGCCGAACGGCACCAACGGAGAAAGCGCCATGCCATCCGGCCGAATCCGCTCGAACCAGCCCCCCAACCGCACCCTACGCTCGGTAAAACCGAGTGCCCGCAGGTCCTCGCTCCCCTCGAACAGCATGTCGCACAGACGCAGGCACCGAGGTTCCCGCGTCACCACCCCATCCAGCACCACGCCCGACAGACAATATTCCGGGTAAGCCGACGAAACATCGTCGGCAGCACGGGAAAACACCCGCCCATCCGCCAGCAGCACCCGCTCCCCCTGCCAGAACCGCTCGGCGACCCAGTCACCCGGCCCCGCCTCACCCGGCAGCATGAACGGCAGAAATCCACCGTTGGCCGGACGAGGACCGCGACCATCCAGCCACGCGAACAGCGGTTGAAAAGGCGGCTTCTGGCCGTGCCAAACGACCTCGACCTCAGCGACCGGAAGACCGGCCATCGCCGCGAGCGCCAAGCGTATCTCGGCGCCGCCGATCAGCGTCCGCATGCCCCCAGTCAAAAGTTTCAGCAACGCCAACCTGACATTGGCGTCGGAGGCATCCAGCCATCCGGCCAGCATCGCCGGGAAAGCGGGGCGCGGCGTTGCCAAAATCTCCGCCACGCCGGGCGGCGGTGCGTTGCGGCCCGCCTGAGGCCATATCAGCGCGACGGTCTCAGTCAGGTCCCCAACAAATGCATGCGACCAGTCGAACAACGCGGGATCGCAACGCTCCATCGCCAAAGCACGCAGCGCGGCCGGACGCAGGTTCGGCACACGCAACGCGCCGGTCAGCACACCCAAGGCATAACCGCGCTCCGGATCGGGCTGTGTCTCGCAGAACCGCCGTAACAGCGTCACCCGCGCATCGCGGCCTCCGGTGAAGACCAAACGTTCGACCAGGCCCGCGAACGCGATCATCGCACCGCCCCCCTTTTTCGCGTGATCGGCAGCGGTGGAATCACATGGCGCCGTGAATCACGCGATCAAACAAAAATTTACAGAGCATGATAGGGTCAACTTGACCCTGTCGTGCACTAGGACGCGGTTTCGATCTGCCGAGGCGAGGTCGCCGGATCGAACCATTCCCGCAGGCCATCCGCCACGCGCTGGGTCACGTCGCCCCACTGGCGCGCCACGGTCTGCCGGAACAGCCGCACGGTCGGATACCAAGGTGTGTCGGATCGTTCCAGCAACCAGCGCCAGTCCGGCGCCGTGGCCAGCATGATCCAGGCCGGCCGGCCCATGGCCGCCGCCAGATGCCCGACCGAGGTATCGACGGTCACCACGACATCGAGGCAATCGATGATCGCCATCGTGTCGTCGTAGGTCTCGATCTCCGCGCCAAAATTGACGAACGGCGCGCGTCCGAAATAGCGCCCCGCCTGGTCGGCGGACGGCCCCTTCTGAAGCGAAACCAGCATCGTCCGCGGCAGCGAGAACAGCGGCGCATAGGCCGCGAGTGTCGCCGATCGGCGCCGGTCGTTGTTATGCGTCGGACGCCCGGCCCAAACGATGCCAACCCGCCGGAAGCCACGCGGCGTCAGCCGGTCCAGGCGCTCCCGCCAGACCGCCACTTTCTCGGGGCTGGCGTGCAGGTAAGGGACCGGCGCGGGAACGTTGTCGACGCGGGTCCCATGCAAACGCGGCAGGCCCGACAAAGCCGCATAGGCTCGGTAGGGCGGCACCTCATCCCACTTCTGGAACAGATTCAAGCCTGGATGTATTTGCTTTAATATCGGTGCGACCTCGGCGGCACATGCAACCGCGAGCTTCGGACAACGCTCCGCCACCCAGGGAATGTAGCGGCTGAACTGGATAACGTCCCCAAACCCCTGATCGGCGACCAGCAGCAGCGTCTCATCGTCGAACGCCTCCCCCTGCCACTGTGGCTTCGTCGTCTTGGGCATCATCGGCGCGGCGGACGCGATCTGGAACCGCCACTCGTATTCCTCCCAGCCCCGATCCCATTTGCCCTGCAACAACAACGCTTCAGCCAGTTCGAAATGTGCGCCCGGCAACTGATCGTTCATCAGCAGCGCCTTCTCGGCGCAGGCGATCGACTCGTCGATCTCCAAGCGTTCGTAATGAATGATCGCCAGATTGTGCAAACATAACGGATCGCTCGGCGACAGCTCGACCGCCCTTGTCGCCGTTCTCAGCGCGTCGTCGAGCCGCCCAAGCGTCCGGTAAACCTCGCAGATGTTGCGAAGATAGAGCGGCGTATCGACGCCGACCTCAATCGCCTTTTCCATCAGGCCGAGCGCACGCTCATGCTCGCCCAACCGAAACGCCACTATACCGGCGAGATGCAACGAATCCGGCTGATTCGGCATCGTCGCCAGAATATGCCCCAACAGGCTGTTGGCCTGTTGCAGCTTTCCCGCGCGCTCGCAGTCGGCGGCGAGCGGGAACAACTCACCCAGCGGTACCGGGACGAGGTTGCCGTTGTCGGCGGTGGGCGGCGGAATCGGTTCCATCAGTCGACCGAATAACCCAGACGCTCGATCGCCGGCTTCAGATGTTCAAGGTAATGGCGGTGCCGGAAGCGCGAGCGGTCGTAAAGCTTCTCGGTCACCTGCGCGTAGCTCGCGGTGCGGGCGTAACGGCGGTTTTCGTGAAACGCCAGACAACGGGGATCGAACGCCTCGCCAACGAAATCGAGGATCGCGCGCACCGTTCCTTCCTGATCGTCGACCATCTCCTCATACCGGATCGGCATATATCGCAACGCCATTTCGGAACGGTAATGCTGTACCAGATCCATCACCCGCATGTAGTGGGTCGCCGCGGTTTCCAGCGCGTTCGAGCAGAAGAAACCATGAGTGAAATGATTGGACATCGCCGAAACCATGATATCCAGCGGATGCCTGATCACGTGAATCAACGGCGATTCCGGAAACAGCAGAGCGATCAGACCAAGATGCGTCTCGTTCAGCGGCATCTTGTCGGTGAACCAGACCGCACCCTCGGTCAGAATACCCATCTGCTCGACCTTCTGCAGATACCAGTCCCGCAGATTATCCAGCCCCGCGCGCTGATCGCCCATCCACAGCTCGGCCATCGCTTCCGGATAGCCCAGCGGACTGGCCAGCATGCGCGGCATGAGGTGCGTGATGTCGTTGATCAGCGGCAATTCGTCGCCCGCGGCGATGCGCGGATGGGCGGTCAGGGTCTGCTCCACCAGCGTCGTGCCCGATCGCGGGAAACCCAGCACGAAAATCGGCTGCGGCACATCGGTACGCACCCCCGCCCGGGGCAAAGTCTTCAACCGCCCGGCGACGAAGAAATTCCGCAGCCGGTTGGTCAGCTCCTGCGCCTGCTGATCCAAATAAACGTGGCCGCTCAGTTCGCGGGCCAGCCGCTTGCCCTCCGCGAAATCGGCGAATGCTTCGTCGTAGCGGCCCATCTGATCGAGCAGCCGGCCTTTTTCCAGCAACTCGTTGGGGCCAAGCCTGCCGTCGGGATTCTGTTTCGCCACGGCGTCCAGCACCGCGAGCGCCTCGTCGTTCTTCTTCTCCCGCCCCAGCAGCACCGCGCGGGACATCATCACCGCGGCGTCGTTCGGCCACAGCTTGTCCATCTTGTCGAGTTTTTCGGCGGCCGCGGCGAATTCGCGGTCGGCCTCCTCCAGCCGCGCCCAACCCAACAATGTCTGCTTGATCTCCGGGGCCGCATCGACGGATTCCTGATAGAGCGCGCGGGCCTCTGCCATCCGCCCCTGGTTCTTTAGGTTCCAGGCGAGATTGGCGAGCAGGATCGGATCGCGCTGGCCGCTGAGTGCCAGCACCTGCCGATAGTGATATTCACCGACACGGGGGCGCTGCCCCTCGGTCATGATCATACCCATCAGATTGTGGGCCTGCGGATTTTGCGGCGCGATGCGAACCGCGTTGCGCGCGTGCACTTCCGCCTCCCCCAGGTTCCCCTTGCCCATCAGAATCAGCGCCAGCTCGTTGGTCGCCGGGAAGTTGTTGGGGTCGAAATTCACCAGCCGGCGCAACAAAGCCTCGGCCGCCTGCATCTTACCCTCCGCCCGGCGGATCTGGTACAGCACGCTCAGCGCACCCGGCCGATCCGGCGCCATCTCCAGCACGTCCAAACACAGACGCTCGGCCGTATCGTTCGCACCTTGCTTATGGGCCTGCAACGCACGTTCGACGAGCGGAACCAGATGCCGGGTCGACTCGGCGGGCGGCAACGCAGCCGTGTTCAAGCCGCAGCAACGGACGGTGCGCAGGCCGCTGCCGCACGGGCAGAGTTGGGTCGCGAGGGAATTCATTCGTTCGCTTTCTCGGGTGGGCCTGAAACGATGATAACGGACGCCGTTGCCTCAGGTAACCCCGGCCGCGGCGTTCAGCAAAGCGACAATCATCTTGTTCACCGGCGCCGCGATGCCATGTCTGGCGCCGATCCGGACGATGACGCCGTTGCGTGCATCGACCTCCATCGCCCGCCCCGCGGCACGGTCCGCATGCAGGGAATTGACCGAGTCCGGCGGGCTCTGCTGGTATCCGGCAACAACTTCGTCGGGCAAACTGTCCGGCAGCGTCGCACCCTCGGCCCGAGCGACCGCAAGGCATTCGCGCACCATCTCCCGCATGATCTCGGCGATATCCGACCGATGGGACACCCAAGCGGGTTGGAGCGTCATAGCCGACACCGCACCGGCGCAGTTGATGGCGAGTTTGCGCCAGACCCTGGACTTCAGATCGGGGTCGGTGGAGACATCGATGCCCGCACCGTCGAAAAGCGCGACGAAATCCCGGCCGCTCGGCGTGTCCGCGACGACCAGCGTGCCTTCCCGCCGTTGCCGCACCTGGCCAGGCCCTGAGCGTTCGGCTGGGATATCGACCACGACGGGAAGCAGGATCGCGGGATCGGCGTAGGGTGAGAAGCGTTCGATATGCTCCACCCCGTTCTGCAGGATCGCGATACGGGTTCCCGCACCGATCAGCCCCGGCAGCCATGCCGCCGCACCCGCGACATCGTACGCCTTGGTGGCGATCATCACCCAGTCGACCGGCGTGGCCTGATCCGCCGCCAGCCAAATCGTTGGCGATGCCGCGATCGGTCCGCGCGGCGTGTCGATCCGCAAACCGGACAAAGGCGCGCGCGCACACAGTGACACCGCGTTGGCGGTCGATTGCGCAAGCCAAGCCGCGACGATCCCGCCGATGGCTCCTGGCCCAATGATAGCAATGTTTGGCATGAGCCAGTGTGAGCATGGGCGGGATCGCGGCGCAATCGGGCACAGCTTGCCGGCCAAACCAGCGGCCCTAGGATGCGCCCACATGACCAGCCCCCTTCCGTCCCTCGACTTCCTCCTGCGCACCCCAACCGCCGCGGTGCTCCTGGCACGCTTTGGCCGCACGGCGACGATCGCGGCGTTGCGCGGCATCCTGGCCGACCGGCGGGAGGCGCGGCGCTTCAACGCACCGGCCGAAGACATCCTGGACGAAGCGGCAGACGTCCTTGCCGCCTCGTTCGGTCGGTCGCAGAAGCCGGTCTTCAACCTCACCGGCACGGTGCTTCACACGAACCTCGGCCGATCGCCCATGCCGCCCGAGGCAGCGGAAGCCGCGGCGGAGGCGATGCGATCCCCGACCAATCTGGAATTCGACCTGCGCACCGGCCGGCGCGGCGAGCGGGACGATCATATCGCGCCACTCATCTGCCGCCTGACGGGGGCGGAAGCCGCGACGGTCGTCAACAACAACGCCGCCGCGGTCATGCTGGTGCTGAACACGCTGGCACTCGGCAAAAAAGTGCCGGTCTCGCGCGGCGAACTGATCGAAATCGGCGGCGCCTTCCGCGTGCCGGATATAATGAGTCGCGCCGGGGCCATTCTACATGAGGTCGGCACGACCAACCGCACGCATCCCCGGGATTATGTCCAGGCAATCGGTCCGGACACGGCGGCGCTGATGCGCGTGCATCAGGCAAACTACGCGATCGAAGGGTTCACCGCGTCCGTACCGACCGATGCGCTCGCCCGGATCGCCCATGACGCCGGTCTGCCGTTGATCGAGGATCTGGGCAGCGGCAGCCTGGTGGACCTCGCGCGCTGGGATCTGCCGCATGAACCGACCCCATCCGAAGCCCTCGCCGCCGGTGCCGACGTCGTCACCTTCTCCGGCGACAAGCTGCTCGGCGGCCCGCAGGCCGGGTTGATCGTCGGTAACAAAACCGTGATCGCCCGCATCAACGCCAATCCGTTGAAGCGGGCATTGCGCCTGGACAAGGGCCGGATCGCCGCGCTGGAAGTCGTGCTGCGGCTCTATTTGGACCCCGACCGGTTGGCCGCGACCTTGCCCGCCCTACGGCTGCTAACCCGCCCAGCGGCGGATATCGAGGCGACCGCTCAACGCATGGCTGCGTTGTTGCAACGCGCCTTTCCGGACCGGCCCGTCGCGGTGGAGCCATGCCGCAGCCAGATCGGCTCCGGCGCGTTGCCGGTGGATCTGCTGCCCTCCGCGGCGGTGACGCTTGGGGGTGGGGCGCTCGAATCATTGGCCGCGACACTGCGATCCATGCCCCGTCCGGTTGTCGGCCGGATTGCGCGAGACCGGATCTGGCTGGATTGCCGTTGCCTGGAACCGAGGGAAGAGGCCGATTTCGCCGCGCAACTTCACGCGGCGTCTTAAAACGTCCATAGTGGCGACGGAAGAGAAGCGGCCCCGGTGGGCCGGCCGGACTTCAAACCCGGTTGGGGCGGCAAAGCGGTCCTGGGTAGGTTCGACTCCTGCTCTCTTCCGCCAGACCAAGGCCTGTTGCAGTGGCGCCGAGCTGTGTGGCGTTTGGGCAACACATCGGTCGAAAGCTGCTGCCAGCCTCTCGCCAAGCCCAACGGGCAGCCCTAATAGTGTAGTCACCGCGTGGTTGAGCGGGTTCGGCACGTGTCGCCGGAAAGTTCGCCCGCGCACGACATTCAAACAGGAGACAGCACATGACGCTACGGAGCGCAGTATTCGCCGCCACACTGGTGGCGCTTCCCCTCGCTGCAAACGCGCAGCCGATCGACGGCCTGTACATCGGCGCTGGCGTCGGTGCGAACCTGATGCAGAGCGAGTCCTTCACCGTGACCGGCAGTACCGGCACGTCGATCAGCCCGAAGGTTGGCTTCGTCGGCTTGGCCAGCATCGGTTATGGCTTCGGCAATGGCTTCCGTGCTGAAATCGAAGGCAACTACCGTTACAACAGCCTGCCGTCGACCGCCGGCAGCAACAGCGGCAACGAGCAGAAATACGGCGCCATGGTCAACGCGCTGTATGACTTCAACGGCCTGAGCCCCGCGTTCGTGCCGTATGTCGGCGCCGGTGTCGGTTACGAAGCCGAACGCCTCTCCATGGTTAGCACCACGAAGGGTTCCTTAGCGTATCAGGGCATCCTGGGCGCTGCGATCCCGGTCGACGCCAACCTGGCCGTCACCGCCGAGTACCGCTTCATGGGTCTGGCCGGCAACCGCAACTACAACGGTGTGTCCTCGACCAACAACTACAACCACAGCCTGCTGCTCGGCGTGCGTTACGCCTTCGTCGCCGCCGCCCCCGCGCCGGTCGTGACCCCGCCGCCGGTCGCCGCTCCGAGCCGTTCCTACCTCGTGTTCTTCGATTGGGATAAGTCGAACCTGACGGCCCGTGCGCGCGGCATCATCGCCGACGCCGCCGCGAGCTCCGCCAAGGTGGCCTACACGAAGATCGACGTGAACGGTTACACCGACACCTCGGGCTCGCCGCGTTACAACCAGGGCCTGTCGATGCGCCGTGCGCAAACGGTCGCCGCCGAACTCGTCAAGGACGGCGTTCCCAAGACCGCCATCGCGATCAGCGCGTTCGGCGAAACCCACCTGCTCGTGCCGACCGGCCCGAACGTGCGGGAACCGCAGAACCGCCGCGTGGAAATCATCATCCACTAAGCGACGTCACTTCGGTGAACGGAATTGGGGCGCTCCTTCCGGAGCGCCCCTTTTTGTTGAGATCGCTTGCCAACGATACCCGCGAATCATTATGCCGGAAGCGACCAAACGCTGTCCGGCAGGAGATGAGACAATGCAACTACGCGCGATGCTTCTGGCGACCGTCGTCGCCGCGCTTCCGTTCGCCGCTCGCGCGCAGCCCATTCAGGGTTTCTACATAAGCGGCGGCGTTGGAGCCCAGTCAGCTCAGAACACCGGCACCAGCGACAACAATGCCGCGTTCCGTGGCAGCCACCTGCGCATGCAGCAGACGCTGGGTTACGACCTGATGGGCAGCGTGGGCTACGCCCTGGGCAACGGCGCCCGCTTCGAAATCGAAGGTAACTTCAATCAGGCGAACTTTGCCGGTTTGGGACGGGTCGCCAGCCCATTCACCGCCAGCGGGTCGGTGACGCATTACGGCGTCATGGCCAACGCGCTGTTCGACATGGATATCGGCCTGCCCTGGCTCTACCCCTATCTGGGCGTCGGCGTGGGCTACCAGATCACCAACCTCAACAGCGCAATCACGAGCCAGGTCGGCGGCCCCTTCTCCTATCGGGCGAACGGCAGCCAGGGCGCCTTCGCGGCGCAGGCCATCGCCGGACTGTCCTTCCCGGTGCCGAACGTGCCCGGACTTTCGATCGCCCCGGAATACCGGGTGATGGACATCCTTGGCGGCGAGAAATTCAACGGCGCCCTGCCGGGCGGGGCGGCGGCGCAGATCAAGCTGCACTCCCAGATCGAACATAACTTCATCATCGGCGTCCGCTATGCATTCGACGTGCCCCCGCCGCAAATGCCGGCCACCGCGGCACCTGTGCCGGCCCCAGCCGCCCGGTCCTACCTCGTGTTCTTCGATTGGGACAAAGCAACTTTGACCGATCGGGCCCGCGGGATCGTTCGTGACGCCGCCACGGCGGCCGGGAAAGGTGTGCACACCCGAATCGACGTGAACGGCAACGCCGACACCTCCGGCTCACACACCTATAACCAGGGCCTGTCGATGCGCCGCGCCCAGGCGGTGGCCGCGGAACTGGTGCACGACGGGGTGGCGAAGACCGATATCGCAATCACCGCATCCGGCGACACCCATCTCCTGGTTCCCACCGGCCCCGGCGTGCGGGAGCCGCAGAACCGGCGCGTGGAAATCGTCCTGCACTGAGTGACCGCAATGCCCGGATGGCGCCACGCCATCCGGCACGCCACATTGGCGGCATGAGCACTACCCACGAAGAAGCCTTATGGCAGCGCGTACTGGCCCGGGAGGCCACCGACGACGCACTCTACGCCGTCACCACGATGGGCGTTTATTGCCGCATTGGCTGCCCATCCCCCCCGCCGCTGCGCAAGAACGTGCGATTCTTCCCCGACCCCACGTCCGCCGAGCAGGCGGGATTCAGGGCCTGCAAGCGCTGCGATCCCAAGGGGGATCGCGCACGCCTGGCACAGGAAGTCGTGCGCGACGCCTGTGCCTTCATCGCCGAAACCGAGGCAATGCCATCCCTCGACACACTGGCAAAACGCGCCGGGTACTCCCGCTTCCACTTCCTGCGGATGTTCCGCGACCACACCGGCGTCACCCCCCGCAGCTACGCCGAGGGCGTACGGGCGCGGCGGTTGCAAGCTTCGTTGGCCGGTGGCGCGCGAGTTGTCGACGCCGTGCTGGACTCCGGATTTGGCTCCGAAAGCCGTGTCTACGAGAAAACCGGCACCCTCCTGGGCATGACACCCGGTGCGGCCCGCAGGGGCGGGGACGGCGAGATCATTCGCACCGCCTTCGCCGATTGCCCATTCGGCCGGTTGCTGGTCGGTGCGACCGACAAAGGTGTGTGCTTCCTCGGCTTCGCCGAACCGGACGACGCGCTGATGGGGGACCTGAGACAGCGGTTTCCGAAGGCAACCGTCATCCAGGACGACGCCGCCTTGGCTTCGTCGATGGCCGCCGTGTTGGACTTCCTGCGGGAGCCGAAGCAGGCGCTGGAACTGCCGTTGGACCTCCGAGGCACCGCGTTTCAGCAGCGCGGCTGGCGCACTTTGTGCCAGATACCCCCCGGCCAAACCCGAACCTACGCGCAACTCGCCGAGATGGTCGGAAACCCCCGAGCCATCCGAGCGGTGGCGCGGGGATGCGCCACCAACCCGGTGTCCCTCGCGGTGCCATGCCATCGCGTGGTCGGCAGCGACGGCAACCTCACTGGGTATCGGTGGGGCGTGCCACGGAAGAAAGCCCTACTCGCCGGAGAACGGGCGCTGGCCGACTAACCCCCGCCCAATATCCCCGGACGGGGGGAGACCACGTGCTCTTTCAGAACCGCGTCCGTGGTGGCGTCGACTTCCTTCATCAGGACGTCGTAGCCCCACAGATCGGCGAGATGCTGAAGCACCAGTTTCGCGTCGTTTTCCTCCAGCAGGATCTTGTTCAAGACCCTGTGGTGCACGATCAGCTTGCGATCCCCGGCGAGATCGACATCGACCACCTGTATGTCCGGCGTGCTCCAGCCGACATCGTATTGTTCCGCCAGAGTGCGCTTGATGTTCCGGTATCCGAGTTCGTCGTGAATCGCGCGCACGCGCAGGTTGGCTGATTCCCCATCGTCCAGCACGTGGAACAGGCCGAAATGACGGATGACCCGCGGACTGAGAAACTGAAGAATGAAGCTCTCGTCCCGGTAGTTCGCCCAGATATCGCGCAACACCGCCATCGCGTCGCCCTTGCCGGCGATATCGGGGAAATACTGCATGTCCTCGGCCGTCGGCTCGATGCAGATGCGTTCGATATCCTGCATCATCGCAAAACCGAGCGCGTAAGGATTGATCCCCGAATACCGGCGGTCGTCGTAGTCCGGCTGGAACACGACATTCGTGTGCGATCGCAGAAACTCCACCATCGCGCCGTCGGTGAGCTGACCTTTTTCGTGCAGCCGTGTCATGATCTTGTAGTGAACGAAGGTCGCACATCCCTCGTTCATCAGCTTCGTCTGCCCCTGCGGGTAAAAATACTGCGCGACCTGCCGCACGATGCGCAGCAGCTCACGCTGCCAGGGCGCCAGGCGAGGGGCCGATTTTTCCAAGAAATACAGGATATTTTCCGCCGGCAGCTGTAGCAGTGCACGGCGGCGCTCCAGCATCGTCGGATCGTGACGAACCGCGGCCTGCCCGGGAACGGTGCGCCAGAGGTCATTGAAGACCTGTTCGTCGTGCAGCCGCCGCTCCCGCTCCCGCTTCTCTTCGGCCCTCAGGTTGGTGGCCCGCGCCCGCGGATACCGGTGCACGCCGTGGCTCATGAGCGCATGGCCCGCGTCCAGCAGCGCTTCCACGGCGGCCTCGCCATATTTTTCCTCGCAGTGCAGGACGTAGTCGCGGGCGAATTCCAGATAATCCAGAATGCCGTCCGCATCCGTCCACTGCTTGAACAGATAATTGTTCTTGAAGAAGTGATTATGCCCGAACGCCGCGTGCGCGATCACCAACGTCTGCATCGTGGCGGAATTTTCCTCCATGATGTAGCTGATGCAGGGGTTGGAATTGATGACGATCTCGTAGGCCAACCCCTGCATACCGGCCCGGTACATCGCCTCGTCCCGAGCGAAATGTTTGCCGAAGGACCAGTGCTTGTAAAACAACGGCATACCGATCGACGAATAAGCATCCAACATCTGCTCGGTGCCGATCACTTCGATCTGGTTGGGATAGACGTCCAGACCCATTTCCCCCACGGCGATTTCCTGAATCGCGTCGTGGCAACGCTGCACGGTGGAAAATTCCCAGTCCGCACCTTCGAACAAGGGACGTTCGGATTTCAGGGTGGCGCTCATGCGGCGGCCTCCGTTCCGACTTTGCGGGCGAACAGGTCCCGGAACACGGGGTAGATATCGCGCCGGTGCCCGACCTTGCGCATCGCGAGCGGGGCACCGGATGCAACCACGGCCTCGTAGGTTTGCCACAAATCGCTGTCGCGGCGGATAAATCCCGGCGGAAAATGTTCGATATCGCGTCCGACTTCCAGATAAGCGTAGTACTGGCAGGCCGGCAGAATCCGGTTCACGAGCAGATTGGCGGTCCGTTCGTTATCCGAAGCGGTGTTGTCTCCATCCGACGCCTGTGCGGCGTAGATGTTCCAGGCAGAGGGATCGAAACGATCTTCGATCACCCGTTGCATTTCCTCAAGCGCGGTGGACACCACCGTACCGCCGGTTTCCGGGCTATGGAAGAATGTGTCCTCGTCGACTTCGGATGCCGTGTGCGTGTGCCGAATGAAGACCAGTTCCACGTTTTTATAGCGACGTTTCAGGAAAATGTACAAAAGGATGTAGAATCGTTTCGCCAAATCCTTCATGTGTTCTGTCATCGATCCGGACACATCCATCAGGCAGAACATGACCGCCTGCGCCACCGGCTTCGGTGTTGCGTCGAATCGCTTGTAGCGCACATCCAACGGATCGATGAACGGGATCAACAGCGTACGTTTTTCTTTCCGAGCCAGTTCCTCCTCCAGCATGCGGCGACGGTCGCCTGGCTCCAGCAGGCCGATTTCGTCGCGCAGGGCTTGGAGTTCCTCCGGCTTCGGGCGGTGCAGCGCGATACGGCGGGACAAGCTGTTCCGCACCGTCCGCAACAGCGCAAGATTGGTCGGATTGCCGCTGACGGAATAGCCGGCGCGCTCGTAAGTGACGACCTCGGTATTCGCGACCCGTCGTTTCGCGAGATCCGGCAGTTCGAGATCGTCGAGGAACAGATCGACGAACTCGTCGCGGGACAACGCGAAACGAAATTCGTCCTCCCCCCCGCCGTCCTGGCTGGCATCGCTGCCGCCGCCACCGCCGCCACTTTCCGGGCGGGGAATCTCGTCGCCGACCGTGTACTCCTTATTGCCCGGCAGCAGGTAGTCGCGAATGCCGCCCGATGCGCTTCGGCGGAACGACGGTTCTCGGACCCCTTGTGCCGGCAGCACCAGCTCGCCGCCGGTATCGGCGTCCTTGATGCTGCGGCTGCCGGAAGCCTCGTGAACCGACTTCTTGATCATCGAGCGGGCGCGGCGAATAAAGCGTTGCCGATTGGCAAGGCTCTTGCCCCCGGGGTTTAACCGGCGATCGACAATATGCATCTCAGCTCGCCTGTTTCACCCGCATATACCACTCGACCAACCGCCGAACCTGCCGTTCGGTGTAGCCCCGCGATGTCATGCGCTCCACGAATTCAGTGTGCTTCTTCTCGGTCTCCCCGTCTTTCTTCGAGCCGAAGCTGATCACCGGCAGCAATTCCTCCACATGGCTGAACATGCGGCGTTCGATCACTTCCCGAACCTTCTCGTAGCTGGTCCAACTCGGGTTCTTTCCGTTGTTGTTTGCTCGGGCACGCAGGCAGAATTTCACCACCTCGTTGCGGAAGTCCTTGGGATTGGCGATGCCGGCCGGTTTCTCGACCTTGGTCAGTTCCTGGTTCAGCAGTTCCCGGCTGAGCAACTGCCCGGTCTCGGGGTCCTTGAAGTCGATGTCCTCGATCCACGCATCGGCAGAGGCAACGTAACGGTCGAAAAGATTCTGCCCGTAATCGTGATAGGATTCCAGGTAGGCCTTCTGGATTTCGTTGCCGATAAACTCGGCATAACGCGGGGCGAGCTCGCCCTTGATGAATTCCAGATAACGCTTCTCGGTCTCCTGCGGCATCTGCTCACGGCGGATGGATTGTTCCAGCACATACATCAGATGCACCGGATCGGCCGCCACTTCGGTGGTGTCGTGGTTGAAGGTCGCTGCCAGCACCTTGAAGGCAAAGCGGGTGGACGCGCCGTCCATCCCCTCCTCCATACCAGCGGAGTCCTTGTATTCCTGCAAGGACCGCGCCCGCGGATCGGTTTCCTTCAGGCTTTCGCCGTCGTAAATCCGCATCTTCGAAAACAAGGTTGAATTCTCGTGCTTTTTCAGACGCGACAGCACGGAAAACCGCGCCAGCATTTCCAACGTCGCCGGCGCACAGGGCGCCGCGCCCAACTCAGACCGGCTGACCAGCTTTTCGTAGATTTTCTGCTCTTCCGAAACCCGCAGGCAGTACGGCACCTTGATGACGTAGATGCGGTCGATGAAGGCTTCGTTGTTCTTGTTGTTGCGAAAACTCTGCCACTCCGCCTCGTTCGAGTGCGCCATGATAATGCCGGAAAACGGGATCGCGCCGATATTCTCGGTCCCGATGTAGTTGCCTTCCTGCGTCGCGGTCAGCAACGGGTGCAGCATCTTGATCGGGGCCTTGAACATCTCGACGAATTCCAGCATGCCCTGGTTCGCGCGGTTCAATCCGCCCGAATAGCTGTATGCGTCGGGATCGTTCTGCGAATGCATTTCCAGCTTGCGGATATCGACCTTGCCAACGAGGGAGGAAATATCCTGGTTGTTCTCATCCCCCGGCTCTGTCTTGGCGACACCGATCTGGCGCAGCCGCGACGGCATCATGCGCTGCACCCGGAAACGGGAAATGTCACCGCCGAATTCGTCAAGCCGCTTGAGGCACCACGGGCTCATGATCCCGGTCAGGCGACGACGGGGAATGCCGTAGCGGTCTTCCAGCAGGCTGCCCGTCCGGTCCGGATCGAACAGGCCCAGCGGGCTTTCGAATACCGGGCTGATTTCGTCGCCGGCCTTCAGCACGTAAATGGGATACGTCTCCATCAGCGCCTTCAACCGCTCCGCCAGCGACGATTTGCCGCCTCCGACGGGGCCGAGGAGGTACATGATCTGCTTGCGCTCCTCCAATCCCTGCGCGGCGTGGCGGAGGAAGCCGACAATCCGCTCGATCGTCTCCTCCATGCCGTAGAATTCGTCGAACGCGGGGTAGCGGCGGATCGTCCGGTTCATGAAAATGCGACCGAGCCGGGCGTCTTTGGAAGTATCGACCATTTCGGGCTCGCCGATCGCGGCGAGCAGGCGTTCCGTTGCCGTGGCATAGGCCATCGGCTTCTCGCGACATAATTCAAGATAATCGCCGAGGGACATCTCGGACTCGCGTTGCGATTCGAAACTGCGGGCATAGACGGTAAAGATATCATCGAGCGTGTTCATTTAAGCCGCTCCATTGCTGTGGGAGATATGGGTGGTCCCCAGGCAAGTCGAAAGGGACGCTAGCGTACCCGGGGCGGGTGGTTGCAAGAAAAACTTGCGGAGTCGCGGGATTATCGAACGAAGTTGATGTAAAATGGAGATATGTGCCCAACAGAGCACAAAAAGAGGCGTGCGGCCGGACAAGCACATGGCTCGCGATCCTGGTGCCGGCTGCCAGCCGGGATGACCGGCAAGACCGATCATACCACCATACATGCGAATGGTTAATAAAAGGTTAACGCACCCGTTCTTTTTTGCGAAGCCTCTGACCATGCGCCATTCATGACGCAATTCGAGGCCTCCGTGGGATTAAAACTGCAAATGACTTTTCACGCGGCAAATACTGCCGCAAGACGCGCCGATTGCCTGTATCGTTACCTGTCGCTGCTCGGCGGCCGTGCAGCCAGGGCCCGTAACACCTGATCCTCCACATCCGCCGGCGGCACGGGCGGCGGACCACTACCCAAAAGACGCACCGTGCGGCGCATCTGGTCGTAGTAACGCGTGCAGGCGCCGCACAGGAAAAGGTGCAGCCGAGCCCTGATGCGCAGATGCCAGGGAAGCGAGCGATCGAGGTAATCGGTCACCAGTTCGGACATGTCTTTGCAAGTGGGAATGGCAGCCTCTCGCGGTTGGTCTGATAGGGGTGACTCCGGCGCATTACACTTGTTACACGCCGTCGGCCAGGGTTGCATGGTAAGGGAATCGGCATGGCGCAAAGCGAATTCGATCAACCGGCCTTCCTCGTGAAGCTGCGGAGCGGCGATCAGGCAGCCTATCGTGCCCTGATCCGTCGATTCCACGCCTCGTTGACCCGCGTCGCAGCCTCGGTCATCGGTAGCCATGCCCAGGCCGAGGAAGTCGTGCAGGACACCTGGCTCGCCGTATTCTCGAATATTGCCCGGTTCGAAGGCCGCTCCTCCCTCACCACCTGGCTGTTCAGCATCGTGATGAACCGGGCTCGGACCCGCATCGGGCGGGAAGGCCGCACCGTCGGCCTGCCCTCCATTCTGGACGGGGCCCAACCCGGTGAACGCGCCGTACCCACCTCGGCCTTCAAGCCCGATGGCCACTGGGCCGAGGCACCGCGCCTGTGGGACGAAATCAGCCCCGAACGGATCGTCGGCGGGCGCCAGCTCTGGGACCATGTCCAGGAGGCCATCGAAAACCTCCCCGCCGGCCAAAAAGCCGTCATCCTCCTCCGCGACATGGAAGCTCGGACTGCCGAGGAAGCCTGCGAGATCCTGGGAATCTCCGCCGAAAACCAACGGGTCCTGTTACATCGCGCCCGCGGCCGTCTGCGCGCGACGATCGACCGGCTGACCAGCCCGACCGCCGCAATCCCCGCCGCCCGGCCGGCCCCGACCCGCGGCCCTGGTGCGACCGGCCTGGCGCGCCTGATCGCCTGGCTGCTGCCCCGCCCCCTTGGCGCCACCTGTTAGGCCGTGATAACCGGGGGGAGGTTCAAAAAGAGGGAAATGTTCGTGATCAAACGCCTAGCCATCGCCACGGCCCTACTGGTTTCCAGCGGCTTCGCCTTCGCCGCCGATACCCCCGGCGTCACCGCCACCGAGATCAAGATCGGCAACACCGACGCCTACAGCGGCCCAGCATCGGCCTATGGCGTGATCGCCAAGACCGAGGCCGCGTTCTTCAGGATGGTCAACGACCAGGGCGGCGTCGCCGGTCACAAGATCAACTTCATCTCCTACGACGACGGCTATTCGCCGCCCAAGACGGTCGAACAGGTGCGCCGTCTGGTCGAGGAAGATCAGGTTGCGCTTCTCTTCCAGACCCTTGGGACCCCCACGAACTCGGCGATCCATCGCTACGTGAACCAGAAGAAGGTGCCGCATCTCTTCATCTCGACCGGCGCGGACAAGTGGGGCGACTACCAGCACTTCCCCTGGACGATGGGCTACCAGCCCAGCTACCGGACCGAGGCCCAGATCTACGCGAAATACATGCTCCAGCAGAACCCCAAGGCCAAGCTGGCGATCCTGTATCAGAACGACGACTTCGGTAAGGACTATCCGGCCGGTGTGAAGGACGTTCTGGGCGACAAGTTCGACTCCGTCGTCGTCAAGGTCGCCAGCTATGAAACCACCGACGCGACCATCGACAGCCAGCTCACCGCCTTGCAGGCCTCGGGCGCCGACGTGCTGCTCGTCGCCGCGACGCCGAAATTCGCCGCCCAGGCGATCCGCAAAGTGCACGATCTGAACTGGCACCCGACCTTCTTCCTGACCAACGTGTCAATCTCCGTTGGATCGGTCATGAACCCGGCCGGCCCCGAAAACGGCGTCGGCATCATCACCACCGGATACATGAAGGACCCCACCGACCCCGCCTTCAAGGACGACAAGGGCATGAACGAGTGGCGGGCATTCATGGCGAAATACATGCCCGAAGCCGATACGACCGACGCGAACTACGCCTTCGCCTACGGCGTCAGCATGGTGATGTGGCAGGTTCTGAAGCAGTGCGGGACCGACTTCTCCCGCGAGAACATCATGAAGCAAGCCGCCAACCTGCATGATCCCTACGATCCCATCCTGCTGCCGGGCATCCATGTGAACACCAGCCCGACCAACTTCCATCCGATCAAGTCGATGCAGTTGCAGAAATGGGACGGCAAGACCTGGGTCCGGTTCGGGGACGTGATTTCCGGCTCGTAAGGCAGCGTCGGCAAATAAGTGCGCCAGCCTGCCGACAAAGCTGCCGCTCAAAACAAAGACTTAGGGCCTGTTCGAACCGCTACATCGATTCGATTATCTTCGAACAGGCCCTAAGGGTCGATTACCGTGGCATGACGCGCTAGACTCCGCGCGTCATGCACGTCACCCTCATCGTTCCCGCCCCGTTTTCCACCATCTCCGGCGGTTATGGCTACGATCGCCGGATCGTCGCCGAGCTGCGCCTGCTCGGCCACGACATCCTTGTCGCCGAACTGCCCGGCAACCACCCCTTCGCCGATACAGTCGCTCGGGACTCCGCGTGCGCCGCGCTGGATCGCCTGACACCAGGCACCAAAACCGTCATCGACGGGCTGGCGCTGCCGGCCTTCGCCGGCCTGGACGATGCGATCGCATCAATCGGCGCGATAGGCCTCATCCACCACCCTACCTCGCTTGAAACCGGCATGGATCCGTCCGAACAGACGCGCCTGCGGGACGTCGAGGAACGCCTGTTCCGTCGCCTGCGAGGCGCGATCGTCACCAGCACCCTGACCGGCGAGACCCTGGCAAAGGACTTCGGCGTCCGCCCTGATCGCATCGCGATCGTCAATCCCGGCACCGACGATGCGCCACGCGCCACCGGATCGGGCGGCCCGAGCTGCCATGTGCTGTCGATCGGTACGCTGATCCCCCGCAAAGGGCACGATCTTTTGCTGAGCGCCCTCGCTCGGCTGTTCGATCTCGATTGGCGGCTGACCATCGTCGGATCTGCAACCGCCGACCCCGCTTATGCCGCATCCCTCCATACCCTGGCGGACGAATTGAAAATTGGCGACCGGGTCCGCTTCACCGGCCCGCTGGTGGGCGAAGCCCTGGACACCATGTGGCAATCGGCCGACATCTTCGCACTGGCGACCCACTACGAGGGCTACGGCATGGTCATTGCCGAGGCGCTGAAACGCGGCCTGCCGGTCGTCGTCACGCGCGGCGGCGCCGCCGCGGACCTGCTCACCCCCGAATCCGGCCTCGCCTGCCCCGCCGGGGACCGCGACCAGGTCTCGAAATCGCTGCGCCGGGTGATTTTCGGCCACGAGCTACGGCGAGAAATCGCGGCGGAAGCCTGGAAACTTGGCCAGACCCTGCCAACCTGGGCCGACCAGGCGGCATTGTTCGCCAAAGCCCTGCAATCGTGAGGATTATGTAACATGCTGCTGGGCGCCGTCGCCGACGACTTCACCGGAGCCACCGACCTCTGCTCCATGCTGGTGCGCGGGGGGATGCGCACCGTGCAACTCATCGGCGTGCCAGGGCCGAACGACATCCCGCCCGATGCCGATGCCGTCGTGGTTGCGCTCAAGTCCCGTACCGCCCCCGTGCGGGAAGCCGTGGACCAAAGCGTCGCTGCTTTACACTGGCTGCGAGACGGCGGGGCTAAGCAGTTCTTTTTCAAATATTGCTCCACCTTCGACAGCACCGACCAAGGCAATATCGGCCCCGTGGCGGATGCGATGATCGAGGCACTGGGCTGCGGCTTCGCCCTCGCCTGCCCCGCCTTCCCCACCAACGCCCGGACCGTCTACCTCGGGCACCTGTTCGCCAACGGCATGCTGCTGAACGAGTCGGGCATGGAGAACCACCCGCTCACGCCGATGAAAGATGCCAATCTGGTGCGTGTCATGTCCCGCCAGACCGACGGGACCGTCGGCCTCGTCCCCTTCGGCACCGTCGAGCAAGGCGCGCAGGCAATCCGCCGCGCCATGACCGGCATGAAGGAACAGGGGCGCCGCTACGCCATCGTCGACGCAGTCAGCGACGCCCACCTGGTCGCGATCGGGGAGGCCGCCGAACACCACGCGCTGATCACCGGCGGGTCCGGCATCGCCATGGGCCTGCCCGCGAATTTCCGCCGCGCGGGTCTGTTGCCGGAAGCCGGCGACCCCTCGGCGTTGCCATTGGTCGCCGGTCATACCGCCGTGCTGTCGGGGTCCTGCTCCCGGGCGACGCTGATGCAATTGGGCCGAGCACGCGAACATGTGCCGGTCTATGAACTCGATCCCATCGCCACGCCGGACGCTGCTTCCCTTGCCGCCGGCGCCCTCGCTTGGGCCGAAGGCAAGCTTGGCGCCAAACCCATCGTGATCGCCGCTTCCGCCCCGCCCGAAAAGGTCGCCGCCGTTCAGGCCCGCTTCGGTCGCGAGGAAGCCGGCGCGCTGCTCGAAGATGCCATGGCCCGTATCGCTGCGGTCCTCGTCGAACGTGGCGTGCGCCGCATGGTTGTCGCGGGTGGTGAAACCTCCGGCGCGACGGTCCGTCAGCTTGGCGTACGATCCTTGCGCATCGGCGCGGAGATCGATCCCGGCGTGCCCTGGACCCTGGCCGAAGGCGCCGGCCCCCCCCTGATGATGGCGCTGAAATCGGGCAATTTCGGCGCGCCGGACTTCTTCACCAAAGCATTCGAGATGCTGGGGGCGTGAGATGAACGAGATCGATACCCGCGCGCTCCTGGTCCGTCTGGCCGCCAGCCTGTTCGCACGTGGCTTCTCTGTCGGCAGTGCCGGCAACATCAGCACACGGCTGGATGACGGCGGCTACCTGATCACGCCCACCAATTCGAGCCTCGGCGCCTTGGACGCCGCCCGAATCTCCAAGCTGAACGGCGATTTCCAGCATGTGGGCGGCGACAAACCGTCCAAGGAAGTCTTCATGCACCGCGCCTTCTACACTGCCCGAGCCGACGCCGGCGCGGTGGTGCACCTGCATTCGACTCAGGCGACGGCGGTGTCGTGTCTGCCGGATGTCGACCCGTCCAATCCCATCCCGCCCTTGACACCCTATTTCGTGATGCGCGTGGGAAGGCGGATGCCGATCGTCGAATATTACCGTCCCGGCGATCCCGCGATGGAACCGGCCATCCACGCCGCCGCCCGGGACGCCCGCGCCGTCCTGCTCGCCAATCACGGGCCGGTGGTGTCCGGTAAGACCCTCACCGACGCCGTGTACGCGGCCGAGGAACTGGAGGAAGCCGCCAAACTCTATCTGATGCTGCGCGGCGCATCGCCCCGGTTGCTTACCCCCGCGCAGGTGGACGATCTGCTGACGACGTTCGGGTAATCCGCTACTCCGCGATCCAAGCCGGCACCGGAAGCCCTTTCTCCCGCAGGAACGGCGGATTGAACAGCTTCGAGGCATACCGCGCGCCGCCGTCGCACAATATCGTCACCACCGTATGCCCCGGCCCCATCGCCTTCGCGACCCGCACCGCCGCCGCGATGTTGATGCCCGACGATGTGCCGACCGACAGACCCTCATGGATCAGTACATCGTAGATGTATCCCAACGCCTCGGCATCGGGGATCCGCTCGGCATCGTCGATCGGCGCACCCGCGAGGTTGGCGGGCACGCGGCCCTGCCCAATACCCTCGGTGATCGACGACCCCGTCGCCGTGAGATCGTTGCTCTTGACCCACCCATAAAGCCCGCTGCCTTCGGGATCGGCCAGCACGATCCGCACATTCGGGTTCTTTTCCTTCAACGCCAACGCAACACCGGCCAGAGTCCCGCCGGAGCCGCAGGCGCAGGTGAACGCTTCGATCTTGCCGCCGGTCTGTTCCCAGATCTCCGGCCCGGTCGAAATACGGTGACCCTCCCGGTTCGCCAGATTATCGAACTGGTTCGCCCAAACAGCGCCCATCTCCTCGGCTAAACGGCGGGAGTAATGCACGTAATTGCCGGGATCGCGGAACGGCTTGGCGGGAACCAGACGCAGGTCGGCACCGATCATGCGCAGGAAATCGATCTTTTCCTTGCTCTGAGTCTCCGGCATCACGATCGTGCAGCGATAGCCGAGCGCGTTGCCGACCAAGGTCAGCCCGATACCGGTATTGCCCGCTGTCCCCTCCACCACCGTCCCACCCGGTTTCAGCACCCCCCGCTGCTCGGCATCGCGGATGATATAGAGGCCGGCCCGATCCTTGACCGATCCACCGGGGTTCATGAATTCCGCTTTACCCAGTATGGTACAGCCGGTTTCCGCCGATGCCCGGCGCAGCTTGATCAGCGGCGTGTGGCCGATCGCGGCCTGCATGTCGTCCTGCCACCGTGAACCGTGATACTGAGCCGTCATCGTTTCTTCATCTCCACGAAAGAGAGAAAATTATGGTCCAAAACGTGCCACCCACGCAAACCTGGGAGGCCATCCAGGCCGATCCGCAAGCGCAGCTTGTCGACGTCCGCACCGATGCCGAGTGGAATTTCGTCGGCATCCCCGACCTCAGCGCGGCCGGCAAGCAACCGGTGCTCATCGCCTGGCAGGTCTATCCCGCCATGAACCGGAACCCGTCGTTCGAAGATGATCTGCGCAAGGTCGGATTCACCCCCGATCATCACATTTATTTCCTCTGCCGCAGCGGCGTACGCAGCCTCGCCGCGGCCGAGGCCGCACAGGCCGCTGGCTTCCCGCATGCCTATAACGTCGCCGATGGGTTCGAAGGCCCGCCCGACGCCGACGGCCACCGCGGACAGCGCGCCGGCTGGAAAGCCGACGGCCTACCCTGGCGGCAGAAGTAGCGTTACTCTCGGCCGCACTCGGAAAACCTTTGCAATTCGGGCAAATTCGCCCATGTAGCGGTAATGCATGCTAACGGAGGCTGTCGTGCCGAGACTCGCGAAGGAGAGGAGTTTGGATGTATTCCGGGATCTCAACCTGCGCGGTCCGGCATCGGGGCGTGAGTTCCTCAGGCAGGCGATCATCGATGCGGCGGTGGCGCCTTGGCGCCACGCTGCTGACAAGGAAAGCCTTGCTCCCTTGTCGGATGGCGAGGAGTTGCTTTGCCTGGAGCGTGAGGCGGGCGATGGACTGGAGGCTGCCGGGGTCGCACTTTGGCGGCAGGCCGATGGCTACGAAGTGGTCAATATAATGCCGCTTTCCGTCAAGGAATTGGACCCTACCGCGTACAATGCGATCCTTCAGGATTTTTTGGATCGCATCGGGGCACAAGCGGCGCGTAAAGCCGGATTTAGCGTCGAGACAACAGCACCGCGTGAGTCCCTCGAAGATTGGGTCAGCCCCGATGCCGCCGATGCGTTGCGGCGGTTCTCGGCTGCAGCGAACAAGGCGACCGGCTCGGCCCACCCGTTCGACCGCAAACGGTGGTTCGATTTTCTCATGCGGGCCCACGCTGGTGCTAAACGCATCGACACGGATCAACTGGCTCGGTGGCTGACCGAGGTCGAAGAATGGACCGAGGACAGAGCCCATCGTTTGGTCGTGGAGTATGAGTTCGCCCAAGGTCTTTTGGACGAATACGACCTGCATCGGCACTGAGATTCGTGTCCGAAATGCGCGCGTTGGCGAACCTCGGTGTGCCGATACTGTGCTTCGACACCTGCTCGATCCTCGATATCATGAGAGACATCACGCGAACGTCCAATGTGGCGCAAGAACAGAAAGCCGCACTTCAAATCGTCTCTGCGATGGAAAGTGGATCGATGCTCGGGGGGGTGATCGCCCAGCAGGTGCGCACGGAGTTCCTCGATAATCTCGAGGCGGTCAACTCGGAGGCATTGTCGGCGCTGGAGCGGTTCCGACAGCAGGTGAACAGGATCGACGCACTTGTCGGCGTATTCGGGCAGCCGGTCCAAACCGACCTGAGTCACCTCGATGGCCACGTCGACCGGTGCCGAGACGTCGTCGATCGGTTGCTGGCGGCGGCAATCAGATTGCCGGAAGGTCCAGACATTATACCGCGGGCGTTTTCCCGGATGACTGCCGCCAGAACACCGGCCCGAAAAGGCAAGGACTCCATGAAGGATTGCGTGGTGATCGAGACTTATCTCGAGATTGCCCGCGGGCTCCGTGCCGGCGGCCTGGCAGCCAAGATCGTGTTCGTCTCCTCGAACACAAGAGACTATGCCGGCGAAACGGGAAGTACGCTGCGTCCCGACCTGGCACGGGAGTTTGCCACGCTCAACATGGAGTATGCGCCGAACCTCGCCGCGGCGCGAAATTTCCTCGGACTGTAAGCATCATCGCGTGCTGACTATCGGCATCTCCAGCAAGCGCAGGACCGCGATAAACCGCCCGGCGTCAGCAAGTTTCCCGTCCGGCGTGACGGGGAAATGCCGCAGGGCGACGGTGTCGGAAACGTTGCCGCCGATCGCTTCCAGCCCGCCCGGCCCGCCGGTCGACACGACGATGTCGCAATGCGACTTGAACGCCGGCACGTGCGGCGCGGTATCGAACGTGAGCCCGGCGGCATCCTCACGTCCCGTGCAGATGAGGTCGCCCGGTTGCGGTGCATAGGCCTCCGGTCGCTCTGCCACGATCACCAGACCGGGGTCGCGGCGCAAGCCGGCATGGATGTAAGTGTGATGATTGGCGCTGTAAGGAAACCCCGAACCCGCGCCGGCCATCCGCATCACATAGGACACGAAAGCCGCCGACCACGCGTAATCCCCATCCTGATCCGGCGGAAACACAGTCCCATGTGCATCGTGCTTGCCCGTCCAGGGCACTTCCGGATCGGACGGATCCAGCCCCGACCACCAGTAATCCCCAACCCGCTGCCACAGGCCGTCCGCGCGTTCCGGCTTATCCGGGACTTCGACGGGATCGACCGGACTGCCGAATGCCCGCCACTCGCGCAGCGCGATGGCGATCACAGCCTTGCGGGAGAACGGTTCGTAGGGGCGTTGCGCGTATGGAGGCATGTGGATTCCCGGCGTGCAGGCGGCCAGAACAAGAAGACAGGCCGCGGATACAGCCAATCCGGCGCGATTCAAATCACGCCCTTTCCGGGAACAAACCCAACAACCCCTCGGGCGTAGCCGCACACCGCCCACGCTCCGTGATCAGACCCGTCACCAGACGCCCGGGCGTCACGTCGAACGCTGGATTGGCGGCCGGGCTGCCGGCGGCAACAACCCGGATCGTCGCGATCGTGCCATCCGCCGTGCGCCCGGTCAGATCGGTCACCTCGGCCGCGCTGCGTTCCTCGATCGGAATTTCCCTCACCCCGTCCGAAACCGTCCAATCGATTGTGGTCGATGGGCAGGCGACCCAGAACGGCACCCCGTTATCCCGCGCTGCCAGAGCCTTCAGATAGGTGCCAATCTTGTTGGCGACGTCCCCCGTCCGCGTGACACGATCCGTCCCGACGATGGCCATGTCCACCATGCCGTGCTGCATCATATGCCCGCCGGCATTGTCGGCGATCACCGTATGCGGCACCCCATGACTGCCCAACTCCCAGGCCGTCAACGCCGCACCCTGGTTCCGCGGCCGCGTCTCGTCCACCCATACATGCAGGTCGATACCGGCATCGAATGCCATGTAAATCGGTGCCAAAGCGGTGCCCCAATCGACGGTGGCCAACCATCCGGCGTTGCAGTGTGTCAGCAGGTTCACCCGCTGCCCCGGCTTCGAAGCCGCGATATCCGCGATCAGCTCAGCGCCGTACCGACCCATCGCCGCACATTGCTCGACGTCCTCATCGGCGATGGCCGCCGCCTCGGCATAGGCCGCATCGACCCGCCCCGCCGCCGGGGTGTGACGCAGCCGCGTCAGCATCCGGTCCAACGCCCAGCGCAAATTGATCGCCGTGGGCCGGGTTTCCGCCAGCAGCGCCGCATCCCGCTCCATAGCGTCCGTCGAGGCATCCGCCCGCAACGCCAGACACAGCCCATACGCCGCGACCGCCCCGATCAACGGCGCACCCCGAACCTGCATCGAGCGGATCGCATGCGCCGCCTCGTCCCGCGTGGCCAGACGCAGAACATCCACCCCCCACGGCAACTTGGTCTGATCGAAAATCCGTACCGACCACCCGTCGCCCGGATCTACCCAGACGCTACGATACGCGATGCCGTCAATTTTCATCGAGCTGGAACTTTCTGGTGCAGTACGCACACCAGCGTGAACAGGCGGCGCGCGGTGTCATGATCGATCTCGATCTTGCCCGCCAGCCGCTCGCGCATCAACGTCGCACCTTCGTTGTGCAGTCCGCGCCGGCCCATGTCGATGGCCTGAATTCGGGCCTCTCGCCCTTCCTCGACAGCCGTGACGTAGCTGTCGACGAGCATCTGATAGTCTTTGATCAGGCCACGGAACGGCCCCAATGCCAGTCCGATCGCGATCAGGGGATCGTCCCCCTGCGTTCGCACGTCGAACACCAGCCGCCCGTCCCGGATCGTCAGATGCAGCACATAGGGCCCGGACACGCCGCCCGAACCCAACAGCTGAAAATGGTTCTCGCAAGCGAGGTCCGCGACCGCCTGATCCCGGTCCGCCATGATGCACGGGGCGAGGCGCGTCGGCGCCTCCCCATCCAGCACCACGCGGTGCAGGCGCGCTGTCATACTTCGTCCAGAGTCGCTTTGAGCAGGTTGAGTTTCATCATCACACCGACGACACCGCCCTTGATCGGCCGAAGCAGACCAAGTGCCAGCACAGCCGCCATCGGCACGAATATAGCCGTCATCCAGCTCACGGCCGGCGCGTAGGCCCGATCGACCATATACATCGCGGGCACGATCAGATGCGCGACGATCAGGATCGTCAGATAGGGCGGGGCGTCGTCGGCCCGCGCCAGTCCCAACGGGGCATTGCACCCCTGACAGGCGTCGCGCACTTTCAGAAACCCATTGAAAATATGGCTTTTTCCGCAAGACGGACAGCGACCCAGAAGACCCCGGCCAATCGCGGTAGGCATCGGTGGCATGGAAAAACCGCGTTCGGTATCGGCGCGGTCCGGCTGCCATTGGATCGGAGACATCGCAACTTCCTTGGGATCGACCGCCCACTTATAGCTTATGCTGCACTGCAACACCACTCGGGAAAGCTTGATCCCGCGCGGGTCTGACCCGACACTAACACGGCCATGCGCATACTGATCATCAACCCCAACTGCTCCGAAGCCTGTTCCGCCGGCATCGACGCCGCGGTCGCGCCCCTGCGCTTCCCCGGCGGCCCGATCTTCGAGGTCGCAACCCTCCGCGAGGGCCCGCCCGCGATCTACGATTGGCGCGACTGGCATGCGGCGGTCGCCCCAATGTGCCGCCTGATCGAACGGGAAACCGCCGACGCCTACATCATCGCCTGCGCCTCCGACCCCGGGATCGAGGCCGCGCGCGCCACAACAACCCGCCCGGTCCTCGGTGTCTTCCGCTCCGCCGTCGCGACCGCCGTCGCCCGCGCCGAACGCTTCGGCGTCATCGCGATCGTCGAAGCCTCGAAAGCCCGCCACATGCTCGCACTGCGCGCAATGGGCCTGCAGGACCGGCTCGCCGCGGAAGTCGCCCTGAACGTCACGATGGATACGCTGCTGGACCCCAATGCCGCCCGCGCCCGAATGTTGACGGCCGGCCACGAGCTGGTCGCGGCGGGGGCACAGGCCGTCATCCTCGGTTGTACCGGGATGGCGCACCACCGGCACGCGATCGAGGATGCGATCGGCGTGCCGGTGATCGAGCCATGTCAGGCCGCGGCCGCCTTGGCAATCACACTTTGATGTTTAGGTTGTTGCCCAGATTGGGGTTGGCGGTCTGCTTGTCGCCGTCGGGGCGGTTGTTGTCGTAATCCCCGTCCCGATCCTTTTTCGGCGGGGGCGGTGCGGCACTGACAGGCGGGGGCGGCGAACCGGCGACGGAATTGACGGAGGTCATGGCGAACGCACCTATTCGATTTTGCGCGACCTCCTGCCGCGGACACACCGGGCATTTTTCGCCGGCAAGCCACTATGCCCATGAATTGGTGAAGAAAAGGTTAACGCGGCGCGAGAAAAACGCCGCACGGGCGAATTATTTTCGCTACCGCTGAAGCGTCGCCAAAACCTCGGCATTCGCCCTGATCACCAACAGCCGCCGGACCTTCTGCGTTGGCGTCAGCAGTCCGTTTTCCATCGTGAACGGCGGCACGATAGCATGCCGGCGAATACGTTCGATGACGGACAGGCGCTGGTTGACCTCGCTCACCGCCAAGGCCACGGCCAGCTCGTCGAACCCTTCCGCCGGCACCAGCAACGCCGTCAGCGCCGCACGCCCATCCCCAGCCACCACCGCCTGCGCGATCGCCGGTTCCGCCATCAGCATGCCCTCGACCCGGGCCGGAGACACATTGTCCCCACCGGACAACACGATCATGTCCTTCTTCCGATCGGTGATGCGCAGATATCCGCCCGGATCCAGCGCCCCGATGTCGCCGGTATGCAGCCACCCGTCCCGGATCGCCGCCGCGGTGTCGTCCGGCCGGCCCCAATACCCGTCCATCACCAGATCGCCGCGCACCAGGATTTCGCCGTCATCTGCCAGTTTCAGGTCCACACCGACCAGCGCCGTACCGACCGTTTCCACCCGGATCGCCTCGGGCGGATTGCCGGAGATGATCGGCCCGGCCTCGGTCTGGCCGTACCCCTGGATGATCGGCAGACCGAACGCCAGAAAGAACCGGCCGACCTCCGGCTCAAGACGAGCACCGCCGGATACCAGCGCGATCAACCGACCCCCGAAGCGGGCGCGGACTTTGGTTCGGACCATACGGTCGAGGACGAAATCCTGAACCCGCTCGATCGCGCTCAACCGCCCGCCCGCACAGCGCTTAAGACCCAGGTCCAGAGCCTTCTGGAACAACTGCCGCCGCCGGGGCGACTCCCGCCCGACCTGCATCAGGATGCGAGACCGGATCACCTCCAACACGCGCGGCACGACGGTCATCAATGTCGGGCGGATCGCCAGCATATCTGCCGGCAAATGCTCCGTCCCCCGCGCATAGACGATCTCGGTCCCCGTGCTCGGCAGAAAAAACCCCCCAATCGTGTGCTCGTACGCATGAGAATTCGGCAGGAAGGACAGATAGACCTCGTCCTCCATCTTCAACGGCTTCAACAGGATGAAAGCGCCCCGCATATTCGACAGGATGGCCCGGTGCGGCAGCATCACCCCCTTGGGCACGCCACCGGTGCCCGAGGTATAGATCAGGCACGCCAGCGCGGTCGGCGGAATCAGCACCGCCTCCGCCGCGATATCGTCGGGCGGCGCGGTATCGGCGACGAGACCAGCCCAGGACTCGCCGTCCATCGTCACCAGCAGCTCCAGCTCCCCCGCCGCGGCCACCTTCGCCGCAAGCGCATCGTTCGACACGATCGCCGCCCGAGCACCGGAATCGCGCAGCAAATGAGCATGATCCGCCACCGTATTCGTCGTATACGCGGGCACCGGCACCGCGCGGATGGCCATCAATGCGGTCTCGGCAATCGGATATTCCGGCCGGTTCTCAGCGCAGATCAGCACCCGATCCCCCGCCGAGACCCCCGCTGCCCGCAGCCGCCGCGCATAGGATGCCGCCATGCGGGCGAATGTCGCCCAATCGATGCCGTGCCACACGCCATTCCGGTAGGACCGCAGCATGGGCTTTTTCGGCCATTGACGCGCCCGATCGAACATCATCGCGGCCAGATTCGGCCATGTCGGATAACTGCGCACGCATCCTCCCCTTTGATGGGGGGTGTTCCTACCTTACATCGTAGGGGAACGCACCCGCCTGAGGATTCCTTTCAGCATGTCCGAAGCCGCCAAACTGCCCGCCTGGGACCTGACCGACCTGTACCCCGCCCCCGACAGTCCCGAGCTGGAGGCTGACTTCGCCCGCACTGAAACCGCCGCGAAAGCATTCGCCGAGAAATACCAGGGCAAGCTCGCCACCGCGGACCTGCAAGCCGCCATCGCCGAATACGAAGCCATCCACGAAACCTTGGGACGGATCGGCTCCTACGCCGGCCTGCTGTTCGCCGGCGATTCCACCGACGCCAAACTGGGCCGCTTTTACCAAACAGTCAGCGAGCGCAGCACCGCGATCACCACCCATCTGCTGTTCTTCACGCTCGAGCTGAACCGGATGGACGAAACCCCCAACCCCGGCCGCTACGCATCCTGGCTGCGCGACCTCCGCGTCTTCCGCCCCCACCAGCTGTCCGATGAAGTCGAGAAGGTGCTGCACGAAAAGGAAGTCGTCGGCGCATCCGCCTGGAGCCGGCTGTTCGACGAGACCACCGCCGGCATGCGCGTGCCGTTCAACGGCGACGAACTCACCGTCAGCGCCACCCTGAACAAGCTGTCGGATCAGGACCGATCCGTCCGGGAAGCCGCCGGAAAAGCCATCGGCACGGCATTCGGCGACCGGATCAAGCTGTTTTCGCTGATCACCAACACCTTGGCCAAAGACAAGGAACTCGACGACGTCTGGCGCAAATATCCCCGGCCCGGCAGCTTCCGCAACCGTTCCAACATGGTCGAGGATGAGGTCGTCGATGCCCTCGTCACCGCCGTGCGCGGCTCCTACGGACGGTTATCGCACCGTTACTACCAGATGAAGGCCAAATGGCTGGGTTTGGAAAAATTGCAGCATTGGGACCGCAACGCCCCGCTGCCCGGCGACGACGATCGCGTCATCGCCTGGGACGACGCCAGGGAACGCGTGCTGAAAGCCTACGGCGCGTTCAGCCCGGAACTGGCTGCCATCGGGAAGCGGTTTTTCGACAAGCCCTGGATCGACGCCGCACCGACCCCCGGCAAATCCGGCGGCGCCTTCGCCCACCCGACGGTGCCCAGCGCGCATCCCTATTTGTTGCTGAACTATCATGGCAAAACCCGCGACGTCATGACCCTCGCGCACGAACTCGGTCACGGCGTGCACCAGATCCTCGCCGGCGGGCAGGGCTATCTGATGTCCAGCACGCCGCTGACCCTGGCCGAAACCGCCAGCGTGTTCGGCGAAATGCTGACATTCCGGGCACTGCTCGACTCCGCCACGCCCGCGCAACGCCGGATCATGCTGGCATCGAAGGTGGAGGATATGCTGAACACCGTCGTGCGCCAGATCGCGTTCTACCAGTTCGAAACGAAAGTGCATGACGAGCGCCGGTCCGGGGAAATACTGCCGGAACGGTTGGGCGAAATCTGGATGGACGTGCAGACCGAAAGCCTCGGCCCGGCCTTCGAATTTACCCCGGAATACAACGTCTTCTGGGCGTATATTCCGCATTTCATTCATTCCCCGTTCTACGTCTACGCCTATGCGTTCGGGGATTGCCTGGTCAACGCGCTCTATTCCGTGTTCGAGGGGGGGCACCCCGGCTTCCAGGCCAAATACCTCGACATGCTGCGCGCCGGGGGCACCAAGCGCCACAAGGAATTGCTGGCGCCGTTCGGTCTGGACGCCTCCGACCCCGCCTTCTGGACCAAGGGCCTCGATGTGATCTCCGGCTTCATCGACGAGCTGGAGAACGTGACCGGTGTCTGACCGTTCCAGCCTGTTCGGCGAAATCCGCCGCTTCGCCCGGACATCCGGCGCCGTCGGCGGCATCGCCGCCCGCGTCGCCGGGGAGCGTATGTTCGGTATCAAAACCAATCGCGCATCGCATGCCGAGGACCTGAAGACCATCCTGGGCGGGTTGAAAGGCCCGCTGATGAAGGTCGCACAGTTTCTGTCCACCGTACCCGACGCGTTGCCCGCCGAATACGCCGCCGAACTCGCCCAGCTCCAAGCCAATGCCCCCGCCATGGGCTGGGCCTTCGTCCGCCGCCGGATGGGCAGCGAGTTGGGTCCGAACTGGCAATCGAAATTCCAGACCTTCAGCCAGACCGCCGCGGCCGCCGCTTCGCTGGGCCAGGTCCACCGCGCGACATTGCCGGATGGCACCGACGTCGCCTGCAAGCTGCAATATCCCGATATGCCCTCCACCGTGGAGGCCGATCTGCGTCAGTTGAAACTCGCCATGGCCGTCTATCACCGCATGGACAACGCCATCCAGCACGAGGAAATCTACAAGGAGCTGACCGAACGCCTGCGCGAGGAACTGGACTACACCCGCGAAGCCGCGCAAATGCGCCTCTACGGCGCGATGCTGGACCATATTCCGGATGTGCACATTCCCGTTCCGATCCCCGATTATTCCACCAACCGTCTCCTCACCATGACCTGGCTGGACGGACGAGCCCTCATGGCTCGGCTGGCCGAAGACCCGCCGCAGGAGGAACGCAACCGCATCGCCACATCGTTGTTCCATGCCTGGTACGTGCCGTTCTATCGTTTCGGCGTGATCCATGGCGATCCGCACATGGGCAACTATCAGGTCCGGCCTGATGGATCGGTAAACCTGCTCGATTTCGGTGCCATCCGCGTGTTCGGCGCCCCTTTCGTCCGCGGCGTGATCGACCTGTTCGAAGCCGTGCGCGACAACGACGAAGCCAAGGCGCACCACGCCTACACCACCTGGGGCTTCGCCGACCTGACGAAAGAGAAAATGGCCGTCCTCGGGCTTTGGGCGAAATTCCTCTACGAACCGCTGATCGACGACCGCGTCCGCCCGATCCAGGAAACCGACGATCCGCAATACGGCCGCGCCGTGGCCGAACAGGTGCATGCAGGCCTGAAACGCACCGGCGGTGTGAAACCGCCGCGAGAGTTCGTGTTGATGGATCGTTCAGCCATCGGACTGGGCGGCGTCTTCCTTCGCCTGAAAGCGCGCATCAACTGGAGCCGCATGTTTCATGAGCTGATCGAGGATTTCGACTCAGCAGCGCTGGCCGAGCGGCAGGCCGCGGCCCTGGCGGCGGCAGGAGTGCCAAAGGCGGGGTAGGCAATCCCAGCGGACTGCGCCACCTTGTCGTCAACAAGCCGAACAAGGAAACCCCATCCATGCCGCTGACCCAAAACACCACCAAACGCCGCATGGCTGCGGGCCAAATGGGCCTCGGCTTCGGTGTCCACCATCTGCGCACCGCGGCCACGCCCATTATCGCCAAAGGCACCGGGCACGACTGGATGTTCATCGACACCGAACACGGCGCTTTCTCGGTGCAGGAAACCACCCAGCTCTGTATCGCCGCCCTGCCGACCGGCGTCACCCCCATCGTCCGCGTCTGCGCCGGCGCGATCGACGAAGCGACCCGCGCCCTCGACAACGGCGCACTGGGCATCGTCGTCCCCCACGTCGACACCGCCGCCGAGGCCAAACGCATCGCCGCCGCCTTCCGCTATCCCCCACAGGGCACCCGATCCTGGGGCGGCCCGCCCGCCGTCTACGGCTACCGCGCCCCCGCAACGGTCGAGGCCCAGGCCGCGATCAATGCCGAAATCCTGACCGTGGTGATGTTGGAAAGCCCGCTCGCCATCGCCAACGCCGATGAAATCGCCGCCGTCGACGGCATCGACGTGCTGTTCATCGGCACCTCCGACTTGACCGCCGAGCTCGGCATCTCCGGCCAGATGGGCCACCCCAAAGTCATCGACGCCTATCGCGCGGTGGGTGAGGCCTGCAAAAAACACAACAAGGTCCTGGGCATGGGCGGTGTGTACGATGAGGAAAACGCGCGCCGTTACGTCCAAATGGGCGCCCGCTTCATTCTCTCCGGCTCAGACCACAGCTACATGACCGCCGGCGCCGACAACCGGTCCGCGTTCTTCAACAATTTGATGAAATAATCCGCCGATCCCCTGCCTCCCGGTTTGCACCCCGCCCCGCTTGGGCGCCAAACTGCGCCCAAGCACCAACCGGGAGTCCCCGATGCATTTCGACATCAGGCTGTGGCGGCTCACCGCCGGCCAACGGGGCCGCATGGCCCTCGGCGTCGCTCTCGGCCTGCTGGCCCTGCTCTTCGGCATCGCCCGCTTCGCCTTCCTTGGACGCTTCATCGCCCTGGTCTTCCAGGGCCAACCCGCGGCCACCCTCGCCCCGTGGCTCCTCGCCGCCGCCGCCGCCATCCTGATCCGCGCCTGGCTCGACCACGCCCGCACCATGACCGCGCACCGGTCCGCATCCATCATCCAGGCCGACCTCCGCGGCCGCCTCTACGACAAAATCCTCGCCCTCGGCCCCGCCTGGTTCGGCGCCGAGCGCACCGGCGGCGTCATGCTGTCGATGGTCGATGGCGTGGAGCAACTCCAGACGTTCTTCGGCCAATACATCCCCCAACTCACCATCGCCGTCTGCGCCCCCGTCGCGATCTTCTGCTTCATCGCCTGGTGGGACGTGCCGGTTGCCACCATCATGCTCGCCGCCGCGCTCTTCACCCTTTTCCTGCCGATGACCGTCAACCGCCGCTCCGCCGTCGCCTCCCGGTCCCGCCAGCGCGCCTTCAAAGCCTTCGGAGAGGAATTTCTCGACGCCGTCCAAGGCCTCCCTACCCTCAAAGCCTTCGGACAAAGCCGTTCCTACGGCGCCATGCTCGGCGCCAAAGCCCGAGCGCTGTCAGACTCCACATTCTGGGTGCTGGCGATCAGCGTGATGACCCGAGGCCTGACCGACCTGGGCACCGCCTTCGGCGCCGCCGCCGCCCTCGCCTACGGCGCCTATCGCGTGAACACCGGTGCCATGAGCCTCGAAGCCCTGCTGATCGTGCTGATGGCCGGCACCGAGATCTTCCGCCCACTGCGCGATCTCCGCGGCGTCCTCCACGCCGGCCTGAACGGTGAGTCCGCCGCCGCCGGCATCAACGCACTGCTCGATACCGCCGTCACCGCCCCACCGGCGACAAAACCGCCGTCGACCTCGCCCCCAGTATCGCCTTCGATGACGTCGGCTTCGCCTACCCCGGCGGCCGCCGAGCCGCCCATCGCGGCCTGTCCTTCGACATCGCCGCCGGGGAACGCGTCGGCATCGTCGGCCCCAGCGGCTCCGGCAAATCCTCCATCGTCCGCCTGCTGCTCCGCCTGCATGACCCCCAATCCGGCGCCATCCGCATCGGCGACCGAGACCTCCGTACCCTCGACCCCGATTCCATCCGGTCGATGATCGCCGTCGTCGCCCAGGACACCTACCTCTTCCACGGCACCGTCGAGGAAAACCTCCGCCTCGGCCGCCCCGACGCGACGGAACACGAGCTGGTCGCCGCCGCCACCGCGGCCAATGCCCACACGTTTATCCAAGAGCTACCAAACGGCTACCAAACAGTTATCGGAGAACGCGGCGCCTCCCTGTCCGGCGGCCAGCGCCAACGCATCGCCATCGCCCGCACCCTGTTACGCGACTCTCCCATCCTGGTACTCGACGAAGCCCTGTCCTCGGTCGACGCCGAAAACGAAGCGGTCATCCAACAGGCCCTCGACCGCCTGATGACCGGCCGCACGACGCTGATCCTGGCGCACCGCCTGTCCAGCGTGATCGCCGCCGACCGTATTCTTGTCCTCGGCGACGGCACCGTCGTCCAATCCGGCCGCCACGCCGAAATGATCGACGTGCCCGGCCCGTACCGCGAACTGATGGGCCCCCAGGTCGGCACCGACCCCAGGGGCGAAACCCTGACCGAACTGCTGCCCGAGGACAGCAAAACCGCCGAACGCGGTGCGGTCGTCGCCAACCTGTCCGACGATGCGGCAACGGTCGGCTGGCCGGATACCATCCGCACCCTCATGCGCGTCGTGCGCCCCTATCACGGCAAGCTGACGATCACCGTGCTCTGCGGCATCGGCCGCGTGATCGCCTTCATCGGCGTCGGTGTGGCCGGCGCATTGCTGCTGGCCGCCGTCCGAGCCCATACCCCGGTCGGCGGGCTGGTGACCGCGCTGCTGGTTCTCGCACCCTTGGCCGGTGCCCTGCACTACATGGAATCCTGGATCGCCCACGCCATGGCCTATGCGCTCCTGGCCGAGATGCGCATCGACCTGTTCCGCAAACTCGACGCCCTGGCCCCTGCCTATCTCCTTCGCCGCCGGTCCGGCGATCTCGTCGCCCTCGCCACCCAGGATGTGGAAACGGTGGAGTATTTCTTCGCCCATACAATCGCACCCGCCATCGTCGCCTTTCTGGTCCCCGCCGCGGTCCTGATCGCCCTCGCGGTCATCGCCTGGCCGCTTGCTCTGGCTCTGTCGCCGTTCCTGTTCTACGCCGGCTACTCCCCGTTCCGAGGCCGCAAACGCATCGACACCCTCGGCTCCGCCGCCCGCGGCGCGCTGGGCACCCTGAGCGCCTACGCCACCGAGACGATCCAGGGCCTGTCCGAACTCGTCGCCTTCAACGCCGCCGGCGCCCGCCGGGGGGGGTTCATGACAGCCGTGCGCAACTACCAATCCATGCGCCTCCGCCTGCTCGGCGACCTGACCTTTCAGACCAGCGCTTTGGAGGTCGCAACCGGCTTCGGCGGCCTCGCCGTCGCCGGTACCGGCGCCTGGCTGGTGGCCCATGGCGACCTGCCGGCTGGCATGCTGCCGCTGGTCGTCCTGATCTCGGTCGCCGCCTTCCTGCCGGTATCCGAAATCGCCCAGGTCGGCCGCCAGCTCGCCGACACCATCGCCTCGACACGGCGCCTGCATGTTGTCCACGCCGAGCCGGTCGCCATCCTCGACGGGCACCTGGACCCGGTGCGCCGGACCGGCGGATCCTCGGTGCAATTTGAAAACGTCCGCTTCGCCTATCCCGGCCGCACCGCCCTCGCACTGGAAGACGTCGCGTTCGCGGTCCCCGCCGGCGCAACCGTCGCCCTGGTTGGGCCATCCGGTGCCGGAAAAACAACCATCGCCAACCTGCTGCTGCGCTTCTGGGATCCCAACAGCGGCACCATCAGACTGGATGGCGCAAACCTCCGCGATCTCCATCTCGATGCCTTGCGCGAACGGATCGCCCTGGTCTCCCAGGATACCTACCTCTTCAACGACACCCTGGAAGCCAACGTCCGCCTCGCCAGACCCGACGCCACCCCCGATCAGATCGAACTGGCACTCTCCCGCGCCGCGTTGAAGGATTTCGTCGCCGGCCTGCCGGACGGTCTGGCAACCCATGTCGGCGAACGCGGCGTCCAACTGTCCGGCGGGCAGCGCCAGCGCATCGCAATCGCCCGAGCTTTCCTGAAGGACGCGCCGCTGCTGGTGCTGGATGAGGCAACGTCCCACCTCGATACCATCAGCGAAGCTGCCGTCCGTTCCGCGCTGGACGCCCTGATGGTCGACCGAACAACCATCGTCGTCGCCCACCGCCTGTCCACGATTCGCGCTGCCGATCTGATTCTGGTCCTGCGCGCCGGCCGCCTGATCGAGGCCGGCACCCACGCGGACCTCATCGCCCGGCGGGGAGTCTACGCTCGGCTGGTGGAACGACAAATGGCGGGTGTGGCGGGGTAACGACTGCCGCGACAAACCCACAAAATCCGCTAACCCGCCGTCTCCCCTCCATGCTAGGGAAGGACATGCCCACGACCTCTGGTTCCGCGCCAAAGTGGCCGCCGCGATGGCAAGCCAAGGCCCGATGATCTCGCACGCCGAAGTCATGGCGACGATGAAGGCCTTGATAGAAAGCAAGCGGGATGTTGCCCCTGATTTGGACGCCTGAGGCCCACGAGGATCTTTTCTCGATCATCGATTACATATCAGACCAACCTGCGATGATTTGGACTCTCTCGACCGTCCAGTCTCCACCGTCATGCCGGCGTATGCCGGTATCCACGCCTTTGTTCCAGCACGAAAATCGTGGATGGTGGCATGCACCGCCATGACGTGCAGACGACCCTGGAGGGTCGAATTCAAGGCGGACTGGTATCAGACCGAAATCCAGCCGTGGCCGAACGCCTCCATGCAGCGATCGAGTAGACCGCGAACCTGCTTCCTGACCACCGCGGCAGCCGCCCACCCGGAGGAATCCCCAATGAAAATAACCGAAATCATCGCCCACCCGCTCTCCACGCCCCTTCAGCAACCCCGCTGGACCGCCCACGAACGGATGTCCCACGCCCAGATGATTCTGGTCGAAATCCGCACCGACCAGGGCATCGTCGGCTACGGCGAGATCGCCGGCGGCCCGCAAACCGTCATCGTCGACCTCCTCAAACAATTCGCCCCCGTCATCCAAAACATGGACCCGTTGGGCCACACCGAAATTTGGGAGAAACTGTTCTCCCTGACCTGCCCGCGCCCCGGCGGCATCGGCGGCTGGGACGGCATGCCCGCGCCGCTGCCACGCAACCATCGCCCCCAGATCATGGCCGCGATCGGTGGCATCGACATCGCGCTGTGGGACATCAAGGGCAAAGCCGCGGGCCTGCCGGTCTTCCGCTTCCTCGGCGGCACCCGCACCGAGGTCTTCACCTACGCAACCGGTGGCTACTATCTGGAAGGCGAGCCGCTGGACGCCGCCGCCAAGGAACTCGCCGGCTTCGCGGCACAGGGCTACAAAGCCGTCAAACTCAAATGCGGCGCCCTATCCCTGAAAGACGAAGTCACCCGCATCAAAGCCGTGCGCGACGCGATCGGCCCGGACGTCCTGTTCATGCTCGACATGAACGCCCCCTACAACGTCCAGGGCTGCATCGAATTCGCCCACGCCGTCGCCCCGCACGATATTTTCTGGCTGGAGGAACCGCTGCACTGGTATCTCCAGCCCGCCGATTTCCGCCGCCTCGCCGATGCCTCCCCCATTCCCCTGGCACACGGCGAACGTGAATGGCACCGCTTCACGATCCGCGATTTCATCGATTCCGGGGCGTTACGGTACGTCCAATTCGATTCCACCCGCCACGCCGGCTTCACCGAATCCCTTCGTGTTGCCCATTACGCGGAACAAAAAGGCGTGCTGATCGCACCGCACTCGGTTGGGAAACTGCATGCCCATCTGGTCTCGGCCTTCGGCGATGCCGCCTTCGCTGCCGAATCGCATGGCGATCACAGCCGCCATCCGTTGCATCACAGCGTCTATCAGGGCGGCGCCGAAGCGAAAGACGGCATGGTCTGCTTGACCGAGGCCCCGGGCTTCGGCCTCGAAATCGACTGGAAAGCCGTCGAGCATTACCGAGCCTGAAACGCGCGACGGCCGGGCGCGAACCCGGCCGTTACACCTTTACTCCGCCGCCATTGCCCGCGACGCCGCCGCCGCGACACGCGCCATCAGCGCCGCTGCGTTCCGTGTCAGAATCTGTTCCCGTTCATCATCGGAAATCCGAGCCTCGTGCAGCGCCTTGCGGGTCCAGTCGACGCCGAACGCGGTGCCGTCGGTGCCGCAAACAATCCGGTCCGCGCCGTACAGCGCCACCGCTGCCTCGATCGCCCGGGGCCCGAACGAATTGCAATCGACATAAACCTTCGCCTTGCGAATGCGCGACGACGGCAGTTCCTCCTCCGGCGTATCGAGGATGCTGCGATGATCCATCCGCTCGACTTCGTAGGGCAAATTACCGCCGAGGTTGTGCACCACCGGCGTCACGTCCGGGTAATCCGCCAGGAAGTCGGTCAGGCAAAGTGTTACCATCACCGACGACAAGGACGCCTGCATATCCAGCGTGCCGTTGCGACGGCGCGCATTATCCGTCTCCGCCCCCACCTTCGGGAAGGCGTCCCCCGGCCGCGGGCCATGATGCACGAACAGCACCGCCTGATGCCGGTTCAGCACGTCCAGGATCGGCCGGGCCGCGTCGGCGTCTTTGCGGGTCAGGAACAGATTGCCCGGCACCTGCACCCCGATCATGCCCGGAAGCCCCAGCGCCCGTTCCAGCTCGGCCGCCGCCGCCTTCATATCCGTCAACGGCAATGCCGCGAACGCCGCGAACCGCCCCGGATGTTCCTGGCAGATCGCGGAAAACCGGTCGTTGACACTGCGGCACAATGGCCCGGCGATCCCGATCGGCTGCGATTCGATCCAACAAAACCCGCCGACCACCGAAAGCACGCTGGTCTGCACACCCTGTCGGTCCATCCGATGGAGATGGAAGTCCACGTCATCGAAGGCATCCGAAAGCGGCGTCGGCGCCATGCGCGGCATTTTCAGCACCTCGGCGCCGTCGTCATTGCGCAGAATGCGTGGCTCCCGCTCCCGCGCACGCAGCGCGTCGGCTGTTTCGGCGGGTCTCCAATGGGCATGCACGTCGATCATGGTTGACTCCTCCAAATGTGTTTGGAGAAAAGTCTAGGCCGATGCCGCCGGGGCGCAAGATCGCATCGCCTCGACCGTCCGATCCAGCACATGCACCATCGCCGCCGTCCCGATCACCGGGATCAGCAGGTTCAACAGCGGCACCGTCCCGGCCAACGCCAGCGCCGCGCCCTGAGCAAACACCGGCCACCTTCCGGCCCGATACACCAGCTCCGCCGCCCGCCGGTCCATCCGCCGCATCGCGATAGTAACGAACAGCCCGCGCCCCAGCCCGTACGCCGACACCGCCCAACCCAGCGGCAGCCCGATCCCCGGCAGCACCAGTACGATCAGCAGCGCCAGCAGGTTCAGCAGCAACACCCGCATCCCCAGCGCCAGACCTTGCCATATCTGCTGCATGATCGGCGCCGGAACAGCCGGCGGCAGATGCGGATACCACCGCCGCTCCACCGCGGCGGCAATCCGGTCGATGAACAGCGAGGCAATCGCCGCCGCCACCGGCATGAACAGCCATAGCGCCAGCGCCCAGGCCGCCACCGTCCCCAGGATGTCGGCGACCCACTTCCACCACCCCTCCGACGCCAGCATCCAGTGCACCAGCCCGATCGTCAGCACGTGCAGCCCGAAGAAGACCAGTGCCGCGAACACAAGGCTCTGCAACACCACGCTGATGAACGTCCAATCGTCCAGCTGCCCGAACGCCCGAGTCAAAGGTGTAACGACAGCGTTCATGTCAATTCCGCCAAAATCGCCTCGGTATGTTCGCCCAGCCCCGGCGCCGGCCCCGGCGGGCGGGACGGTGTGCCGGAAAACCGCGCCGCCGGCCTGGCCTGCCGCACCCGGCCCAGCCCCGGCTGGTCGAAGGTCACGATCAGCCCGTTATTGGCGATCTGCGGATCCGAAAGCAATTCCTGCCGCGTCAGCACCGGCGCGCATGGCACCTGCGCTGCATCCAGCCGCACCAGCCAATCGGCCGAGTGCCCCGTCGCGAACACCTCCCCCACCAGCCTGATCCGCTCCGCCGCGTGCGCCGACCGCGCGGCCCCCGTTCGGCACCGCGGATCGTCGATCAGTTCCGGTCGGCCAATAACCGAACACATCCCCCGCCATTCCGCGTCCGAAAGTGCTCCGGCGGTGATATGGCCGTCCAGCGTCTTGAAAACCAAATCCGGAGTCGCGACAGGCCGGGCACCGGGATCGACACCATCCACCAGCGTCAGATCGCCGAGCCCTTCCGGCCACAGATACGCAACCATCGTATCCAGCATCGAAAGTCGGACATGCTGCCCCTCCCCCCGCACGGCCTTGTTGTACAGCGCGGCGCAAATCGCCTGAGCCGCCGCCAGCGCGGTGGTCTTGTCAGCGATCAGCGTCCGCACCATCCGCGGCCGACCCGTCTCGGTATCGCGCTGAATATCCGCCAAGCCCGACAGCGCCTGGATCACCGGATCGTAGACCCGCTTGCGGACATACGGCCCCGTTTCCCCAACCCCGCTGATCGAAACGTAAATCAACCCCGGATTGATCGCCCGACAGGCCGGCTCCCCAAACCCCAACCGCTCGGCCACACCAGGACGAAAGTTCTGCACCAGCACATCGCTGGCCCCGATCAGCTTGTGCAGCACCGTCAACGCCGCCGGTTGCTTCAGATCCAGCACGATCGACCGCTTGCCCCGGTTCGAAGAAACGAATCCCGGAGCCATGCCGCCGCGCCGCATGATATCCCCCTCCGGCGCCTCCACCTTGATCACGTCGGCACCTTGATCGCACAAAATCATCGCCGCATGCGGCCCCGATACAACCGACGTGAGGTCCAGAACCTTCACACCACGCAACGGCCCGCTCATGCCCAATACTCCGGCTGGTTCGCCTGCGATGCCGCGATATACGCTGGCCGTTCCATCGCCCGGTCCCGCAACCGAACCAGTTCATCCGGCAGCGGCTGCCCCAGCCGCGTCGCCCAGGTCAGACATGTCGTCATCAGCATATCCACCCCCGAAAATCGGTCCCCCAGCAGCCACTCTCGCCCGTCCGCCATGGCCAAAGCCGCCGACGCGATCTGCCGCTGGAAATACGCAAACGCCGCATCGACGGCCACCGGCGCGGCCCCATAGATTTCCGGCAGCCCATGATGGCGCCGCACCACGTACATGCTGGTCGCATCGAGCTCCATCAGGATGAACGAGGCCCATTCATCGTACCGTGCCCGCAACCGAATATCGGTTGGCACCAAAAACCGCTCCCGCGTCCCATACGCCGCGGAAAGATAAGAAATAATCGCTGCACTTTCCGTGATCGTAAAATCCCCATCCACCAACGCCGGTATCTTTCGCCTCGGATTCACCAAACCATACCGCTCGGTTTGCGTTTCCCCATTCCTGGGCCGTATCGGTTCGCACCGGTAAGACAACCCCAACTCATGCAACGCCCAATGCGCCCGGATCGTCCGCGTCGTCGTCGCACCCCATAGCGTCAATTCGCCCATCACCAAGGCTCCACTGACGGCCGAATATCCATCTCGAACGTCCAACCATCCCGCGGCTGCGCATGCAGCGTCCAATACGCCTCGGCGATCGTGTCCAGCGCCATCAAACTCCCCGGCTCCGGCGGCGGTGCGTCCGGCCCCAAGCGCGCCACCCGCCGCCGGTGGATCGCCGGACTGTCCACGCCGCCATCGATCACCAGATGCGCCACGTGCAACCCCTTCGGCCCGAACTCCCGCGCCAGCGACTGTGCCACCGCTCGCAACCCAGCCTTGGCGGAGGCAAACGCCGCGAAGCCCGCCCCACCGCGCAAACTCGCTGTCGCCCCGGTAAACAAAATCGTCCCGCACCCCCGCGAAAGCATATGCCGGGCCGCCTCCCGGCCGGTCACGAACCCCGCGAAACACGCCAGCTCCCAAACCTGCCGAAACAATCGCCCGGTCGTTTCCAGGGCCCCCGCCTGGGTATTCGCACCGGCGTTGAACAGGCAGACCTCGATCGGCCCAATATCCCGCTCGATCCCTTCGAACAGCGCTACCACCGCCGCCTCATCACGCGCATCGCAGCCAAACGCATGCGCGCGGCCGCCCGCCGCCTCGATCGCGGCCACATGCAGTGCTGCCTTCTCCACCGAACGGCGGACCAGACAGACGGTGTAGCCACCACGCGCGAACCGCCGCCCAACCGCCGATCCGATCGCGTCCCCCGCCCCCACAATCACCGCAACCTTGTCCATGTTCCCCCCCGCTCGGCATCACGCTACCCTTTCGGGAAAGCCAGAGGAAACCCACCATGAAAATCGCCAAGTTCGAGAATCTTCACTGCGACGCCGGCTGGCGCACCTTCTCCTTCCTCAAGGTCACCACCGAGGACGGTCTGGTCGGCTGGTCCGAATATACCGAAGCCGACGGCAGCCGCGGGCTGACCTCCGTCATCCACGGCATGGCCGAGGGCCTCGTCGGCCTCGACCCCCGCCCCATCCAACAGATCGACTCCCTGCTCTATGTTCGTCAGGTCCAGGCCCCCAACGGCGTGAACCAACGCGCCATGGCGGCGATCGAGAACGCCCTGCTCGATATCAAGGGCAAAGCCCTTGGGGTGCCCGTCTACGAACTCTTCGGCGGCCCGGTGCGGGAACGCATCCCCGTCTACTGGTCCCACTGCGGCACCTACCGCGTCCGCAACGCCGATGCCGTCGGCGTCGCCCCGCTGCGCACCTACGACGACGTCGCCGCCCTCGGTGCCGAGGTCAAACGCCGGGGCTTCAAAGCCCTGAAGACCAATATTCTCCCGTTCGACGGTGAAAAGCTGGTCGGCTTCGGCCCCGGCTTCGGCCGCACCCCCGGCCATCCCGAATTGAACGCCGACCGCAAAACCCTCCAGGCCGTGCGCGACACGCTCGCCGCCTTCCGCGCCGGCGCCGGCCCCGACATGGGCATCCATCTCGACATCAACTACCACTTCAAAACCGAGGGCAATCTCCAGGTCGCCAAAGCCGTCGAACCCTACGATCTCACATGGCTCGAAATCGACAACTGGGACCCCCAGGCACTCGCATTGATCCGCAGCCGCGCGCCGTGCCCCATCGCCTCGCTCGAATCGGTCTGCGGCCGCCGTGCCTTCCGCCCCTTCCTCGACGCCTACGCCGCCGACGTCGCCATCATCGACGTCATCTGGAACGGCTTCCTGGAATCGATCAAAATCGCCTCCATGGCCGAGGCCTACGAAGTCAACGTCGCCCCCCACAACTACTACGGCCACCTCTGCTCGGCCGTCAGCGCCCACTTCTGCGCCGTCGTGCCCAATTTCCGGGTGATGGAGATCGATGTCGACAGCGTGTCCTGGCGCGACGAACTGTTCATCAACGCCCCGGTCATTGAGGACGGCATGCTGATCGTGCCAAAAGGCCCCGGCTGGGGGGTCGAGGTGAACGAGGCAGCCGTTCGCGCCCACCCCCCAAAAGGCCGCTGAACAAAGGACGTTAAATGATCGATCTCCTCGGCATCGGGAATGCCATCGTCGACGTGGTCTCGCGTGCCGATGACGCGTTCCTCTCCCGCCACGACATGCACAAGGGCGGGATGATGCTGATCGATTCCGCCGCGGCATCGGCGCTCTACGACGCCATGCCGCCGGGGATCGAAAGCAGCGGCGGATCGGCGGCGAACACCTGCGCCGTGGCCGCCGCCATGGGTGCCCGAGTCGCCTATATCGGCAAGGTCGCCGACGATCAGCTCGGCGGTGTCTTCCAGCACGACATGCGCGCAACCGGCGTGTCCTTCTCCACCGCCCCGCTGACCGGCGGCGCGCCCACCGCACGCTGCCTGATCCTGGTCACCCCGGACGGCCAACGCACGATGAACACCTTCCTCGGCGCCTGCGTGACGCTGGACGAGTCCGATATCGACCCCGCCGTCGTCGCCCAGGCCGCCGTCACTTACATGGAGGGTTATCTCTTCGACCCCCCCGCCGCACAGGCAGCTTTCTATAAGGCCGCCAAACTCGCCCATGCCGCCGGCCGCAAGGTCGCGCTGTCCCTCTCCGACGCCTTCTGCGTCAACCGCCACCGCGCCGCCTTCCGCGATCTGGTGAACGGACACGTCGACATCCTATTCGCGAACGAAACCGAAATCACCGCGCTCTACGAAACCAACACATGGGACGAAGCCGCCGCCGCCGTCCGCCAGGACGTCGGGCTCGCAGCCCTGACCCGGTCCGAAGCCGGCAGCACCATCGTCACGCCAACTGAAACCATCCAGATCGCCGCCGCCCCGGCCCGCGTCGTCGACACCACCGGCGCCGGCGACGCCTATGCCGCGGGCTTCCTGGCTGGGCTGACCGCCGGCAAATCCCTCGCACAATGCGGCCAGCTCGGCAGCCTCGCCGCCGCCGAAATCATCGGCCACTACGGCGCCCGGCCGGAAGCCGATCTCAGCCGGATGATCGCCAGCCTGGGGTAGCTAATCCACCAAAGCCCCATAAACCAACGCATTCACCACCGGCCGCCAGGCCCGCCGTTGCTCGCCTGGCACCTGGACCATGAAAACCGCCACCAAAACCCCGCCACCCCGCAGCATCTGCGCGAACCGCGGATAGTCCAGCGCGGTGGACGCCAGCCCACCGCGACCTGCCAGCTCGGGCAAAAACCGCTCGCCCGGATCGCCGAGGCCCAGCCACGCCGCCGACAGGCCGACCTCTTCCGGTGCGGCATGTGAAAATTCGGTCATGATCAACCTCCCACCGGCGAAGCGCGAGCCGGTCGGACGTAGACGGTGCGGTCAAATTGTCGCATCGGGCCCAGCCCTGGCCGCGGGTTCCCAAAACCATGAAGCCGCCCCACGCGTTCACCACGGTTGTTCGCGCGGGGCGTTAGGTGTAAGGTGCCTGCATCAACCTTCGTCAGCCAGATGGGGTAACATTGTTCAACCGTCGCAAGCGTGACGAGGCATCGCCGAACCAGCCGGACAGTTCTGTGCCGGCCGACCTCGGCGAAACCTCGAAAGAAGCCCCGATCCAATCCGCACCGGCGCCCCACGAAGGGCCTCGGGATAGCGGCTTCGGCGTCCCTCCCTTCCGTCCCGCCCCTCCCAAGGAAGCGCCCCCCATGTCCCGACCGCCTTTCTCCCAGGCCGCTGCCGCCAATCCGGCCCCGGCCCCTACGCCGACACCGCGGCCCGCCGCGATGCCGCCGGCGCGCACCTTGCCGCGCGATCCCGCCGAGCGCCGGACCCTCGTCGTTGAGCGCGGCATCAGCGTCCAAGGCACCATTTCGGACGCTGAGCGTCTGGAAGTCCTGGGCCTCGTGGAAGCGACCCTGCTGCAGGCCACCGAAGTGTCCATCGCCCCAGGCGGCGTCTTCAAAGGCGCGGTCGAGGTCGAAGACGCCGAAATCGCCGGCACCATCGATGGCACCGTGACCGCTCGGGGCAGCCTGATCGTCCGCGCCACCGGCCGCGTGCTGGGCACCGCCCGCTGCCGCCGCCTGCAGGTGGAAGACGGTGGACAGATCACCGGCACGATCGAAATGATCAACGAACCCATGAAGCCGGAAGCAGCCCGGTCCGCCGGCGAGGCATCTCTCTAGCGCCCGGTTCAATAACGTCGTGGCCCGGATCGTCCGGGCCAAACGCCGTCGGACCCGACGACAGGCAAGGACCGGGAACCTCCCGGATCCCTGCCAATCGCGGAATCAACTACGCCGCACCGCGCCGCTGCTCCCCACCCCGTGTTTCCGCCAGATGGTCGAACCGCGCCCGGTACGTGCCCAAACCCATCGTTTGGGAACGCAGCTCGATAATCAGATCGTGCATGTCGGCTTCCGGCACCAACGCTTCCACATCGTCCCAGCCCGGCCAGCCACCGCGTTCCGCAAACCCTAGAATCTGCCCCCGCCGCCCGGTCAGCAGACGCTGCGCCCGAGCGGTGAACTCGCTGGGCACGCTGACGGTGACCCGGTCGACGGGTTCGAGCAACACGGGATCGGCCTTCGCCAACCCCTCCTTCATCGCCAGATGTGTCGCGGTCTTGAACGCCATGTCGGAACTGTCGACCGCGTGAAACCCGCCATCGGTCAAGGTGACGGAAATATCCACCACCGGATAACCGAAGGGGCCGCTTTTCGTGGCTTCTTCGGCCGCCTGCCCAACGGCCGGGATAAAATTACGCGGCACCGCCCCGCCCACGACCTTGTCGACAAAGGCGAACCCGGCCCCTCGCGGCAGCGGCGCGATAGCGATCTTAACGTCGGCGAACTGTCCGTGCCCGCCGGTCTGCCGCTTCAACCGCCCATGCTCGTGCACCGGCAGCCGGATCGTTTCCTTGTAAGCAACCCGAGGTTTTTCGGTACGCAATTTCAGGCCGAAGCCTTTCGCCATCCGCTCGACCGTGCTCAGCAGGTGCATCTCTCCCTGGCCCCGCAGCACCATTTCGCCGGTGTCGGTATCCTGCGACACGGTCAGGGTGGCATCTTCTTCCGTCAGTTTCTGTAGCGCACCAAACAGCTTCACGTCGTCCTTCCGGTCGGTCGTCTGCACCGCCATCGCATAGACAGGTGGCGGAGGTGGCGGAAACGGAAACGCCACCGGCGATCCGTTCAACGAAACCGCGGCACCCGTCGCGATCCCCTCCAGGCGCCCAAACGCCACCACGTCGCCCGCGCTCGCGTTTGGGACCTTGGTAAGATCGGCACCGTTGTTGATCCGGTAAACGCCGCCCAGCCGAGCACCGTTCAGCGTCGCGCCGTCCTTGATCTCTCCGCACCAGACCCGCGCATAGGACAGCTTGCCGGTGTGTCCGGCGTACGCCGTCTTGAACACCTGAGCCAACGCCGAACCGTTGCCGTCGATCCCCTTTCGGATGGCGGTCTCGATGGCATGGGGCGTATCGTGCCGCAGCGCGTTCCAAAGGCGCTGTACCCCGTTGGCGTTTTCCGCCGCGCCGATCAACACCTCGACCACGTCGCCGGCCAACAGGTCCTTACGCATGTCGCGATAGAGTTCCTGTGGCGTCGGCTTCATGTCCTCCAGCACTTTCTCCAGCAGCGCGTCGTCGTGATCGGCCAAAACCTCCACCAGCCTGCCAAGCGCCTGCTGCTCGTCCTCCAACATGGCCGCCGGGATCTGCATCAGTTCCGACGCCTTCCCTTTGCGGTAGCGATAGGCGCGCTCGCTCATCAGATCGACGTACCCCGATACTTTGTCGCCCTCGACGATCGGTACCTGCCGCAGCACCAGCGGCGAGCCTGCATACGCCTGCAACGCGCCCAGCGTATCGCCAATGCTACCCTCCAGCGTGTCGATCTTGTTGATGAACACGATGTGCGGAATGCCCTGATCGGCCAGCATCTTCAGCAGCGGCGCCACCGTCAGCGCCCGCGCCGGCACCGGTTCGCAAACGACGACGGCTATATCGGCCATCGCCAGCGCCGCCTCGGTCTCATGGGCGAACTCGATGGAGCCAGGGCAATCCAGAATGGACCAGGGATCGCCAAGGAACGTGCAATGGCCCAGCCGAACCTCGGTCGTCATCGGGCGGTTGCGCGGATCGGCGGGGCGCTTCGGAGCCGCACCGGCAGCCTCCATCAACGCATCGAAAAGGGTCGATTTGCCGCTGCTGTATGGTCCGACCAGAGCGACCGACCGAGGACTTCTGCCGTTTCTGCTTCCTGACATGGGCGCGCCTCCTTCATTATCGCGAAGGCGCCGACCGGGCGGAAACCCAGAATGTGGGCGCCCGGTGCGCCCTCGGTCCTTGGATGTTACGCCGGTTCGCGGGACAAGCGAGTCCTGATTTGCTCCCACCCCGGAATCTTTCGCCCGTATGACAAGTGCCGCTTGTTACCTCCTCGCCTGGGCCGGAACCCTGCTGGATCAGTTCGCCGGACTGCCGAGTGTTGGCAACGCGGCCGGCCTGACAATTCTGGTGTTCCTGGTGCGGGAATTCCCCCGTCAGCGCCGCTACGCCCAGATTCTGTTCCTGGCCATGACGGCGGCCGGCATGGCGGGCGTTGTCGCGTCCCCCGATCCCCTGCACCTGTTCCTGGCGGGGTGGCGGCGTGGCGCGGCCTATGCGGCATTCTTCCTCGCCCTCACCGCCCTCCGCGACGCGGCGGAGACGAGCCGGCTGGTCCGGCGTTGCGGCCAGCATCTGGTGGCGCAACCCCCCGGCCGCCGTTATGCCGCGCTAACCGCCGGCGGCCACGTCTTCGGCATCATTCTCTCCTACGGCGCCATCGATCTGCTGGGGGCGATGGTCGGCCGCGCCAACCGCGCCGGATCGGCCAACGAACGCGCCGTCCGATCCCGCCGAATGCTGATGGCGATCAATCGCGGCTTCGCCGTGATGAATTGCTGGAGCCCGCTGAACATCATGACCGCCGTCGTGTCCACCGCCGTACCCGGCGGGCCGATGCGGCTGCTGCTGCTTGTCGCCTTCATCATGTCGCTGGGATTTATGTTCCTGGGCTGGCTGGAAGATCGGCTCACCGCGACCCCCGTCCAGGGCGCGCCGCCCGAAACCAGCGAATCCTGGGCGATTCATCTCCGCATCGTCGCGCTCGTCGGGCTGGTGATGCTGCTGGCCGAGACGACCAGCATAGAGCTGGGCGTCTCACTGGTCGCCGCTGTCACGCTGTGTGTCCCCCTGGTCGGCGCCGGCTGGATGCTGGTCCAGGCCGCCAACTTCATCGCCCGCCCGGGATCCGGACGCCGTGCCGCTGCCGTCCTGCGCCGCCGCTTCGAACGCTATGTGCCTCGCGTGCCCGGCTTCCGGGGCGAGGCCACCGTCCTCGCCAGCTCCGGCTTCATCGGCGTCACCATCGCCGGCATCCTGCCCGCCGATGCCTTGGCACCATGGCTCGGACACCTGCCGCCCGTCGCGATCCCGATGCTGGTGCCCGTCCTGCTCATCGTCACAGGCCAACTCGGCCTCAACCCCATCGCCGTCGTCGCCCTGCTGGGTGCCGCGCTGCCACACCCCGAGCGGTTGGGCGTATCCGCCGCCGCGCTGGCATTCAGTTGCATGCTGGGCTGGGGGCTGGGCGTGGGCATGACACCGATGTCGGCCTCGGCCATCACCACGGCGCGCTGGGCCGGGGTTTCGCCCTTCACCATCTGCACCCGCTGGAACAGCGTCTACACCTTCGCTGCGCTCCTGCTGGGTTGGCTCGCAATCGTCGCGATGCACATATTTTCTTCGCCCGCGTAAACGTTTGGTTAACCTTTTGGCGTCAGAATGCCCCGGTTAACCATCGGGAGCATCCCACCATGCGGCTGGCCATCCCACCGCTTCCGCGTTTTCTGACCTGGCCCATCCGCCTGTTTCGCAACCTGCCGATCGGCTGGAAGCTTGCCTCCACCGTCGTCGGCGCACTCGCGATGCTGTCGGGGATGGCCTGGTTCTCGCTCGACCGTATGCAGGAACTCGCCGCCCTGCAAAGCAGCATGAGCATGCAGGCCGCGCTGCAACGGCAGGTCCAGTTCGGGATGACCGCCGCGCTGGAACTGCGGACAGTCGGCCGGGACGTTCAACTCCAGCAAACCGCTGCGTCCGTCGCCCAGCTCGCGACGAAAGCCGAGCAGTTGCATAAGTCCGCACATGATTGGTTCACGCAGGCACGCGAGGCTGGTGCGATCGGGAAGGAACCGGCCTTGCTGGCCCAGGTGCTCACCCACCTCGATGAAACAGCGGCGGCGGTGGCACATACGGCGCAGCTGCGGACCGAGATGGTGACCGCCCGACAAAAGCGCTTCTTCGCCATGCGGCCCGTGCTGGAAAACAGCATTCGCACCATGATCGAGGAAGTCGCCCAGGGCGGCGCAATGCTGGGCGGGGCTGAAGCAGTGCGATCGAGCGGCGTTCACGCCGAGGCCGACGGTTCGAACCCGGTGTTTCTTGCCATGACGCGATACCGGCAGGGGATGGACAAGCTGCAGGCATCGGCAATGATGTTCCTCGCGACCGGCAACCGCTCCGCGGTGAACGAGGTCGGGGATGGCGCCGACACCGCTGCCAAGGCCATGGCGGATATCATGAACGGCGATGCCCCGGACACGTTGAAAAGCAGCGCGAAAACCGTCGCCACGATCGGAGACTCCGTGGTGCGGGCGGTACGCGAACTGATCGCGCAAGCCAAAGCCATGGACGACATCTCCGCCAATGAACTGGCGACCGCGAGCCAGGCGTTGGAAACGTCGATCGCCGATCTCGCGAGAACCGCCGCGCTGATCGACGCCGACGCGTCCGATCGCACCGACACGGCCCAACGGAACAGCCAGCAGGCCATGACGATCATGGTGGCGGGTATCGGCTTGGCGATGCTGCTGGCCGGCGGGTTTGTCGTGCACATGATTGCATCGCCGTTGCGCGGCCTGACCCGTGTGCTGGCAGCGATCGCCGGCGGCGATACCGACAAACACGTTCCCTTTCGCGATCAGCGCGACGAAATCGGTTCGATGGCCGTCGCGGTCGAAACCCTCCGCGAAGTGATGCGCAAGGCATTCGTCCAAAGCCAGATGATCGAGCAGATTCCCGTGCCGGTGATGACAGCCTCGGCCGCCGACAACCTGCCCGTGACCTATTTGAACCCCGAGGCCGCGCGCGTGTTGACGCTGATCGCCGATCACCTGCCCGTGCCACCCGCCCACATCGTCGGGCGGTCCCTTGGCATGTTTTACCCCGATCCGGACTCCGCGCGAACGATGCTGGCCAGCCCATCCCAGCTGCCGCACCGGACCCGCATCGCCATCGGCGCCGAAACGCTCGAATGCACCGCATCCGCGATCCTCGACCGGCACGGCGAGTATGTCGGGCCGATGGTGGTGTGGCAGGTGATGACCGCGCAAACGCGCCTGGCCGCGCGCTTCGAACGCAGCGTCGGAGCCATCGCCGCATCGGTCGGCGACTCGGCGGAGGCACTGACGCAAGCCGCGACGACGATGACCGAAGCCGTGGCGGAGTCCGGCCAACGCATCGCCGCGGTGTCCGGCGCATCGGAACAGGCGTCCGGCAGTGTCGCCGCCGCCGCGGCAGCAGCCGAGGAACTGGCGATGTCCGTGACAGAAATCGGCCGGCAAATGGAGGAATCCACCCGCATCGCCAGCCAGGCCGTGCGGGAGGCCGATGCCACCGACGCCTGCGTCGGCAGCCTGAGCACCGCGGCCGAACGGATCGGCGACGTGGTCAAGCTGATCGGCGACATCGCCGCCCGCACCAACCTGCTGGCGCTCAACGCCACCATCGAAGCCGCGCGCGCCGGAGAAGCAGGCAAGGGCTTCGCGGTGGTGGCGAGCGAAGTGAAAAACCTCGCTGCCCAGACCGCCAGGGCAACCGGCGAAATCGCCGAACAGATCGACGGCATGCGACAAAGCACCGGTCAGGCCGTGACCGCGCTGCGGGGCATATCCGCGACGATCCAGCGAATGAACGACATCGCGACAACGATCGCCGGTTCGGTCGAGGAACAGGGCCTCGCGACGCAGGAGATCGCGCGGGCCGTGCAGCAGGCAGCCGCCGGCACGCACGAGGTCAACGACAATATCGCCGTGGTCGATCAGGCAGCGGAAAATACCGGAACCCAATCGGCGGTCGTGCTGAACGCGGCCAAACAGTTGAGCGAGCAGGCGGTAACGCTCAAGGGCGAGGTACGCGATTTCCTCGCCTCGATGCGGGCGGCCGCGTGAGGCGGGTCCCCACGAAATCACCCGCCCCGATCCGCGCGCTACAACCCCAACCGATAAAACCGGGACGCCGTGCCTAGGAACAAATCCGCCTTCTCGCTGGCGCTCGCCCCCTTCGCCAGGATCTTGCAGGCGTTCCAAAACGCCTGATACCCGTACGATCCCTTATCGACCGGAAAATTACTCTCGAACATGCAGCGCGACGCCCCGAAGGCCTCGATGCAAACCTCGACATAAGGCTTCCAAGCCGCCGCCAGATCTTCCGACGAAGGCGGTTCCGCGCGCTCATGGAAATCCCAGCCGTTGATCCGCATCGCCATCCCGCCCAGCTTCACGACAACATTCGGGCATGAGGCCAGATCCCGTATCGCCGCCGACCACTGCGCGAAAACCTCTGCCCGTTTCCCCGCATAAGCCCCGATCGCCAACGGCCCGCCAATATGGTTCAAGCAGATCCCGGTCCCCGGAAACGCCCGAGCCAAAGCCGCCACATCGCCGATCTGCGGATGATACAGCCACGCATCGAACGTCAGGTTCAGCGGCGCCAGACAAGCGAAGCCCTGCCGGAACGTCGCATCGAACATCAACCCCGGCGGCGGCGCATAAGCCGGGTTCATCATCGCCGGATCGGCATCCCAAGCCGTGATGTGCCGAATCCCGCGGAACCGCCCACCACCCGCTCGGATATGCGCCTCCAGCACCGCATCCACCGCGGCCCCGTTGCGCAAATCCGCATGCCCCACGATCCCGGCACAAACCCGAGCCGGCCCGTACTGGCCCGAAGCGCTCATCGCCGCGACGCCATTTACGAATTCGGTTTCGCCCACCGGCCGAAACGCCTCCGGCCCATCGGCCCGGTGCATCGACCGGCATTGCACGAACACCGTGCCAACGATGTTGTGCCCCGAATTGGTATCCGCCAGCAGATCGTCGAGCATGTAATTCCAGCCCGGCCGCTCCCACAGATGATGATGCGGATCGACGATCGGCAGTTCCGGTTCCAGTACGGTCTCGACCCGGCGCGCGAGCCATTCGTCGCGAACCGCGAGATAAGGGGAGGTACCGCTCATGGTGTGTGCCTCTTCAAAAACGAAACAACCCGTTCACGCTGTTTATCCATGTGGTCGGGACCGCGCCATTCCCGCACGACCTCCACCCCCGGCAGCAGCGCTTCCAACTCGGCCGACGTCGCGGCGGGGTGCGGGATATCCGTGCCCGGCAGCAGCATCGTCGGCACCGGGCACGCGCGGCAGAACGCGCGGTCGGCGCAGAATACCAAATCGTGGTCCCACATGTTCCGCCCAAACGCCGCCAGTGCGTCCGGGTCCAGGGAAGGCCGCTCAGCCCGCTGTTCCGCCGACCATTCGATATGGCTTTGCGGGAAATAGTCGGGATGCTCCGGATGCAGCCCGATCGGGTTCTGCAACACCGCGCTGACGACCCGCGAAGGCGCCAGCCGGATCGCGTTCAGACAGTAGCTGCCGCCAATGCACCCGCCGAGCACATGGAACCGCTCCGCCCCGACATGGTCCATCAGCGCCAGATGATCGGCCGTGTAAGTGTCCCACCCATGGTGCGCCTCGATCGCGGTACGGGACCGGCCCGCGTTGCGCTGGTCCATGGCGATCACGTGGAAGCCTTCCGCCGCCAGCACCTCGGTCCAGTCGCACCAGGTGCGTCGCGGCCCGTTCGCCGGGTGATGCCACATCTCCAGCCGGGACCGCAGCCCGCCCGGCGCGAACAGCAGGACCGGAAAGCCCTTCCCGAATGCCTCGTAGTAAATTTCCCCATCGGGGCGTTTCAACATCGGCATGTTTGGTTTCCTCCGTATCGTTGTCAGCCGAGGATTCGTCGCGCCTCCGCCGCGTCATTGGCGATCTGCGCCTTCAGGGCATCCAGCCCGGGGAATTTCACCTCCGGCCGGATGAACCGGTGCAGCGCGACCGTGATCTCGGTCCCGTAGATGTCGCCGGAGAAGTCGAACAGATTCACCTCCAACCGGCTTTCCGTTCCGGCGTTCACCGTCGGACGCCGCCCGATATTGGCAACACCCTTGAAGATCGCCCCATCCGAGGTCCGGATCGTAACCGCATACACCCCGCGCGCCGGCTCCAGATGCTGGCCAAGCGCCACATTCGCGGTCGGAAACCCGATCGTGCGCCCCAGCCGCGCGCCATGCGCCACTTCGCCCCGGATCGCCCAGGGCCGACCCAGCTCCGCGGTCGCCATTTCCGGATACCCATCCTGCAACGCCCGTCGAATCCGCGTCGATGACAGCGGCCCCCGAGCATCCGTGACCGGCGGAACCAGCGTCAGTCCCATCCCCAAGGCCTCCGCCCGATCGGCCAGAAATCCCGTATCCCCGCCACGGCGATGCCCGAAGGCGAAATCATCGCCCGAGGCCAGATGCTTCGCCCCAAGGCCTTTGTGCAGCACCTCGGCCACGAATTCCTCGGCGGTCATCAGACTGAAAACATGGTTGAACGGCAGCTCATAGAGAACCGCCACCCCCTGTGCCGCCAGCGCATCGGCCCGCTCCGCCGACAGGGTCAGGCGGAACGGCGGATCCTCGGGTCGGAAAATTTCGCGAGGGTGCGGCTCGAACGTCAGCACAGCCAAGGGAATGTCCGGGCGTGCCGAGTGGGCCGCACGCAACAGCCCCGCATGGCCCCGGTGCACCCCATCGAAATTGCCCAGAGCGACATTGGCACCCCGAGCCTCATCGGGCAGGCCCTGCCAGTTGTGGTAGATACGCATCGGCAATCCGGTTCCTCCAAACGCTTACTTGCGGGAAGCACGCGGCCAAATCAACCGGTTGCACAGGCCAGCCGGAACCACCATACGGATGCCCGCAAAACACCCAGAGCCGCCGCGTGCTTTTCAATTCGCAGTTCTTCATCGTCGTCTTCCTGCCCGGCGTCCTGGGCTTGTATTACGCATTTGCCGCCAACCGGGTCGCCCGTCAGACCGTGGTGGTTCTGGCGTCACTTGGATTCTACGGCTGGTGGGATGTCCGCTTCGTCCCGTTGCTGATGGGGCTGACCCTCGGGAACTGGATTTTCGTCCGATGGTTCGGCCGCCACCCCGCAAGCTGGATTCCCGCCCTCGGCGTGGCGCTCAACCTCGCGGTGCTCGGCCTGTTCAAATACGCCGACTTTCTGCGCGGCACCGTCTTCGGCCTCGCCGACGCCCCCTGGCAGCCGTGGCACCTGATCCTGCCACTGGGCATCAGCTTCTTCGTCTTCCAGAAAATCTCCTACCTGATCGACCTGCGCCGGGGCGACCGGCACATCTACGGGTTCCTCGATTTCTGCATGTTCGTCAGCTTCTTCCCGCAGCTGATCGCCGGCCCGCTGGTGCGCCACGACGAGATCATCCACCAGTTCCGCGATGACCCGCGCAGCCCTGAAATGTGGGAGAACCTCTCGCGCGGCTTCGTCCTTTTCGCCATCGGCGTCGCCAAGAAGGTCCTGTTCGCCGACACGCTGGCGCTGCTGGCCGATCCGCTGTTCGCCAAAGCCATCGGCACACCGCTGACCATGGCCGAGGCATGGTCGGCCGCCGGTGCCTACACCCTGCAAATCTATTTCGACTTCTCCGGCTATTCCGACATGGCGATCGGCCTCGGGCTGATGTTCGGCCTCCGCCTGCCGTTCAACTTCGACGCACCCTACCGGGCCGTCTCGGTCCGCGACTTCTGGCGTCGCTGGCATATGACCTTGAGCCGCTTCCTCCGCGACTATCTCTACATCCCGCTGGGCGGCAGCCGTTGCGGTCCAATCCGCCAGGCCGCCAACGTGATCGCCACAATGCTTCTGGGCGGGCTTTGGCACGGTGCCAACTGGACGTTCGTGGTCTGGGGCGGGCTGCACGGCATCGGCCTCGCGATCAATCACATCTGGGCGCAGCGCGGCTTCCGCCTGCCCCGCCCGATCGCCTGGCTGCTCACGATGCTGTTCGTTATGGCGTGCTGGGTGCTGTTCCGCGCACCCGATTTCACCACGGCCGGACAGGTGCTGACCTCGATGGCTGGCGCACACGGGGTCGGCGCCGTATCGATGAACACCGACCCGTTTCGGACGATGGCGATTGGCGCGGTGGTCGCGACGGTGGGGCTGACAAGCCAAGGCTTTGCGTTGAATTTCCTGAAACCGCACACCTGGTTCGCCGTGCCCGCGGGAGTCGGGTTGGCCTATCTGGTGCTGTTGATCGGTGGGCGGCTTCCGAATGTCTTCATCTATTTCCAGTTCTGACCCCTGGAAGCGCTTCTTCCGAACGATCGCCGGCGCCGCGGCGATCGGGGCGGGCGCGCTGTATCTGTTCGTGGTGCTGGTGGATCCGTTCGACATCCTGCCGCTGTCGCCGCCCCTGAACCGGGTCCCGGTGGCCAGCAACCAGCGCTATTCGTACCCCACAATCGCCCGATCGCAGAAATTCGATAGCGCGGTCTTCGGCACATCCAGCAGCCGCCTGCTCCGCCCCGCGGTCCTCAATCCGGCCTTCGATGCGCGCTTCGCCAATCTGGCGATGAACGACGCCACCGTTTACGAGCAGACGCAACTGTTCGGGGTGTTCGCCCGGGCGCATCCGGCTCCCAAAGCGTTGATCGTCGGCTTGGACTACTGCTGGTGCGTGACCGGCCCGGACTACCAGCAACTGACCTTCCGGTCGTTTCCCCAGTGGATGTACCGGAAAAACCTCTGGGCCGGATACGGGGAGATGTTCAACCTGTACGCGATCCAATCCGCCGGCCAATTGTTCGGTATTCTGATCGGAATCAAAAAACCGGACCAGGGCCTGGACGGTTACACCAGCTTCGTTCCGCCCGATGACACATACGATCGCACCAGAGCCCAGCTTCATCTCACAACATCCATTCCCGCCGTCCCGGTCGGCACGCGATCCGGACCGCCATCCACCTGGGAATATCCGACGATGGCACCGCTGCGGGCCATGCTGACCGGCATGCCCGCATCCGCCAGCAAGGTGCTGTTCTTCGTACCCTACAATCGCCACATGCTGACCGAACCAGGCACCGAGGCCCAGGCGGTGTGGGACGAATGCCGCCGCCACGTCGTCGACCTCGCCAAAACCGTGCCCCAGACGCTGGTGATCGATTTCATGTTCCACAACCCCATCACCGACAACGACGACAATTATTGGGATGGGGTCCACTACCGAATCGGGGTCGGCGACCGACTCGCCCACGATTTCGCCGCGGCCGAACGGGGCGAGGTGTCGGCGGATTATCGGGTGCTGTGGCCACCAGCCAGTAAATGACGCCGCGACTGACAAGCGATTATGAAACTCGCCCGCCCAATGCTACCTCCCGACCGACGCAGGGAGCAGTCGTATGAGCAAATGGCAGTTCTGGATCGATCGCGGCGGCACGTTCACCGATATCGTGGCGCGGGACCCCTCGGGCACGCTGTCCACCCATAAACTGCTGTCCGAAAACCCGGGCCGCTACCGCGACGCCGCGATTGCCGGAATCAAAACCGTCCTTGGGCTGAAACTGTCGGACCAGATCCCGGCCGACCGGATCGACGCGGTGAAGATGGGCACGACCGTTGCCACCAACGCGCTGCTGGAGCGCAAGGGGGAACGGACGCTGCTGGTCGTGAACCCCGGCTTCGCCGACTGCCTGCGCATCGGCAACCAGGCCCGCCCGCGTCTGTTCGACCTCCAGATCGTGCTGCCCACCATGCTCTACGAGGACGTGGTCGAAATCCCCGGCCGCGTCGGGGTGGACGGCACCGAGATCCAGCCCCTCGATGAAGATGCGGCCCGCAACGCCCTCGCCGCCGCGAAAGCCAAAGGGCTCGACGCCTGCGCCATCGTCCTGATGTATTCCTGGAAATACCCCGAACACGAACAACGCCTCGCCGCACTCGCTCGGAAAGCCGGATTCTCCCAGGTTTCCGCCAGCCATGCGGTCAGCCCGCTGCTGCGCATCGTGCCGCGCGGCGACACGACGGTGGTGGATGCCTATCTGTCGCCGATCCTCCGCCGCTACGTCGATCAGGTCGCGCGGGAACTGGGCGGCACGCGGCTTTACTTCATGCAGTCCAGCGGCGGCTTGGCCGAAGCCGGTGCGTTCCAGGGCAAGGATGCCATTCTGTCCGGCCCGGCCGGCGGGATCGTCGGCGCCGCACGCACGGCGGGCATGGCGGGATTGGATAAAATCATCGGCTTCGACATGGGTGGCACCTCGACCGATGTCGCGCTCTACGCCGGCGGGTTCGAACGAGCCTTCGAAACCGCGGTCGCCGGCGTGCGCATGCGGGCGCCGATGATGGCGATCAACACCGTCGCGGCCGGCGGCGGGTCGATCCTGCATTTCGACGGCGCGCGCATGCGGGTCGGCCCGGATTCCGCCGGTGCCGATCCCGGCCCGGCCTGCTATCGCCGCGGTGGCCCGCTGACGGTGACCGACGCCAATGTCTGCGTCGGAAAAATCCAACCGGCGCATTTTCCGCCGATCTTCGGGCCGAACGGCGATCAGCCGCTGGATGCCACGGTCGTGGCCGAGAAATTCACCGCCTTGGCCCAGGAAATCTCCGAGGCAACCGGCGAGCACCGCACCGCCCGTCAGGTCGCCGAGGGATTCCTGCGCATCGCCGTCGCCAACATGGCCAATGCGATCAAGCAGGTGTCGGTGCAGAAGGGTCACGACGTGTCCCGCTTCGCGCTGCAATGCTTCGGCGGTGCCGGCGGCCAGCATGCCTGCCTTGTGGCCGATGCGCTGGGCATGGAAACGGTCTTCATCCACCCCTACGCCGGGGTTCTTTCCGCCTACGGCATGGGTTTGGCCGATCAGACGGCGATGCGCGAGCAGGCCGTCGAAACGCCGCTGACCAAAGACGCCCTGCCATCGTTGAACGACCTCGCCGACCGTCTCGGCCAGGAAGCCGTGGCCGCGCTGGAACGCCAGGGCGCCGACGCCAACGGGATCGCCACAACGCGCAACCTGCATGTACGTTACGCCGGCACCGAAGCCGCGCTGATCGTGCCGCTGACCGATCTCGATACAATCGTCGCGGCCTTCACCGACGCACACCGCGCCCGCTTCGGCTTCGCCACCCCCGAACGGCAACTGATCGCCGAGACCGTGGCGGTCGAGGCCGTGTCCCCCGGCGAACGCGTCGCCGAAGCCGCCTTGCCGGCACGCGGCGCCGAAGCGTTGACCACGGTCGATCGCGTCCGCCTCTTCACCGGCAATGCCGAACATGAAGCCCCGGTCTACGAACGCACCGCATTGCGCGCCGGCGACACCATCGCCGGCCCGGCGCTGATCCGGGAGGCCAACGCGACCACCCTCGTCGAGCCCGGCTGGTCGGCGGAGGTCACGCCGCTGGATCACATGCTGTTGCGGCGGGTCGAACCGTTACCCACCCGCGTGCCCCCAGGCAGCGACCGGCCCGATCCGGTGCTGCTGGAACTGTTCAACAACCTGTTCATGAACGTCGCCGAACAGACCGGCGCGGTGCTGCAAAACACCTCGATGAGCGTGAACATCAAGGAGCGGCTCGACTTCTCCTGCGCGATCTTCGACGCCGAGGGTCGGCTGGTGGCCAACGCCCCGCATGTGCCGGTGCATCTCGGCGCGATGGGGGAAAGCGTGCGGACGGTGCTGCATCACCGGCGCGACACGTTGAAGCCCGGCGACGTGGTGGCGCTGAACAACCCGTTCAACGGCGGTACCCATCTCCCGGACGTCACCGTGATCACACCGGTCTTCGACGCCGACGGGCGCGAAATCCTATTCTTCGTCGGCAGCCGCGGTCACCACGCCGATATCGGCGGGATCACCCCCGGCTCCACCCCGCCGCTGTCGCGCACGCTGGAGGAAGAGGGCGTGGTCATCGACGATTTCCTGCTGGTCGATGGCGGATCATTCCGGGAGGCGGAATTCCGCACGCTGCTGGCCGGTGCCCGCTACCCCGCGCGCAGCCCCGACGTGAACGTCGCCGACATCAAGGCGCAGATCGCGGCGAACGAGAAGGGCGTGCAGGAACTGCGGCGGGTCGTTCAGCAGTTCGGCTGGCCGACGGTCAGTGCCTATATGCGTCACGTCATGGACAACGCCGAGGAAAGCGTTCGCCGCGTCATCGATCGTCTGGGCAGCGGCTCATTCCATTACACCATGGATAATGGCAAATCGCTCGATGTCGCGGTCAGCATCGATCGCGCGGCACGCACTGCAACGGTGGATTTCACGGGCACCGGGTCGCAGGATTCCGGTAATTTCAATTCGCCGCCGGCGGTGACGCGGGCAGCGGTGCTGTATGTTTTCCGGTGTCTGGTGGGGGACGACATTCCGCTGAACGACGGATGCCTCAAGCCGTTGAAGTTGATCATCCCGCCCGGCACATTCCTGTCCCCAATGCCGGGTGCGGCCGTGGTGGCGGGGAATACCGAGGTGTCGCAGGCCACCTGCAACGCCTTGTTCGGGGCGCTGGGCGCGCTCGCCTGTTCGCAGGCAACGATGAACAACTTCCTCTTCGGCGATGCGACGCGCCAATACTACGAAACCATCTGCGGCGGGACCGGCGCGGGGGCCGGATTCGACGGAGTTTCCGCCATTCAAACCCATATGACCAACACCCGCATGACCGATCCGGAGGTGCTGGAACTCCGCTATCCCGTCCGCCTGGAACATTTCGGTCTTCGGCATGGTTCGGGCGGAGCCGGGCAGTGGCAGGGGGGCAACGGTTCAGTGCGCCGAATCAGGTTCCTGGAACCGATGACCGCCGTGATCGTGTCGTCCCGCCGCAACGTTCCCCCCTTCGGCCTGGCCGGCGGAACGGACGGAGCCGTCGGGCTGCAGTGGGTCGAACGGGCCGATGGATCGCGCGATATCCTGACCGGCACGGATAGCGCGGAACTCCGGCCAGAAGATGTGTTCGTGATCGAGACGCCGGGTGGCGGCGGATACGGGGCAGGGCGGTGACCGAAAACCCAAACGGTCCACCCACCACCATGACCCCGCATTCCGCAGGCTATCTGCTATCCGATGGATATCCGCCGGATATCCGATAGCTTTCGTCAAACCATTACCCGTTGACGGCGCGAATCACCTCAGCCCAGCGATCCAACACCGGAAGAATTTTGTCCGCCTTTCCCGAATCCAGGCTGGTCGCAACACGATCCACGCCCAGGTCGCGGTAGCGCTTCATCATCTCCACGTCCGGGCCCCGGCCCCAAACGGTTATCGGAATGCTATCCGGATCCCGTCCCGCCTTGACCGCCATTTCCCGGAACGGAGGGATCAGATCGGCCAGCTCCTGCTTGGCATATTCGGTGACCTGCGGCATCCAGCCGTCGCCGTAGCGGATCGCGCGCCGAGCGGAATAGGGAAAGGCACCGCCGACCAGGATGGGCGGATACGGCTTCTGCACCGGCTTGGGCCAGGTCATCATCGGACCGAAATCCACGAATTCCCCATGATACTCGGCCTTGGATTGGGTCCAGATCGCCTTCATCGCCTCGATCCGTTCGCGCGCCAGCTTGTGCCGGGTGGCGAAGACCGTGCCGTGATCTTCGATCTCATCCTGGTTCCAACCATTGCCGATGCCAAAGAGAAAGCGGCCGTTGGAAACCTGGTCGATCGAAGCGACCAGCTTCGCCGTCTGGATCGGGTCGCGCTGCGTGATCAGGCAGACCCCGGTGCCGACCTTCAGGGTCTTGGTCGCCGCCGCGGCGGCGGTCAGCGACACAAAGGGGTCCATGACGTCGTAGTATTTCTTCTGCAACTCGCCGCCGAAAATGAACGGAGTCTTCCGGGACAGCGGGATATGGGAGTGTTCAGGTGCCCACATCGCCTCGAAGCCGCGCGCTTCCAGCGCCTGGGCCAGCTCGCCGGGGCCCATCGAGTAGTCTGTGAAAAACATGGACGCGCTGAATTTCATTTTTCGGACTCCCTTGCCGTCTACAGCGTCACCGGCTGACCGTGTGGCGTGTGTTCGTAGGCGTGTTCCCACGCTTCCGTTCGGTCGTCCAGGGTCGCGAGATCGGTCAGACCCTTGGCCAGACTGATCCGTTCCAGGGCCTTCAGCCACGTTTCGTAGTAGTGCGAGCCGTCATCCGAACCCGCCGCTCGGAGTTCCGCACCCAGCGTTTCCGCCCACTCCGGCCAAGTGAAATGCCCGGCGCGCTGGAGCTGGACCACGAGGGCAAAAGCCTGCGCCATCCAGGGTTCGGCGAAGACCGGCCCATCGGCGTCGGTCGGTTGCCCGAGCGTGGCGTCAGGCGGGATCAAGGTAGGATTCCCAGAGATCGAGGTAGATGGCGTCCCCCTCATTGCGCGTCGTGCCCCACAGTTCCCGGGCGGTGAAGCGCACGGTGTAAAGCGTTTCCGGGGCTTCGCCGGCACCGTGGGCATGGGAGTCCGGCAGGACATGTGCGCCGTGATCGCGCTCGATCGTGCCGACATGGCCACGGACGTAGCGGGGCAGGCGGGTATGACCCTCGGGGTGGATGTTCCGGGCGCGGACGATGTCGCCGGGGGCAAACCGGGGATTGGCGCCGGTGTCGCGTTGATACGATCCGGTGGGGGCGATCGTCGACGCCTGGACGTTGGCAAGGGTGATCGGCGGAGTCGCGACAACAGCGCCCGGGGCTTTGTGGCCTGTGGCAACTTCGTCGGGCGTGACGAGCTCTGCCGCGACCAACTGGTTGATCAGCGACTGGAACCATTTCTCGTAGTAGCTGAAACGCAAATAATCGACGGGCGGCAGACGCTCGATGGCGTGGCGGCCGGCGTCGATGTTGTAGCCCAGCCAGGCGCCCATCAGGCGGCGCATGGCAATCACGCGGCCCTCCCAGGGGGCGTGGAAGACCGGCTCGTCGGTTTCCGGACGCACGGGGCCGAAACCATGCATGCCGCCGAGATCGTGCACGCCGTTCATGGCACAACGACCTTCGCGACGCCGACCATCGAGTCGCGCGTGACGATTCCCGCCAGCGCTTCCTCATCCATGCCCTCCGTGCCCGCCGGGCGTTCTGGCAGCACGAGGTAGCGGGTTTCAGCGGTGGAATCCCATACCCGGACGGCGACATCGTCGCCCAGCGTCAGGCCGAAATCGGCCAGCACACCGCGGGGATCGATAACGGCACGGGACCGGTAGGCGGTAGATTTGTACCAGACCGGCGGCAACCCCAGCACCAGCCAGGGGTAGCAGGAACACAAGGTGCAAACGACGAGGTTATGGGTCGTGGGGGTGTTCTCCACGACGATCATGTGCGGCCGTTCGGATCCCATGAAACCGATCTCGGCGATCGCCGGCGTGGCATCCTGCAGCAGCCGCGCCTTGTACGCCGGGTCCGTCCAGGCTCGGGCGACGACGCGGGCACCGTTGCGCGGGCCGATCTTGGTCTCATAGGCATCGACGATGGCGTCCAGCGCGGCCGGGTCGACAAGACCCTTTTCGACCAGGAGCGATTCAAGCGCTTTCACCCGCAGCGCGGTGGCGGAAGGGACGTCCTGGCCTTCATGGTCGTGATCGTGATCGTGGTGGTGGGCGCCTGTCATGACGATGGTCTCCATCCGGTCGGGAGCGCTGAATACCACGCCAAACCGCTTGGCGCGACTCGGGCGGGATACGGAAGATGGGAGAGTCGCAGCTTCCGTCTTGACTCCGGTCATGACTCTTTATCAAGGACTTAGCCGGTGCCGCCGTCCGACAACCTCGACGAGGATTTTCTGCCGCCATCCTGGCAGTTTCAGGACGAACCGCCAGAGGACGATGCCCCCACGCTGACCTTCTGGCCGGTCGCGGAACGCCGCCGGCCGGATCCGCTGCTGTTGCCGCTGGCGCGGGCGCAGGACGCGGTGGCACGGTTGGAAGCCGGGGTCGAAGCCGCGTCGGACGATATCGCGGCCGGGCTGCGCGCCCGCGTGTCGCTGCATGAGGCCTCCGGGTACCTGGGACACCGGCACACAACGGTGCATCCGCGCGACCTGGCACTGCACGATGCCGGGCTGACCGGGTCCTATGCGGCGGCATCGATCCTGGGGACACTGGCGAACGAGCTGCCTTGGACCTTTGCCTATGGCCAAAGCCGGGACGACGCGCCGAACGACTGGATCGTCGATCAGGCCCTGCATTACGCACGGCTTTGGCGGCAATTGGCGACCCAGGCCGGCGCGCATCGGCCAGAACGCTGGCCGAGCGCACTGGCGGTGCTGGGCGCGCGGGGGGTGTCGGAAGACGCCGTGGCCGATTGGGTCGAACACCTCCCCAGCCGCACCGAAACACCCGGCCTCCTCGCGGCGGCGGATGTCGCCGCGCATGGCGTGCCGGGCTTCGGCCGAGGAGATTATCTGGATGCCGCCTCGACCCATGTCGCCGCGTGTCTTTGGCGGCTGCACGGGTTTGGGCGGGTCATCGCACTGCCCTTCTGGTCGGCGCCGCTGTCGCGCATCGATGCGCTGGCGCAGAAGGCCGACGATGAATTTCGGTTCGGCTTCCTCGACTGTGTCGCCGAGGCCGCGCTGCGCGCACGGCGGGAATTGGCGGTACTGGTGGGTGCCGAACGACGAGCCGCCGGCTTGAAGGCAGGCGGCCGGTCACATCTGGCAGACGCGGTTTCTTTCGCCCTGCGTGAGCCAGTGGTGACGGCACGGGCGCTGGGCGAAGGGATCGGGGTTTCGACGCGCGCCGCCCTGGATCTGTTGAAACGGCTGGTCGATGAGGGGCTGCTACGGGAAGCGACCGGGCGCGCGGCGTGGCGGGCGTTCGTTGTGGAGGGGTAGGGGCAGCCTGAAGCGATCTGGACTCGTTTGGGGGTAAGCACGGGCCTAACGCAAATAAGGCAGGGGATGCCGCGAAACACGCGGATGGTGTCGATGCTGGGGGTATGGTGCGGCTGGCCGCGGGGTAGAGAGCTGGAATCGAGCCGAAGCGGTCCTTCGCGGGCAAGGTCTTAACGACGGGGATTGGCCGGAAGCGGAGTGGCAGCTTTGGGGCGGAGGCGTCGAGATCTTGGATATTCGTGCCGAATTTTATGGCATACAGATGCCGGTTATACTGGTGACTTCGGCTTTGCTGCCCGACGGCCCTTCTTTGGCGCTGACAACTTGTTGGGTTTGGGGGCAGGCTTGCCAGCGCTAAAATCAATCACCACGACATCAATCAGCGCACGCCGCGCATCGGGAATGCGTTCCATCAACATGTCACGCATCGCGGTGGTGCTGGTGGGAGCGGGGCGCCGATCTGGATGTGCCTTCAGGCGACGCTTGGATGCGCTCGGCAGGTCACCGAACCACAACACGCAGTAAATGCCCCTCTGTTCCGAGCGCCAGTCCACCAGATATTGCGCATCAAGCTGGCCCAATGCCGCATCCCAGACATCATTGTGCCACTGGCCCTTCACTTCCATCGGCAGCTGCATGGATTTCCGCGCATCGGCAAGATCGGCCCGCTTGGTCATCGGCATGTCGGCCTCGGTTATGCGCAGAATATCATGCCGAGCGAGTGCGGGACCGATGATCGCCGCCAGCCGATCACGGCAGCGATTCTCGTCGCGCGGAACACCCGTATCGGTCCAGAAGTCGCGCACCTGATCAATGTCCTCGCCAAGCAGCTTCTTCTGTGCAACATCGATTTCCTCACGCACCGAGGACTTCAGATCGTCGATATTAGTGGGCGCACCGTCGGCGAGCAGATCGCCCAACTGTGCGGGCGTTACCCCGGAAAAATCTTCCTCGGTGCGCTTTTGCCGTTGCTCCGCCGCCATGTGACGGATGTGATTGGTATAGCTGTCCGCCGGCGCTGCGATCAGCGCTTGCATCGCAATCCCCGCATCCACGCTGGTGTCGTCGGCGATCCGATTGAGCAAAGCCAAGAGGAAGTCGGTCGCATCATATGGGTTGGTGTTGCCTGAACCCACCCCTTGGAGCGTTGCGTAAGACCAATGCACGCGGAACTCGGCGACGATCCATGCCGCCTGTGAGATCGATAGCGGAATCATCCCGCCACGCCGTTCGAATGCGAGCCGGTTGCGCAGGAACCAGATGAACTCAGGGTTGCACTTGGCGATCCCAACAAGATGGGGACGCACCGTATCGAAACGAACGAGAACGTCGATCGCGAGCCAGGCGAGCATATGATCGAAATTACGGAACACAGTATTGGCACGTGCGGCGGCCACCTGGGCAAGTGCATGAAGCGCGCCAGCATGTGTCAGGCAGTCGACCAAAACCGCCTCTACCGCTTCTGAAACGTCGGGAAATGTCGTGAGCCAGCTAGCCGCGAGCGCTCCGCCGGTGGCCTGCCATTTGGGATCGTGCGGAAGCTTGTACAAGCCGGCGACTGACTCCGATCCAACGGCAAGACACGGTTCGATCCACGCTCTTGCGAACGTCTCGCGGGCTTGTTGCGTAGGGACAACCGTGTCTTCGAGCGCGTCGCGCAACGCCGGGAGCTCGTTCTCGATCTCCCACGAGGGATCGTTGTAACAAAGCAGCAGTCCGGTGGTCTTGACTGCGGATGAAAGGTCGGCGATCCCCTTGCCCGTGCGCATCCGTTCGTATAGCCCGGCCATGATCGGGAAGCAGAAATTATAGACCGTACCCTTTGCAAACCCGTCGGCGATGTCGGTCACCGATGGCAGATCGCTCCGATGCAGGACGGCCTCAAATCCGACCAGTGCGTCGTCACGGAGCGCTAGTCCGAGCCACTCGGCAAGTCGCTCGGTCGGCGGTTTCTCGGGTGACAGATCATCGAACCGGCCCAGATAGGCCTGTGCCGGCTCGAGGATCCATCCCAGAGCCCCGGTCCGAAGCTTGTCGCGCGCGCTTTCGTACTGGCGGCGCGTCATCGCAAAGGCGGCCCGCCGCTTTCGTTCGCGCTTCTCGGCTTCGCGTTCCTGCTTGGCCTCCCAAGGCGGTTTTTTGGGATTCTGCATTTTGTGGAGGAAAGCCGCCAGCTGTTTGTCACCGCACATGAATCGCTCTACCGGCGCACGGACCGCCTCATCTAGCCCCTCGGGTCCCCACGCCAGTCGCACGAGATCGCACCAGTCCTTACGAAGCGCCTGATCTTTGTTGTTACCGCTCGCCAGCCGATCGAACGCCCGCACGAGATCCTCCGCATGTGCGGAAATGCCGACCATCCGACGGTTGAGGTCCATTGCGGTTACCCAAACACTGTCGGCGCGGCGGGCATGATCTAGTACCCACTATCGCTGGAACCTGAGTCATGATTCGTAGGGGGTATGAAAGCGATTCCCCTGGCGACCGTGATCGTCCTGAGCGTGGAGGAGCGTAAGGCCCTC
>CAIRCM010000210.1 GCA_903877125.1 uncultured Acetobacteraceae bacterium | reverse complement strand
TTCGACCGCGTCGGTGGCCTGTTCGAGCTCGGCGGCATGGGCTCCGGCGACCATCACATGGCGCTCGGGCTGATCGGCCAGGCCGATAAATCCATGCCCATCGGCACCACCGACGCCTACCGCGCCGAGGTCATGCGCTGGGAAGCCCGCGCCCTCCGCCACATCGACGGCAATGTCGGCTACGTCCCGGGCACGATCGAACACCTCTTCCACGGCCGCAAAGGCGACCGCGGCTACCAGTCCCGCTGGAACATGTTCGTCAACCACGCCTTCGACCCGCACGAGGACCTCAAGCGCAACAGCTTCGGCGTCCTGGAATTCGCCACCAACAAACCCGAACTGCGGCATGATTTCGATCTATATTTGCACAGCCGAAATGAGGATGTGAACGCCCTGGTCTAGCCACCGAAAACGATTTTCACGTGCACTGCGTTACAACGTCATGGCCGGGCTCGTCCCGGCCACCTATCCCCGCACCGGCACCGTGTCGCTCGTCACGACGCCCCCCGCCGCCAGACCATCCGAGCGTTCACGCCCTCGTCGCCGTCATGCACCATCCCAACACGCTCGCACATCCGCAGCGACGCCACATTCGTGTGCAACACCAGCGACCATACCATCGCACACCGCTCCCCCGCCCAGGCCAGCAGCGCCGTCATGAACGCCGTCCCAATCCCGCCGCCGCGCGAACCCGGCATCAGCGCGAGATCGACGATATACGCCACCCCGTCCTTCTCATCCCACACCAGCCGCCCGATCGGCACCCCATCCTGCTCCAGCACCGCGAACAGCCCCCGCGGGAAACCCGCCCTATAACTGCCGGTCTGCGCTCGGAATTGCATCCGGACCAGCGACTCCTTCATCGCCTCGTCCACCGGCATCGACGCGAAACCCGGCAGCGTGTGGCTCCGGAACAGTTCGTACAGGAAACTGGCGTCGTCCTCCCGTTCCGGACGCAACGCGATCGGCCCCTTGGCGGTTTCCAGAACGGTGACGGTCATTATCATTCACCTCGTCCCGTCATGACGCCCGCCACCTTTACCCGCCGCATCGTTGCCACTACAAACCGCATACCGACCGCCGCCAGGGAAATCGCCGCATCATGGACCAGCCTTTGACCCACGCATTCTTCCAGCCCTTCGTCGGCCGGACATTCTCGTTCCAAGGAAGCCACGTCGTGCTGACTTTGGCCTCGGCCACCGCGAACCCGCAATACGCCATGCCCGGCGCGCCCCAGGTGCCGTTCAGCCTGATCTTCCACGGACCCGCAGGAGACATCCTGCCCGAGGGTTACTACCGGGTCGCCATCGAAAACGGCCCCGAGGTCGAGTTCTACATCAACCCGATCCACACCGTGGCGCGGGACCGGCAGGACTATCAAGCCGTCTTCAATTGAAGTGGGGCGGCCGGTCAGGCCGCCCACACGACCATTCCTACCCGCGCGACGGGAACAGACCCGAAATCGCGATGCAATAATTCACCGTCAGATACGGCATCGTGTTCGCATGCGGCTGGCCCCCGCCGTTCGACGGCCCGATCACCTGCGTGGACATCGCGACATTCGGTGCGTTGTCCGCGGCATAAAGGTTCATCGTTGACGTGGACCCACCGCCCGTTGGGTTGTATCCATACGAACTTGCCAACACGACGGTCGGACCCGCGGCGACAGTGTTGCTCGCTTGGCCCGAAGTGACCGCCGCGTTCAACGGATGCGTATGCTGCGGCGTTTCGGACAACAGCAGCGTGTGAACCAGTTCCCCGCTTACTTCGCCAACCGTATTGCCGGCACCCCACCCGTTGTTGATCCGGCTCTGGAGGTTCGGCAGCGCGAAGGTCGTTACGCCGTTACCGCCGAATTGTGTGCCGAGCAGCGAGAACAACGCTTGGTTTTGCTGGATCGACATAATCTGGCCGTTGCACAGCGCCCAGCCCTTCGGGGCAAAATTGAACGCGAACGCTTCGATTTCTCCGATGAATGGAGTGCTCATGTCACTATAACTCCCATATTGTCATGCCCCGCCAGGACCGCGAACGGCATCGACGGATTGCCTGAATTGCGGCCCATGGGCCGCGCGGTGGTGGGTTACGAACGCGATGGGTAAACGCCACTGTAGCAGATGCAGTAATTCAGCACCAACGTCGGTTGGACGTTGTTATGCGGCTGGCTGCCACCGGCCAACCCGATCGATCCCGCGGTCAAAGCCGTGGTCGGTGAGGTGGCGGCATAAACCTTGCCCTGAACCCCGGCTTTAACGCCGCCACCAAGCATCTGTCCGGCGGCGGAAGCCTGATTTGCCAGCACATAGGCCGCATACAGCGGATGGCTATGCGTAGGCATGTTCGTCACCTGCATGGTCACGGCGGCCTGACCGCCGGGCTGCCCGATCTGGTAATTCGACAGGCCTGGACCTTGACCATAACCCAGCGGTACCCGGCCCTGCAGATTTGGTAACTGGAACGTCGTGGTGCCATTGCCGCCGTAATAGGTTCCGAGCAGGGAGTACAGGGCGGAATATTGCGAAATCGGCAAGGTTTGGCCTTGGCACAGGAACCAGCCTGTCGGCGCAAAATTGAAGCCGAAGGCCGATATTTGGCCGAGGAAAGGGTCGCTCATGTCGAAACTCCAAACAAAATGATGTTGTCGGGAAACCGGTTATCGATGCGGTCTCAACCTTGCTGCGGATAGACGCCGTACAGCGCGATGATATAGTTGATCGCCAGATAGGGTGCCGGTTTTCGTGCGGCTGCGACCCGCCAGCGTAGGTCCCGATCGACGCGGACGAAAGCGATACGGCTTTCGGCGTCGGCGGGACGATCGGCGGCGTGAACATCGTCGGTGCTGTCGAAGGCGTGATGGCCGAGGCAATTGCGACGCTCGGGCCCGGCGTGTTCGACGCAGCCGTATTCGACGATGTGTTAAGCAGGTGATTATGGCCCGGTGTCTGTGCCGCGGTCACCGTGACGCTTTCGGCGCCGCCGGCTTGGCCCATCACAAAGGTCGGAAGACCTGGGCCCGTGCCTTGATGGATTGCCGTGCGGCCGCGCAGATCGGGCAACGCGAAGGTGGTCACCCCATCGCCGCCATAAGTCGTGCCGATCAGGTTGAAAAGCGTCGAGTACTCGCTGATCGGCAACAGCGCGCCGTCGCACAGCGCCCAATTCACGGGGGCGAAGTTAAAGCCCACCGCGAGTATCTGGCCGATATATGGCTCTGACATGTTCCGTTTTCTCCTCGGCCCGGGCTTGCCGGGTGTTGACGAATCCCCACGCCGCACCACGCCTGGGTCGTACGTTTGTAACGTTCGAGCCAGTGCCTCTGCCTCAGCGTGCATGCCGAGCGTAACGCAACCCCAACTGATCGTAAACCCCTTGTTGCGCTATCTTGACGCGATTAGATTGACGAAAGAACGCCCGCGGGTTAGTGGTGGAGGATAAAATTGGGCATTATTTCAATGAATAACGGCGTGGGGACCCGGATATGCGACGATGTCACTCCCGGTCGGCGGGCGCTGGACCGTTATTGCCCGCAATCATCGGGTACGTGGGCAGGTTAAATGGTTGTGATAAATGGGATATAAATTTTGCGCGAACTGGGCCGCGGTACGGAGCAGGACAACAGCCCGGACACGATGCGGAATATGGGCGGGACGAACCAACAATACGCAGCCGGACAGCACAGGCGCCGGGGCGTGGCGTGGACAGGAAAGACAGGATATGATTGGGTGGAGTAATAGTGGCAGCGGGCTTGAGGTCGGCGCCAATTGTATGAACGGCTTCCGCCGGCCGAGCCCGGCTGCGGGAGGTCGTCCCGTCACCCTGAACAGCAATCTACCAAGGAACCGGTTCTGATGACCAATATTTCACCCAGCATCAGCACCGCCGGAATCACCCTCACGGGCAACGCTGGATCGTACACCCTGGCCACCGGCGGCTATCGCGGCTCGACAGCCGGCGTCTTCTACGGTGCGACGATTTCAGGCCATAATGATACCCTGGTCGTCTACGGCAAAATCGCCGGATACAAGGAAGGTATCGACGTCACCGGCGCCAACAACGCGATTACCATCAAGGGCGCCGGACAGATCCTCGACGGCCAATACCAGATCGGCGGCTTTTTCCCCGCCAATTACGAAGAAATTGTCTTCCACTCCGCGGCCGCGAACGGCCTGGTGGTCAACTACGGCACCATCGCCCAATCCGAGCAAAGCGGCGCCCCGATCCCGCCTCTCGCGGCGGTCTCGTTCGTCGATGGCGGCATCTTTTCCAACAAAAGCACCGGGACCGTCACGCAAGGCGGCGCCGCCTTCTTCAGTGTGGCCGGAACGGTCGTTAACGCCGGTTTGATCAATGGCGCGACCTACAGCGGAGGACCCGCCAGCCTGTCCAGCCGTGCCGTCTGGCTGCAGGCCGGCGGTAGCGTGATCAACCAGGCCGGCGGACGGCTGGTCGCCAACGGCGGCGTGTACGGCGTCCAGATCCAAGGCGGCGCCGGCACAATCGAAAATGCCGGCACAATCAGCAACAGCGGCCACACTGCCGTTATGATGGGTCCGTCTCTAACAAATCTCTTTATCCTCGATTCCACCGGCGTCGATCTCGGCATCGTCAATGGCGGCGCCGGTGGGCACAATACCTTCGAATTCGGCACCGCCGCAGCGCTGACGACCTACTCGAACACCGGCAACATCACCAATTTCAACACGATCGCGTTCCTGAATGGATCGACCTGGGACGTCCAGGGGAACGCGGCATTCTGGGCGGGCGAAACGCTCGGCAACGTGGGTCTGACCGACACGATAGACATCACCGGATTTACCGTTACCAGCAGCGGCACCGGCGTGCATGCGGGCACCACGTCGCTGGTCCTGACGGATGCCGTCGGCGCGCACGCGACCGTCCATTTCGCGACGGCGACCCCCAGCTTCACCATCGTCAGCGGCGCCTTCGGCACCGAGTTGCTGGGCATCTGCTTCTGCCCCGGCACCAAAATCCGCACCCCCGACGGCGAGGTGCAGGTTGAGGATCTGTCGGTCGGCGATGCCGTCGTGACGCTCGGTGGCAATGCATAGAAAATCGCCTGGATTGGCCACGGCAAAGTCCTGGCTACCCGAGGCAAACGCGGCCCCGCCACACCGGTCATCGTCCGCAAATCCGCATTCGCCAATAACGTGCCGAACGCCGACCTGCACGTCACCAAGGGCCATGCCTTCTACTTCGATGGCGTAATGATCCCCGTCGAATTCCTGGTCAACCACAAATCCATTCTCTGGGACGACCGCGCGCAGGAGGTCGAAATCTTCCACGTTGAGCTGGAAAGCCACGACGTGATTTACGCCAACGGTGCCCCCGCGGAATCCTACCGCGACGACGGCAATCGTTGGTTGTTTTATAACGCTAACGAAGCCTGGGGCCAGCCGGATAAGCCCCATTTCGCCCCCGTTCTCACCGGCGGCCCGGTCGTCGACGCCGTCTGGCAAACCCTGCTCGACCGTGCCGGCGGACGGTCGCGTATGCCGACCACCGAAGAAGCCGATCTGCACCTCATGGTGGACGGCATCCGCGTCGATGCCGTCCTGCGCCAGCAAGGCCGGCTCACCTTCCGCCTCCCCGCCACGCCGAGCAGCGTCCGCGTGGTTTCCCGCGACGGCGTCCCCGCCGAACTCGGACTGGTGCGCGACCCCCGCTCCCTCGGCGTTGCCCTCCGCCGGATCGTGATAAGCCATGGCCGGCACCTGACCTTGATCGAGGCAAATGACGAACGCCTCACCGAAGGCTTCCACGACTACGAGCCTGCCGAAAACATCCGCTGGACCAACGGCGACGCTGCCCTCCCGATCGACGCCTTAGCCGGTTTCGGTGCCAACGCCCTGGTCGAATTGCATCTCGGCGGCGCCACCATCTACCCCCTGATCGAGGAACAAACGGCCGCTTAGGCAACGCGCAAAAATTACCGCTCCAAGTCGCGGCGGTCTCGTTACATCGTCATGGCCCGGCTCGTCCGGGCCACCTATAGCGGCACGCTGCCACAACAGGTGGCCCGGACGAGCCGGGCCATGACGATTTGGGAGTGGTCGGCCGACTCGTTTAATTTTGGGCGTTGCCTAAAACCCGCCTACTCCAGCATCGCCCGCACGGCCCCCGCCGACACCCCGCTCGCCCGCAAATCCCGCAACGTCGCCGCCCGATCGCGCTTCGCCAAGCGCCGGCCCGACGGATCGGTCAACAGCCGGTGATGCGCGTAGACCGGCGCCGCCCACCCCATCAGCGCCTGCAACAGCCGGTGCAGATGCGTCGCCGGACGCAAATCCTCCCCCCGAGTCACCACGGTCACACCTTGCAGCGCGTCATCGTGCGTCACGCACAAATGGTAGCTCGCCGGCGCGTCTTTCCGCCCCAGCACCACGTCCCCGAAAGCCATGGGGTCGCAACGGACCAGCCCATCCGTTTCGTCCTCGTACGATAATGGCCCGGAAACCGCCCGTTCCACGTCCAAACGCAGCGCGAAACGCACCCCCGCCGCGATCCGCGCCGCCCGCGCGTCCGCCGACAGCCCGCGGCATGTGCCGGGATAAACCGGACTCCCATCCGGTGCGTGCGGCGCCGCGGCCGAGGCCTCGATCTCCCGCGCGATATCCATTCTCGTGCAGAAACAAGGATACAACAGACCACGCTCGCTCAACGCATCGAGCACAGCACCGTAATCCCTCAGATGCTCGGACTGAATCCGTATCGGACCATCCCAATCGATCCCCAGCCAGGACAAATCCTCGACAATTCCGGCCGCGTATTCCGGCCGGCACCGACCGGGATCGATATCCTCGAAACGCAACAAAAAGCGCCCCCCGGCCGCCCGCGCCCGCCGCCAAGCCGTCAGCGCCGAAAACGCATGACCAAGATGCAGATGGCCCGTCGGGCTCGGGGCGAAGCGGGTGACGATGGACATGACCGAAGTTTGGATAAACCCCGGCCGGTCGGCAATGCGGCGGTGGAGGCGAACCAGCGGCACAGACCGCTTGACGCCCGCACCAACCCGTCGCTGACTGCCCCCGTGCAACAGGAGAAACCGCGATGCCCGTGCTCGATGCGATCCACTGGGGCCCCGCCTCGAAAGCCGCGCCCCGGCAACTGGTGATCCTCTGCCACGGTCTCGGCGCCGATGCCTATGACCTGATCGACATCGCCCCCACCTGGGGCCACACTCTGCCCGACGCCCTCTTCGCCAGCGTCAACGCGCCCGATGAACACCCCGCGGGCTTCGGCCGCCAATGGTGGGACGTCGGCGACCGCCGCCCCGCGCTCATGGAACTCGGCGCCCGCAACGCCGCCAAGCACCTCGACGCCTTCATCGACGCCGAGCTCGCCCGCCTGGACCTGCCGCCGTATGCCTATGCCCTGATGGGCTTCAGCCAGGGCGCGATGACCGTCCTGTTCACCGGCTTGCGCCGCAAAACAGCGCCAAAAGCGATTCTTGCCTTCTCCGGCGCCCTGATCGCCCCCGAATCGCTCGAAGCGGACATCGCCAACCGGGCCCCCGTGCTCCTCGCGCATGGGGAGGCCGATGGCCAGGTCCCCGTCAGCCGCTCCCGCGACGCCGAAGCTGTGCTCAAACGCCTCGATGTCCCCGTTGAAACTGCCTATTCCCCCGGCCTTGGCCATGGCATCGACGACCACGGGATCGCCATGGCCGCGCTGACCCTGCAGAAGGCCTTCGCATGACCAAATCGTGAATCCGTGATTCTCGCCGGATTCGGGGTGTTGCGGCGCGATTCACCGTCTGTCATAAAGCGGGTGGTTTTCGGCGGCGCTCTCCATGTGGTGGGTCGGCAGTTCCAACCCACTAGATATTGCGCCCCAAACAACAGGGGTCGTGCTTGCCTGACGGCGGACAGCAATTTCCCGCGCTTGTTTTGAATGCGGATTTCCGCCCGCTGTCCTATTTCCCGTTGTCGCTCTGGTCCTGGCAGGACGCCGTGAAGGCTGTGTTCATGGATCGGGTCTCCGTCCTGAATGAATACGACAAGTCAGTCCACTCGCCATCCATGACCATGAAGCTGCCCAGCGTGATCGCGCTGAAGGACTTCATCCCGACATCCCGCCGCCCGGCCTGCACCCGCTTCAACGTGTTCCTGCGCGACGCCTTCCAGTGCCAATACTGCGCCGAACGCGCCCCCGCCCCGGATATGACCTTCGATCACGTCATCCCCCGTTGCCGCGGCGGCCGCACCACCTGGGAAAACGTCGTCACCGCCTGCGGCGCCTGCAACCTGCGCAAAGGCTCCCGCCTGCCGAGGGAATGTCACATGTTCCCCCGTATGACCCCGCGTCAGCCTTCCACCTGGGAATTGCAGGATAACGGCCGTGCTTTCCCGCCGAACTACCTTCACGAAAGCTGGCGCGACTATCTCTATTGGGACAGCGAGCTGGAAAGCTGATCCCTTACGGCTTCGCCCCTGCAGCCACCATCGGATGCAAATCCCTGTCCGGGACAAAGATGCTCGCCAGCAAAGGCGCATAGGCGACCGACGTCGCCTCCATCTCCCGCTTCGAACTGGCCGCCCGCAACACCACCCCATCCCCGGTGATACAGGCCGTCCAGCCTTCGCCCTTCGCTGGCGCGATCTCCCAGTCGGTGCAGGTCACCCCGGCGATGGTCCGCTTGCCACCGCCCTTGAAACGCATGTCCGGCGCCATCGTGATCCCGGGAATCGCGAAGTCGGGCGAATGGCTCACCACCACGACCTGTCGCGCGTAAAGAAGCATCGAAACATCGCCTGTCGTGCGATCGACGATCGTGGCCTCGTAAGGCACCGAACCGTCGGCGAAGATGTAGCTCTCGACCCTTACCTTGGTGCCGCCCTTGGTTTGCATGACCACCAGCTTCGACGGCCCGCCCGGCGCCACCGCCCGAATGATATGGTAGCTGACGGTCACGTCGCGCGTAGGCGCCAGCGCCGGCTGATCGCCCGCGGCTGTGAGGATCAGAAGGCCAAGCGGCAGCAATCGGGCGAGGATTTTCATCGCCCGAAACTACCTCGCGACCGCTAGTGCGGCAATTGCTCGTCCCGTGTTTCCCGCCCGATCGCCATCGCCAGAATCGACAGCACCGCCATACATGTCATGACCGCCGCCGCTCGGTTGAACTGGCCGCCGAAGAACCCGACCATCAACCCGGCGACCAACGGCCCGAAGCTGGTCACCACCCGCCCGGACCCATTGCAGAACGACACCGCCGTCGCCCGGATATGCGTGGGGAAAAGCTCCGGCAGATACACCGCATGGCCCGAGAACACGCCGTAGACGAAATAGCCGAATACCGGCAACGCATACGGATACCAGTCCCAGTCCTGCAGATATTGATACAGAAACAGACCGCTGGCGATCGCGCCGACATTGTAGAACAGGATCGCCGGCCGCCGTCCGAATGCGTCGGCGAGGAACCCGAACGACGCGTAGCCCGCGATGCCGCCGATGCTCCACAGCGCCATGCCATAGCCGACCAGTGGGGTCGCCGCTGCGCCGGAGATGCCGGACTTCGCCAGCACCTGGGTCTGGATGGTGGGCAGCCAGATCTGGCTGGTCCAGATCGAAAGCAGCGTGCCGAGGCAGAACAGCAATCCGACTAGGGTGTTGAACCGCACGCCTGGGCCGAACAACTGCAACGGCACGAAGCTCATGAACCGGCGGTCCTCCTCGGTCACGGCGCGCGCTGCCTTCAACGTCATCCGCCGAGCACGCACCGCCTGGAAATGTTCCGGCTCCTCCATCCCCAGACGCACGATCAGCAGTGCGAAGGCGGGCAGAATGCCGGCGAACATGACATAGCGCCAACCGTAAGGGCCGACATAGGCGAAGATGAACCCGCCCAGGAACGTCCCAACCGCGCCGCCGGTCATCATCAGTCCCAGTATCTTCGCGCGATTCGTTTCGGCGAACGCCTCGGCCACCAGCGGGATACCCACCACGATCTCCGCCCCGGTGCCGACCCCCGTGAGGAACCGGAAAACCCCGAACATCGTGGTGTCCTGCGCGACGCCCTGTAGCCCGGTGAACACGCCGACAATCACGATCGACAGCGCGAGGGTGCGGACGCGGCCGATATAATCGGCCAGCACGCCGAACACGAACCCGCCGAAGGCCCAACCCAGCAGACCGGTCATCGCGAGGATACCGCCGACCCGTCCGATATCGGCCCCGGTCGGGCTACCCCCCAGCAGTTCCGTCAAAGCAGGGCGAAGCACCAGGGCGAACAACCCGAAATCCGCGCTGTCCAGCGACCAGCCGAGCCAGGCGATAAGAAAGACCTGCCATTGGTAGCGGGAAATTTCCCGCACCCATCCGAAACGGCTGTCCGCTGCTTGGCTCATTCTGTCCTCCTGCATGCGCTTCTTCCGAGCGTATGCAGGACGTTACCGGATGCCGGGCCATGCCGTCTACCGGAGGTTGCGACGCCGCCAGGCGCTGATTTGCTCCAGAGAAGTGTGGCAGTGGATAACCACCGGCTTGTCCTGGACCGCGAAGGCCTCGGCGATCGTGCCGGCGATCTGGGATTCGTCGGTGATGGTAAACCCCTTGGCGCCAAAGGCGCTGGCCCAGACGGCGAAGTCCGGATTGGTAAGCTGTGTTGCCGCCTGATACGGACGTCCGGGATAGCGGATGTCGTGATGCATCGTGATCGTGCCGTAGCAGGAATTGTCGGAGATCACGAAAATCGGTGCGACCTTGTACTGGCACGCCGTTGCGATCTCGTTGCCCGTCATCAACGCACCGCCGTCGCCGGCGAACGCGATCACGCGCGAACCCGGCCGGCGCAGACAGGCCGCGACCGACATCGGGAGCCCCGCGCCCATCGCACCGACAACGGACGAAAGAAACATCTGCCCCGGCTTCATCGGCAGATAACGCTGCACGAATGAAGAGAAATTCCCGGCGTCCGAAGTCACCGTCGTATCGTCGGTCATGTGCTTGGCGATTTCGCACACCACGGCGGAGAAATTCACCCCGTCGCTGGTCGGTTGCCATTCCGGCTCCATCAGCGACCGGTGGATTTTGTTCAACCCTTGCACCCATCCCGCGCGGCGGGCGGCATTGGCCGGTGCGCCCTTCGCCAGCAAAGCCTGCACCACGGCGCGCGGCTCGCAGGCCAGCGCCAGGTCCGGCCGCCACACCCGCCCGAGTTCGACCGGATCAGGCCACACATGCACCAGCGGCAGTTGCGGCTCCGGCGCGGTCGGGAACGTGAAATTCTGCGAAACCGTGCCCGTCAGCCGTTCGCCCAGCACCACCAGCAGGTCGGATTTCTTCATCTCGGCAATGACATCGGGATGCGTGCGGCTGGCGACATACCCGGCGTAGTTGTCGTGCCAGGCGTCGAATAGATGCGGCCGACGATGCGTCGGGCTGACCGGGAGATGCCATGCCTCCGCCAGCTGCCGCAACTCATCGAGGCCGTTTTCCCGCATCGCCGGCCCGACCCACACCAACGGCCGTTCGGCTTTCGCCAGCATGTCCGCCAGTTGATTAAGATCGTCCGGGTGCGGACCGGCGATCGCCTGCGGGCGCGGCCGGTTCAACGTCGCGGTCGTCTCGGCATCGAACACGTCTTCCGGAATGATAATGGCCACCGGCCCCGGCGTGCCGCTTTCCCCGACATGGAAGGCCCGCGCGACGGCCTCGCTGGCCTGCACGGGATCGTTGACCTCGATCACCAGCTTCGTCACGTCGGACAGCAGCCGGGAATAATTCTGTTCCTGCAGCGCGAGGCGCCCTGCCTCGAACCGTTCCACCTGTCCGATGAACACCACCAGCGGCGTTGCATCGTGATACGCGGTATGCAGCCCGATCATCGCGTTCGACAGCCCCGGCCCCCGGGACACAACAAGCACCCCGGCCCGACCGCCGCGCATCCGCCCGTCCGCCGCCGCCATGAACGCCGCCCCCCCTTCGTGCCGGCAGACGATCAGTCGCATTCGGTTGTTGTCGGCCAGTGCATTGGTCATGCCGAGATATGACTCGCCCGGCACGCAGTAGATCAGATCGATGTCATGCGCTTCTAGGCTGTCCACCAGCAGGCGGGCGACGGTCTGGGTCATTGTCGGTGTTTCCTCGGGTCGGTTGGGTTGGTCCGAGGGTGACCGTTTTGCCGCCAACGGGCAAGCCGCCCCAGATCACCGCGCCTCGTGTGGTGAACTCGCACCAGTCGGTGCAACCGTTGGCTCGTCAAACTGTTGTACCAGTGGTCCAGAATTGGTTGGGACGCTTGGCACGATACTGATCGTCGTAATGCCCGCTTCATCACCTGTGTTTATATTGCGAATATATAACATAAAAAAGAGAGGCACGAAGCCTCCCTTTTCTCAGTCCAGAGCGAAACGGATCAGTCGTGCAGCAGATCCATCGCACCGGTGTAGTTTTCCATGCTCTTGCCATGGGAAATCGCCGCGGCCTGAGCGCCCGCGATCACGTGCAGGTCGCGCCAGGGTGCGCGGGTATTGTGGTATTCCTCGACGATCGCCTGATGATGTTTGTAGGCATGCATCTCCGTAAAATTGTCGCGGCACACGATCTGGCCCAGCCGCTTCATCAGCTTCTGCGCGCTGTAACCGAGGCCCATGTACTGGGTTGCCAGGTTGATCGTGTTCTTCACTTCCGGCACGGCCCGCATCAGGCCGAGGTTCGTGACTTTCGACCAGTCGGTCGGTGGCTGGTCGTAGATGCTCTGGCAGACTGCGTCCAGCAGATCGTCTTCCGACTTCCAGGGCAGCGCGGCGATGACTTCGGGGTTCGGTTGCGGCGGCGGCTCCATTCGGCGCTGGGTGGATTTGACCTCCGGTCCCGTGTGCCAGAACAGGATCGACAGGATCTTGTTCCGCAGGCTGAAGCCTTCCAGCCCAACGAGGTAGCGGCGCAGGTTCGCGCTGGTGTGCAGATGCACATCCATCGGGTTGCCGGTGAGCGAGCGCATGAACAGCCCTGCGGCGCCGATCGACATCGCTTCGGCGGTGCCGTCGAGCGACAGACCCTCGGCCAGTGCCTGGGCCAGGATCACTGGAATCTGGCTGAAGTCCTCGATTGCGCGAATGGCCTCGCCCAGCGCGCCGATGGCGGCGGTTTCGTCGTCGCCGGTCTTCTGGCGGGTGACCTTGTTCAGCAGATCGTATTCTTCGATCAGCCGCTCGATCTCGGGGCTCTGCGGCGCCTTCGGGAAGCGGGCGACATAGCGCACGGCGGGGCGCATCAGCACCGCCGTGTGTTCGCGGCCGATGTCCTCCAGCGCGCGCCAGGTGAACGCGGGATAGATGAAGTAATGATCGTCCAGCACGTTCTTGGGAATCGCGACGCTCATCAGAAGGTCGAATGCTTCGATGTGGGGGATGTTCTCCCAGAGCCACAGGAAGAAGTGGTCGGCCTTGTTCGACTCGCCACGTGTGCAGGAGTGGAGGAAGGCGGCCTTCGTCGCTTCGACACCGCCGGCGTCGAGCGGCTTGAAATCGAGCAGGACGTAGGGACCCATTTCCGGGTGGTGGATGTGCTTGTTCGACAGCGCGACGTGCTGCAGGACGGGGAGGAAGCGCTGTTCGCCTTCCAGGCGCTGCGACAGCATATTGATCGCATGCAGCCCGGCGACAGGATGCAGCGGGCCGCCGTGATGGCCGGGGGGCAGGTCGGACGAGCGGGTCACGGCGAGCGCCGATGCGGTCAGCATCTTCGTCATCGGCACGCCGGCGCGAAGCTGCTCCATGGTGCGTTCGAGGATCTGGGTCGGCGGCGTATCTTCAATCATCTGCACGAGCGGTTCGAGCTCGGGTGAGTATTGTATGGTCTGCTGCACGGGACTCTCCATCGATTTGTGATTTTTACGGGCAGGCGCCGGGGCGATTTCGCCACAACCGACCGCATCCGACGTTTTGGACGCAACTCGGGTGTCGCGAGATAGCCCCAGGAATTGGGATCGTCCGCCCCGGTTTCCGGCTTGTCAATGGCAATGAGGCCGGATTCCGCGTAATTCCCGCAGCTTCCCAGGTGAATTACGCCCGTTCGAGCACCAGATCGAACGTGATGCAGACCGGATTCTGCCCACGGACCAGCCGCCCGTCATGCACGGCGCCCGCCATATCGACGACGAGCAGATCGAGCGTGGCCTTGCCGTCGCGCACGTTGCCCTGGCGGACGAGAACCTCCGTCGCATGGTCCTCGACCCCGCTGCCATCGGCGAAGCGGGCGCCGATCAGACTGCCGAGGCTGCCGCGCACCGTCGCGTTGGACATGTCGTGCGCGGCAGCGATCGTTTCGACGGCCAGGGTCATGTCCTCATTCGGTTTTACGCGCGCGAAAACGGCGTTCCCGGTCGCCGCCGTGCCGCTTGGCTGCAACAGGGTGAAGTTCGTTTCCGGGTCGGGTGCCGTGGTGATGGCGATGTCGCGGAAGCCCCAGGCTTCGACGGCGGTTTCCTCGCAAACGATGCTTTCGCCGGGCAGGATGTGGCCACCCCGCCGTTGGCCGTCCGGTTCGATCCAGGCGGCATGGCAATGCAAAGCCGGCTTGCCGTCGGACCAGCCGAACGTCGCGTTCGCCTGCTCGATGCGGGTGATCCCCTCCGGCGCTCGGGGGGCTGTGAAATAGGCGACATGGGCCGCGCTGTCGGCTGGTCCGGGCATGACGTAGCGGAACGGGTTGAGCGCGCCGCCCGTGATGGTCAGGGTGGCACTTTTGAAGCCGGCGCTGGCCAGCGGGCCGGTCAGTGCCTCGGTCAAAGACAGGCCGGCACGCAGCGTGAAGCGCAGCGGCTCCAGTGTTCCAATATGAGCATCGATGCGGACCGGGTGGACCGGGCCGGGTTGGGTGAGATTCCGCATCAGCGGCCGACCGCGTAGCCCTGCATGCCGCGGGGGTTCGCCCCGGCGAACATTTGCCCGTCCGGTTCCAACCTGGCACCGGAGAGTCGTCCTTCGCTCCAGTCCTCGCCGCGTTCGGCTTTGTGGTCGCGCGCCTTGAGCTCGTACATCACGGCGTTGGGGTAGCGACCCTCCAGCACCAGCTTGCCGGGCTTGGCAACGCGCGGCCAGAAGCTGGACGGCCAATGTTCCGAGTGGAACGATGGCGCGTCGATCGCCTCCTGGATGCCCATTTTGTGGTGCACCATGCGAAGGAAGAAGGTGGTGGCCCATTGGTCCTGCTGCTCCCCGCCGGGTGTGCCGAACGCCATCCAGGCCTTGCCATCCCGCAGGGCGAAGCTGGGGGACAAGGTGGTGCGGGGGCGTTTGCCGGGCGCGAGGCTGTTGGGCAGGCCTTCCTGCAGCCAGAACATCTGCCCGCGCGATCCCATGGGGAAGCCGAGTTCGGGAATGCAGGGCGAGGACTGCAACCATCCGGCCGAGGGCGTGGCGCTGACCATGTTGCCGAACCGGTCGATCACGTCGATGTGGCAGGTATCGCCGGCGGAGATGCCCATCAGCGCCACGGTCGGCTCGCCCGCGCCCTGGGCGGTCATGCTCGCTCGGGATGACGCGTTGTGGTCCACCCAGCCGCCGTAGCCGGGGATCATGCCGGGGCGCAGTTCGAGCGAGGCCTCCCTGCCGATCAGGGCGCGGCGATCATTGTTGTAGGAATCGGAGAGCAGCGTATCCATCGGCACTTTCACGAAATCGGGGTCGCCGTAGAACGCTTCCCGGTCCGCGTAGGCAAGCTTTTGCGCCTCCACCACCGTATGGACGAAATCGGCGCCCAACGGGTCCATCTTGCCGAGGTCGAAGCCTTTCAGCAGCGCCAATTTCTGGAGCATGACCGGCCCCTGGCTCCAAGGACCGCATTTCAGCACGGTGTGGCCGTGGTAGTCGTAGTGCAACGGATCTTCCGCGCCGGCCGACCAGCGGGCAAAATCGTCGGCGGCCAACAGGCCGCGGTGCTTGCGGCCGGAAGCGTCGAGGATGTCGTTGTTGGCGAAGAATTTCCCCACACACTCCGCGACGTAGCCCTTGTACCAGAAATCGCGCGCTGCCTCGATCCGTGCCTCGCGGTTGGGGCCGGTGGCTTCTTTGCAGACGCGTTCGTAGGTGGCGGCGAGGGCGGGCCGCTGAAACAAGGCGCCGGGCTTGGGGACGTTGCCGCCGGGCAGGAAGACGTCAGCGGAGGTCGGCCATGCCTGCTCGAACAGCGGCTTCACGCCAGTGATCGTGGCGCAGACGCGGGGAACGAGGTGCACGCCGTTCTTGGCGTAGCCGATCGCATAAGCCAGGACATCCGCCAGTTCCCAGGTGCCCCAGTCGCGCAGCAGCCGGCACCAGGCGTCGAAGGCCCCGGGCACCACCGCCGGCAGCAGGCCGGTGCCCGGCACCAGATCAAGGCCGAGCTCAGCGAATTTCGCGAGCGTCGCGGCCTGAGGGGAGGGGCCTTGGCCGCAGATCACCTTCTGCATGTTGGCCTTGGCATCGTGCAGGATGATCGGCGCATCGCCGCCGGGGCCGTTCAGATGCGGTTCGGCGACATGCAGCGTGAACGCTGTCGCGGCGGCCGCATCGAAGGCATTGCCGCCACGTTCGAGCACCGCCATGCCGACCTGGCTCGCGAGCCAGTGGGTCGAGGCGACCACGCCGAAGGTGCCGGCGATTTCCGGGCGGGTGGTGAACATTTCCGGGTTTCCTTGCTTGCGACGCGCGCAGGCTAGCGCCAGGGTGCGCCCCGTCAACAACAGGATTTCCCGGCGTGCTGATTCTGGTCGTGGGGCCCAGTGGGGCAGGCAAGGATACGCTGCTGGATGGCGCTCGGGCGGCTTTGCCCGGGGTGCGGTTCGCGCGGCGGGTGATTACCCGGCCGGCGGATGCGGGCGGGGAGGATCATGAGGCGGTCTCGCACGCAGAATTCGACCGGCGCGACTTTGCTTTGCAATGGGGGGCGCACGGTCTGCGCTACGGCATCCTGGCCGAGGATGTCGCGCGCGACGGCGACCTCGTGGCGAACGTGTCGCGCGGCGTCATTGCCGAGGCCGCGGCGAAGTTCCCTGTCCATGTGATCGAGGTTACCGCGCCTCCAGAAGTTCTGGCCGCGCGACTAGCCGCCAGGGGGCGGGAAAGTGCCGCGGATGTCGCGGCGCGGCTGGCGCGGGCGGTGCCATTGCCGAATGGGGTGCCAGTGACGCGGGTGATGAACGATGGAACGATGGCGGAAGGTGTCGCACGGTTTGTTGCCGCGATCACCCGCCTAACGGCAGACGCTCCGCGATCGTGAATGGGGCGCCGGGGGCGGACTGGGTGAAGACGCAGATGTCGGTGACCCGGCGGGGGTGTGCCACAGCCTCGGCGAAGTGCGCCTGCGCCGCCGGCATGAAGAGTGCCTTTTCGGCGGGGGTCAGACGGCGGGTCAGCGTCATATGGAAAAACCACGTCTCGAACACGTACGGATAGCCCCAGCGCACCAGCATCGCGTCCTGCTCGGCCGTCAGCGGCGAGCGGCGACGGCGGGCGAGTTCCTCGGCCGATGGCGGTTGGCGGAACGCATCGAGTTGGCCGACGCAAACATCGGCCAAATGTTGCAGCTCCGAAGAGGGCTGGGTTTCTCGCAGCGCCAGAAACCCGTGCAGGTCCATGACGGCGAGTGGGGGGAGGTCGAACGGGTTCACCGTGGCGGCGACGCGTGTGGCGGCTTCCAGGAATTCTTGCCAGTCCCGTCCGTCGGCCAGTCGCATCGGGGGTTTGAGCGTGGCGTGAAAGCCGTAGCTGCGCGCGTCGGCGGTCGTTTCGGCGATGCCGGGGATGTCGGGCTGGGCGACTGGGGCGTTGGTGACGGGGTCGCGGCCGAGCCACGCCGTGCTGGCGGGGGACAGGGGGTCGTTGGCGGTGGGGGCGAAGTAGATCGCAACGCGCATGGTCATCGCGGCAGGCCTCAGATCACCCGCACGCCGCCGCACCAGACCTGCCGCACGACCGGCAGGTTCTCGTGCACCGTCACGCGCACGACATCGGCACGGCACCACAGCGCGAGGCGACCGCGTTCGGTCAGCCCAACCATCCGCGCCGGTGTGTCGCTGACCATCGCGATGGCGGCGGGCAGGGACATACGGTCCGTGCGCGCACAGAGAAACGCCGCCTCGACAAGGCTGGGCGGGACATAGTCGGAGGCGAAGGCATCGACCGCGCCGGCCGCGAGCAAATCCGATGCCGAAACGTTACCGGAATGCGATCCGCCGCGCACGATGTTCGGCGCACCCGCGATAATCTGCATACCGGCGGCTTTCGCGGCCTTCGCGGCCTCCAGCGTCACCGGGAATTCGCTGATCGTGATTCCGTCGGCGACGTTTTCGGCGATTTCGGCCAGGGTGCGGTCGTCGTGGCTGGCGATCGGCACATCGCGCGGGCGGGCCATGTCCAGCAACGCCTTGCGGTTCGGGCCGCGCAGGCGGGCACGCTGGTCGCGCAACTCCTTGATCCGCCGGTCGATGGTGTCGTCGTCGAGGCCAGCGGCACGGCGGATCGCGCGGTAGTAGTCGAGGTTGGCATACTGCCCCTCACCGGGGCTGTGATCCATCAGGCTTATCATGCGGACCAGCCGATGGCCGATGACGGGCTCCACCAGTCCCAAGGTATCGGCAGCGGGGACTTCGCATCGCAAATGCAAAAAATGTTCGGCTTTCAGCAGGCCGGTGGGGGTGAGAGCGTCGAGATCGGCCATGCCCTCGTGAAAGGTGCGGATACGATCTTTTTCAAAACCAAGATCGCCCAGGCAGAGCGAGTCGAAAATCGTCGTGACGCCGGCGGCGGCGCACTGTGCATCGTGCGCGATCATGGCCGAGCGGGAGGGCCAGCGGGAGGTGGCGCGAGGCTGCACTTGGCGTTCGAGATTGTCGGTGTGCAGATCGACTATGCCAGGGATCAGATAATCGCCCTGCATATCGATCGCGCCGGGCAACGAGGAGTTGCCGGTGTCGATGCCGACGATCGTCGCGCCTTTCAGCGCGATCGTGCCGGACACGACGCGATCCGGCAGCACCAGCAGGGCGTTGGTCAGAACGGTTTCGGGGTCCATGAACGCGGTCATGCGGCCTCTTGGGTCGGGGATAAGGGGAACAGGCGGTCGGCGATGGCGTCGCGGACTTCGGCATCGTGGCAGATGGCGACGATGGCGGTGCCGCGTGCCTTGGCCTCGTTAACCATCGCGATCACCACCGCTCGATTATCGGCATCCAGCGATGCGGTGGGTTCGTCCAGCAGCAGGATCGGATGCGCGGCGATAAAGCCGCGCGCGAGATTCACCCGCTGCTGCTCGCCGCCCGAGAAGGTAGCCGGCGGAATCGAGTGCAGGCGACGGGGGATGTTCAGGCGCAGGAGCAGAGCGCCAGCCCGGTCGCGGGCTTCGTCCTGCGCGACGCCGCGGGTGATCAGTTCGTCCGCGACGATGTCCAGCGTGGATACCCGGGGCACCACGCGCAGGAACTGGCTGACATAGCCAAGGGTTTCCCGACGCACCGCCAGCACGATACGGGGCTCGGCCGCGGCGATGTCGATCATTTCGCCATGGTGGCGGATCCAGATATGCCCAGCCTCGGCGCGGTAATTGCCGTAGAGGCTGCGCATCAGGGTCGATTTGCCGGCGCCCGAGGGGCCGGACAGCACAACGCACTCGCCGGTCGAAACGGCGAGATCGATGCCGGAGAGCACTGGCAGTTGCATGCCGCCGCGCAGGTGCAGGGTAAAGGTCTTCGCCAACCCCTCGGTGCGTAACATCGCGCTCATGCCTGCAACACCGAACTGACCAGAAGCTGGGTATAGGCGTGCTGCGGATCGTCGAGCACCTGGTCGGTCAATCCCGTCTCGACCACACGGCCCCGCTGCATCACGGCGATACGGTGCGCCAACAGGCGGGCTACCGCGATGTCGTGGGTCACCAGCACGGCAGCGATGCCAAGGCGGGCGACGAGGGTTCGGATCAAGTCCAGAAGACGCGCTTGCACCGAAACGTCCAGTCCGCCGGTCGGCTCATCCATGAACACCAGCCGGGGATGAGTCACCAGGGTGCGAGCGATCTGGAGGCGTTGCAGCATCCCGCCGGAGAAAGTGCGGGGTAGATCATCGACTCGGTTCGCATCGATTTCCACCTGGGTGAGCCAGTCGATCGCCTCTGCCCTGATGTCGCCGTAGTTGCGGGCGCCGCGGGCCATCAGGCGCTCCCCCACATTGCCGCCCGCGGAGACGTTCATTCGCAGGTTCTGTCTTGGGTCTTGATGAACAAAACCCCAGTCGGACCGGTGCAGCGTGCGCAAGGCGGGGGCCGGCATGGCGTGCACGTCGTGCTCCTGCCCCTCGGGGTCAGTATACCAGACGGTACCGGCGTCGGGGGCCATACGGCCGGACAGCACGTTCAGCAAAGTGGTTTTGCCGGAACCGGACTCGCCGACAATGGCCAGAACCTCGCCGGGCCAAAGGTCGACGGCGACGTCGTCCAGGGCACGGATCGCCTTGAAGCGGAGCGACAGTCCGCGGGCGCGCAACAGGGTCATTCCGCGGCCTCCGCGAATCCGTCCTTGCCGATATGGCCAGCCGCGCGTCGTTCGGCGCAGTGATCGGTGTCGGAACAGACGAACAGCCGCCCGCCATGATCGTCGGTGATCACCTCGTCCAAATACGAATCGGTGGCACCGCACAATCCGCAGGGTTCCGGCGCATTGATCGCGCGAAACGGATGGTCCTCGAAATCGAGCGAGCGCACCTGGGTCCAGGGCGGGATCGCGTAGATGCGTTTTTCCCGCCCCGCCCCGAACAATTGCAGCGCGGGCATGCGGTCCATCTTCGGATTGTCGAAGGCGGGGATCGGGCTGGGCGACATCAGATAGCGCTGGTTTACCAGCACCGGATAATCGTAGCTGATCGAGATCTGACCGAAACGCGCGACATCCTCATAGAGTTTCACGTGCATCAGGCCGTAATCCGCCAGCCCGTGCATCCGGCGGGTTTCCACCCGGCTGGATTCGAGCCGAAACAAGGGTTCGGGCTGCGGTACCTGATAGACGATGATCTGATCGTCCCGAAGCGTCTTTTCTGGAATGCGGTGGCGGGTCTGGATGACCGTTGCTTCCGCGGTATGCGTCGTCGTCGCGACACCAGCGGTTTTGGCGAAGAAACGGCGGATCGACACAGCGTTGGTGGTGTCGTCGGCGCCCTGATCGATGACCTTGAGCGTGTCGTCGTGGCCGAGGATAGATGCGGTCACCTGGATGCCGCCTGTGCCCCAGCCATAGGGCAACGGCATTTCCCGCGAGCCGAACGGAACCTGATGCCCCGGGATCGCCACCGCCTTCAGCAGCGCTCGGCGGATCATCCGCTTCGTCTGCTCATCCAGATAGGCGAAGTTATAGCCTTCGGTCATTCCGCGGCCTCCCGCAGTTCGGCCCGCATCCGCCGCACGTTCTGCAATTCGCTCTGAAAATCCACGTAATGCGGCAGCTTCAAATGCTCGGTGAAGCCGGTCGCTTCGATGTTGTCGGAGTGATACAGCACGAACTCGATGTCCTGAGCCGGCGCCGTCACGTCTTCGCCCAGTTCCTCCGCCCGCATCGCCCGGTCCACCAGTGCCATTGCCATCGCCTTGCGTTCGCAGAAGCCGAATACAAGCCCATAGCCACGGGTGAACTGCGCCGGAACGGTCTTGCTGCCTTGGAACTGATTGACCATCTGGCACTCGGTCACGACGATGTCGCCGATGTCGATGGCAAAGCCCAACTCCGCCGGCTCGATCTCCACCGACACCTCGCCCATGCGGATTTCCCCCGCGAAGGGATGCGATCCGCCATAGCCGCGCTGGGTCGAGTAGCCGAGTGCCAGCAAAAACCCCTCATCCCCGCGCGCCAGAGCTTGCAGGCGCACATCGCGGTTGGCCGGAAACATCAGGGGTTCGCGCGTAAGGTCGCCCGGCGTTGCATCCGAACCGGCGTCCGGTTCCAGCAGGCCCTCCTGCCCAAGGATATCCGGCACGCGCGGCAAGGCGGAACCGTCGGGTTCCGCGACCGGCACCGCCGGCACCGGGCCGCCGGTAGCGAGGGCGAAATCCAGCAAACGATGCGTATAGTCGTAGGTCGGGCCAAGGATCTGCCCGCCCGGCAGGTCCTTGAAGATCGCCGATATCCGCCGCTCCGCCCGCATCGTGGCGGTGTCGATGGGCAATGAATGCGCGAAACGGGGCAGGGTGGTGCGATAGGCGCGCAACAGAAAGGCGGCCTCGATCAGATCGCCCTGGGATTGTTTGATCGCCAGTGCCGCCAAGTCCCGATCGTAGCACGATCCCTCCCCCATCACCCGGTCGACGGAACGCCCGAGTTGCTCGGCGATTTGGGCGACGGTGAGTTCGGGGACGGATGTGTCGCCGCGGCGCTCCTCGGCCAGCCAGGCGTGAGCGGCGTCGATGGCTTTTTCGCCGCCTTTGACGGTCACGTACATTGGTCAGGCCTCCTCGACCAAGGTAGTTCGGGGAAGTGCGGCCAGCGCGTCGTCGGCGCAGAGGATGAGGTCGATGCCGGCCGGGAACAGGCCGCGATTGCGCCGCCAGCGTGCCGGGAAGTCGGCGGGCAGGCCCGTGGGGGCGATGATGGCGCTGTCCTTCAGGCCGGGTCCGCTGAGCCGCAGCGCGGGGCCGCCGGTCAGCGAGGGGAGTTGCACGACGATGGTCGCGGAGGTTTCCGGTCCCTCGTGCGTGCCGGTGCGGAAGCGGCCGAGATCCGGCAGGCCCAGCGACAAACCGAACATCGCGTCCTCGGGTCCCGGCGCCGATGGCGCCCCGCAATGGAACGCGATCCATGCGCGGGCCGCGTCTGCGTCCGGGTCCAGCCAGAAGGGCGTTTCATGATCGATCAGGGTCAGCAGCACGGCCGCGGCCGCCACGCACAAGGGTTTGGGCGGCGCGACGCCATCGATCGAGGCAATGCGGCCGGGCCGCGACATCGCATCCAGCACATGGCGAAAACAGCGTTGTGCGTCCTGAACGGGGTCGCCGAAGCCAGCGATGAGGGTGGCGTTCATGTGCGCATGTTCCGCATGGCGAAGAACCGGACCTTGGTTGCCTCGGCCTTTGCCGCGGTTTCGGCGCGGCGTGCGGCCTCGGCGGCTTCCAGCGGTGCGACGACCAAGGCTTCCAGCGCCGCCGCCCGGCCTTCGTCCTGCATCAACGCGTCGAGCTGCGCCGCCAACTCGGCGTGTCGCCCATCGCGGCCAGTCACGTAGGCATGACCGACCAGCCCATCGGCCGAACGGACGGTGCAGCGGGTGACGGTGACCTCGCCGAGGTTAAAGGGCGCGCCGGCGCCGCCGGTGCGGCCGCGCGCCATGACCAGCCCGCCTTCCGGTCCGCGCAGGCGAGCGAAATCGGGCATGTCAGCATAGCCAGCGAGACGCCGCGCGATCGCGTCCGCGCCTGCTCGGGCCAAGACCGCCATCCAGCGCTTTCGTGCGGCGTATGGGTCGGGGGATGAAATTTTGTCCGGCATTGAGTGTCCAAATATGTCTAGACATCTGGACATCTATCCATCGCCAGCCTAAACGTCAACCACGCGATATCGCCGACCGCCGGAAAATGGGATGAACCCTCTGTGAACATCGTGCCGCCCGACATGCACCGTCACGACGGTATCTCCCTCTGGCGCCAGATCGCCGAGACGTTGCAGCGGCAAATCGCCGACGGTACATACGTCCCCGGCGGTCGCCTGCCGACCGAGGCGGAACTGTCCGCCCGATTTTCCGTCAACCGCCATACCGTACGCCGAGCGCTCGATGAGCTCTCGCGGGAGGGTTTGGTGCGAATCGAGCAGGGCCGCGGCACATTCGTCTCCGAGGACGTGCTGGATTACACAGTCGAACCGCGCACCCGATTCTCGGAGTGGATCCGCCGCCACAACAAGGAACCGTCGGGCGAGGTGCTGCAGTTGCGCGACATGCCCGCCGACGCGCAGACGGCCACCGGCCTGGGCGTGCGGGTTGGTGCGAAGATCGTGCTGCTGGAGCGCCTTGGCCTCGCCGACGGCCGGCCGGTCAGCCTGGCGCGGCATTATTTCCGGCATCCCGGCATGCTCGCGGCGTTGTACGATCAACCCAGCATCACCGAGGCATTCAAGATCGTCGGCGTCGCGGACTACCAGCGGCAAACCAGCCGGGTGACCGCGCGCCTGCCAACACCGTCAGAAGCGGACCGTTTGCGGATGCCGCGCAATCGGCCGGTCCTGGTGGCGGAGAATACCAACGTCGACAATGGCGGCGCGGTGGTGGAGTTCGCCATCGGCCTTTATCCCACCCCCCGCGTCCAAATGGTCTTCGAACCCTGAGAGAGTCCGATATGCGATCCCTGCGTATTACCGGCGGCGAAATGCTGCTGCCCTCCGGCGTCGTCTCGGGCGCCGATGTTCTGCTCGCCGACGGCCATATTCAGGCGTCCGGCGGCGGCTCGGCCGATCTCGCCTTCGATGCGTCGGATATGCTCGTCCTGCCCGGCATCGTCGACATCCATGGCGATGCGTTCGAACGGCAGATGGAACCGCGGCCTGGCGTGGATTTTCCGGTCGATCTGGCGTTGCGCGATACCGAGGCGCAGCTTCTCTCGAACGGCATCACCACCGCTTTCCACGGCGTAACACTGTCCTGGGAACCGGGTCTGCGCAGCCTTGGTGCCTGGTCGCGAATGCTGGACGCGCTGGAGGCGGGATCATGGACCGCCGACATGCGGGTGCATCTGCGATGGGAGGCGTTCAACCTCGATGCGCTGGACACGGCGGTCGCCGATATCGCGGCGGGGCGGGTGCATCTGCTGGCCTTCAACGATCACACGCCGTCGATCCTGCACAAGCTGACCGACTCCGTGGCCGGGGCGAAATACGCCGATCGTGCGGGCATGAAACTGGCCGAGTTCAAGGTGTTGGCGGAACGGGTCGGCGCCGGAGCGGACGCTGTACCCGCCGGCATCGACCGGATTGGCGCGGCCGCTCGGGCGGCTGGGCTGCCGATGGCTAGTCATGACGATTACAACATTGAACGGCGGGATGCATTCCGCGGGCAGGGCGCGCGTATCTGCGAATTCCCCCTGGCGGAGGAGGTCGGCCGGTCCGCCCGCTCGGCCGGCGACTATGTGGTCATGGGCAGTCCCAACGTCGTCCGGGGCCGGTCGCATCTGGGCTGGGCCTCGGCCGCGCTGATGGCAGAGGCCGGGGTCTGCAACGTGTTATCGTCCGATTACTTCTATCCCGCGATGGCTCGGGCGGCGTTCATTCTCGCCGGGCGCGGCGTGCTCGATCTGGCGCGTGCCTGGGGATTGATTTCGGCCAATCCCGCGGCGGCCGCTGGATTGACGGATCGCGGGAGTATCGAGGTTGGCAAGCGGGCGGATATCGTCGTGTTCGACCCCGCGACGTCGCGTGCGGTGCTGACGGTCGCTGGGGGGCAGATCGCGCATATCGCGGCGGCGGGGGCGGCGCGGCTGGGTGGGTAGACCTGATCGGGCGCTTGCTACAGCGGAAGGACTGACCGGTTGTCCCGGCCACTCAACCAAGCCAACGTGGTTGCGGATTACCGAAACCAGTTCCGCGCCTGCTGCCGCGATCCCATGGACGGCAAGGCCATCTTCGAAATCGCTTGACGAAGTTGCTGATATGTTCTAGGATATCCTTCCTTAAATTTTGGCATATCGACTATTTTGAAGCTGCGGATTTGACATGAGTTGGGAGGATCAAGGGCGCCAGGAGCACGGCTGGTTTGGCAGCGGCACCGCGCCAAAGACCGATCAGGAAGGTGGTTCGCCTGGCACGGGATTGTTCGGGACGGGAGGGCTGGACCGGCGTATTCAAGCTGTCATCTACGGCGCTACGGGCGCGCTGCCCGCATCGGCCCGCAGACACCCCTCCGCGCAGCCAAGTGGTGCGGGGTTTGAGCGTCTGACCGGGCTGATGAAAGTTTGGGGGCGTGGCGCTCGCATGGGCATGGCGAGCTTCGCCGAACACTTCTTTGGCCGGGCGGCTGACGATCCCGTGGCCGCGAGACTTCACAACGCCGCCATGACCGCCAATCTGGCCCAAAGCCACGCCGAACTGCGTGAGGCGGCGAACGATTTGGCCGCCGCGCAACAGGCGGTCGGGTTGGATCGTTGGTCTGCTTTCATGGCGGATGCCGCGCAACGCGCCAGCGATCCGGCCACAACCGCCGCGATTGAGAGAAGCGAACAACCACCGGACCCGCGCAAGGATGCGATCACCCCGGTTTACCCTCTGGAAACCGTGCTTGGCATTGGCGCCGCTGGGTTGGCGAAAGGTGTTGCCGCCGGTCTCCGCGCGGCGAGTGGTGCGATTTTGCGGCAGGTCAGGCCCGCGCGACAGACCGATTTCAGCCAAACCATCGCAGGGCGTCAGACGAAAGCGCTCTCCGACAGCGGCAGAGCGAAAGACCCCGCCGACACGTCCAGCGAACTGTCCAGAGCCGGGCGGGCGCTACAGAAGCATGGTGGCCGATCGCGGAGCGTATTTCCTCCCGCCAAGGGGAACCCGACCAGTGTCAATCAACAGGGACAGGAAGCGCTCGACGGGATATTGAGCGATCCTGCTTCGACAACCAGATCGGGCAACCGATTTGGGGGCTTTGATGTCATCGGACCCGGCGGACGTGGCGCACGGTTCGATGCAAACGGTGTTTTTCGAGGTTTTCTGGAGCCATCCCAATGAATTCTCCTTCTAGCTTGACTGTGACTATCGCCAGCGACACAGACTACCAGCAGTTGGTGGCGGAGATTTATTGCGACGGGAAGTTCGTCGCGTTGATCAGCCAGGATCATGGGCCGGATGACTTAAGATTAGAGTTTCCAACGAACTCCGATCCGTCAGCGGTCTGCAGTTCTGTCGGTTTGGACTGGTTTTTGGACGCCGTTCAGAAGGCGAAGGAGCAACTCCTTCGCGACTGAGCGCAACACCGATCAACGCTGGATGCCAGCGATCCGTGTGGGTTCGGCAGGCAACCGGCAGAGGGCACACGCGAACCCCGCATGGCCCGCTCCGGCACTCGGCCGCCACACCATGGCAACGGGCACTTTTGCATGGTCCAGGACCAGCAAAAAGGTTCCGCCTCGGCACATGGACCAAACTGGACCGAAGTTCCCCATAATTCATTGATTTTCTTGATAGACTGGCTCGGGCGGTAGGATTCGAACCTACGACCGATCGGTTAACAGCCGATTGCTCTACCGCTGAGCTACACCCGAACAACGCGCGGCGGTGGTATCGCGCGAGGCGGCTTCTTTAGATGCGGCCGGCACGCGGGTCAATACGCGAGTCACCGCATTTTAACGCATGCCTCACACACTTCTCATTTGGCGCGGACCCTGCTATCAGACCCGCCGCGTGGCCGTCTGGCGGAATGGTAGACGCAAGCGACTCAAAATCGCTCGCTCGAAAGGGCATCTCGGTTCGAGTCCGAGGATGGCCACCACGCTCCCCCCCTTCCTGCTATTGTACCACCGGACAGCGGAACTCCCGCAGCAGCGTGCTGTTGAACGGGTTGGGGTTGGCGCGCAGATCGAATCGGGCCGACTGGCCCCCGGCGCCGAATTGCAACGTGAGCCGGTCGCCGGATCCTGTCACCTGCGCTTGCTCGATCAGACGGAACAGCGACCAGGGGCCAGGGGCCTCCAATGGCTGCGTGCCAGCGATCGTCAGGCGGGCGGTGGTCGTGGCGGGCCAAGTCAACGCCGCCGGTCGCGCCTGGGTGCCGGCCGCCGCGACGATCTTGGCGCCGGCGTATTCAAGGGTTCCGGCCCCCGCCTCGGTCGGTGTCAGGTCGAACCGCACGAGCGGTTGCAGGCTGCCATTGGGGAAATACAGATCGCGAATCGCCGCCGCCCGCTGGAACTGCGCCACGCTGTCGGCGGAAACCGGCGGATTCACATTGTCCACCGCCTTCGGCTTCCATTGCTTGCCGGTCATATCGACATAGGGCTTCAACTGCGTGTTGAAGAACGCGTCGATCGCACCGCCCGGCCCCAGGAGCCGGGTGAAATCCTGCAATGGCACGTCCGACGAGGCGCCGGGCGTGAACGGGTATCGATTCGCCGTGACCGTTTGGCACAGCGCGGCCGGACCGCCGCCCGCTGTCCATGCGGCGATCATCGCGCCTCGCGGCCCACCGTCCCGCAACGCGGCCCCACCGGTCGCCAGCGTGACCAGCCAGCGCGCCAGGGGCTCCGGCTGGCGTACCGAGGCGACTTTCAGTGCCGCCGCCGGATCCTGCCCAGCATCGGTCGCCGATATCTTGTTTGTCGTCGCGGCCTGCTTCGCCAACTGCTGCTGTAGGTCCCCCAGGGGCCGCAGCACGAGATCGATCGGCGCCGGACCGTTACCGCCCGCCACACCCTGCAACGGCTGATACCGTTGGTCCACGGCCCGTACCGCGTCGGTCAGAGGGCCCGGCGGGGCACCCGCCGCGGGGGCGAGTTGCGCGGCCGCGGAAGCCAGAACCGACCGGATCGGCGAATTCGGCGACGCCAGGATAAAGAAGTCCTGCGCCGCTTGTGTCAGGTTGCGTGGCGGGAGCGGATCGAGGTCGGCGAACAGCCCATCCCACGCAGCGTCATAGTTCTTGACGTAGAGTGCGACGACATCCGCCTCCAGCGTGCGCCGGGCGGGACTGTCGGCCGGGATGGTCTCGCCGACGACCCAGCCCTCATTCGCCGTTTGCTGGGCGACATGGGCCAGCACGGGCAAAACCGCGTCGCGGAAGCCGGCGGGCGTGAACAGGCCGGAGATACCTTCGTCCAGTTTCCGTCCGGACAGCCGCCCGAACAGTTCGGACCCCGCCACGCCCAGCGCCTCGCTTGGCTTCCATGGGGGGGGCAAATGGGCAGCGACGGAGGGCTTCAGGCGCGAATAGGCGCGCTCCGCCAAAGTGACGTGGCCCATCGCGGCGCGGGCCTGGGCGACCAGCGGTCCGTCCAGGGTGACCCCGGGCAGCGTGTCCTGCACCAAGGCGTGGACGTGGCGCAGTAGTGAGGTGCGTAACGCCGCCTTGTCGTCACCGGGATAGGTTGCGGCGAAATCCTGGGCGAACCAGCTCTCGACCAGCGCACCATCCAGCGGACCGGCACCGCCGAGCATGAGGTAGATGCGGGTGGCGTCGTAGAGCGCGTCGGGGTCGGTCAAGGCGCCGCGCATCCGTGTTTCCGCCCGCCAGACCATGCGCGGAAACAGCGCGAATGCCAGCGCATGCCGGTAGAGCGCCGCATGCGCGGCCCCCAGCTTCGCATCCTGCGAGAACCCGACCAGATCCCCCCCGGGCGCGACGGACGCCTTGGCTGCCGCGTCGAGCCATGGCACGATTCGGGCGAAATCGGAATCCGACACGGGGTCCAGCGGCAGACCCTCCGTCTGCTTTTCGACCGCGACCAGACGTTCCTGCGTTCGGTCGATCGCAGCGCGGCTGGACGCCTCCTGCGTGTAGAGCAGGCCCGCGCCCGCCAGGGCCGCCACCGCGCAAACCGCATAGCCGGCGATCCGCATCCGCCGCCGCCGCTTGTCGGCTCCGGGCTTTTCGACGACCAGCATCGCCTCCCGGAAGACGACATTCCGCAAAAGGCCGGCCAGGAAGTAGGAACGCCCAGCCTCGGGCCGAAGCCGGGCGGCGCGCCGTTGATCAAGCCCGAAGGAAAACGCGAGCGAGCCGATCAAACGATCGATCGGTGTGCCTTCCTGCGTGCCGGAGGTCAGATAGACCCCGCGCAGCAGCGGCGCCGCGCCGGTGGCATCGGCGGCGAAGGCCTTGGCGACGAAGGCGTCGAGCCGCGGCAGCACGCTGGCGAGCTGGGCCGGGAAACCGGCGATCAATGCCCGGCGATCGGGATCGACCTCGGCATCGAGGCGAGGATAAACCCGCCGGGTGAGGCGTTCGAGCAGCGGCTGAAGACCCGCCGCGACGTTGCGATCCCCGCCAAGCTTGAAGGTCGTGCCCCAGATCTGCTCCCGCCCGACCCGATCGAGATCGGCGAAGAATTCGGTGAAGCCGATCAGCAGATCGGCCTTGGTGAACATCACGTAGATCGGCAGATGCTTGCCCAGCCGCACCTCCAGCTCATCGATGCGGGCACGGATCGTCCGGGCGTGGTTGTCCAGTACGGTCGTCGAATCGGCTGCAACGTCCTCCATCGCGATGGCGACGATCACGCCGTTGAGCGGTTGTTTCGGGCGGGTTTTGCGCAGCAGCGTCAGAAACGCGTCCCACCCTGCCTTATCGACGGCGGCGTCGCTGTCCTGGGTCGTGTAGCGGCCGGCGGTGTCGATCAGCACCGCATCCTCGGTAAACCACCATTCGCACAGGCGGGTGCCGCCCACGCCGCCGACCGCGCCCGGACCGAGTTCGTTCGACAGCGGGAATTTCAGACCGGCATTCAGCAACGCGGTCGTCTTGCCCGATCCCGGCGGTCCGATGATCGCGTACCAGGGCTGTTCATACAGGCTGCCGCGGCGGCCTTTGACTTCCTTCAGGCGAGCCAGAGCGGTGGACAGCTTGGCGCCGACCGCCGCCACCTCCTCGTCCGTCGCGGCGGTGATGCCGCGGGTCAGGGCCCGGTCGCGGCTGGAGCTAAGGAAATCCAGCAGGAGGTTGACGAGCAGCCACAGCAGAAGCAGGCCGCCGATCGCCGCCAGTCGCAATGTCTGCGATTCCAGCACCGGCCAAAGCGGGCCCAGCACCCAGATGACGCCGGCCAGCATCTGCACGCCCACGAGGGTGAAGACCCAGCGCATAACCGAGAATTTCATGGCTGGCCCGCCACAACGATTTCGATGCGGCGGTTTTTCTCCCGCCCCTCGGCCGAGGAATTGGGCGCGATCGGATCGGCGTCTGCGCGTCCCTCGGCGGTGATTCGGTTGGGTTCCGGCAACTTGGCCGCCAACGCCGTGCGCACGGCCTTCGCTCGGGCGGTCGACAGCGCGAAATTCGACGGGAAGGCGACGGATCGTTCAACTTGCGAGTCAGTGTATCCCAGCACCTTGATCGGTCCGTTTTCAGCCTTTAGCGCCTGCAACAGCCGATCGGTCAACGGTCCGGCGCCGATGGTGGCGTTGGTCTGCGGGAAAAGCAGCTTGGCGGGCACACGGATTATGACCGAAGCGCCCTCGATCACTTCAACCCCTTGGATATCGGCCAGCGCCGCACGCAGCCGTTCGGCAGGCCCAGGGATGGCCGGCGGCGGTGGAGGCGGCGGGGGTGGGGTGGCCGGTGGGCGGACCAGCGGTGGCATCGCCGCGGGCGGCGCGGCGAGGGCGGACTGATAGATCGAGTCCGATGCTCGGTTCAGACCGGTCAGGAACCAGACATAAACGCCGGCCACGCAGGCGATCGCGACGCTGGCGGCGACCCAGACCGGGACGCCAGCCCGCTTCGGCTCGAAATGCGCATCGACTCCCGTCGCATCGGGCGCCAGCGTGGCGGGCGGAGGCGGCGCGGTCCGTTCGACCAACTCGTAAGCGTGATGGCGCACCCGTTCCAACTGGGCTCGGCCGTCCTGCAGGGTGCGGTAGGGGCCCATCATCCCCAGCGACAGGCAGACGAACATCAGCTCGATGACCGGAAGGGATTCAGGCAACGCCTCCCGCATGTCGCGCAGCTGCTCAAAGAAACTGGTGCCGGCGTTGTCGTCGTGATGCAGCGCTTTGGCCAGCGGTTCGTCCCGCCAGCGGCCCTTCGCACCCCAGGGCATGTTGAGCACGACGTCGTCGAGCGAGGCGCACAGCGCGAAATGCGCCAGCCGGACGTGCAGCGGATTGACGCCGGCCTCGCGTGCATTGCGTTCGAAGGTGCGCAATTCGCGCCACGTACGCTCGCGGATATCGCCGGGATCGGGGGAGGTTGCCGTGTTGCGCAGGTGGGTGAGGAGATGTAGCAACGGGCCGGCCGCGACGATCAACGGATTGGAACCGGCGGCGGCGTCGAGCACGGGCGTTTCGGCCGTCGGCGGACTTACCCGTTGCGGTGCGGTTGGTGGTGGCTCCATTGGTTGAGGGGCCGGCGGTTGCGCTGCACGTTGCGGCGCGGGTGATTGCGGCGCAGGTGATTGCGGCGCCCGGCGGCCGCCCGGCGATGGGCGAATGACGGTGCGGTCCTGGTCACCCGGGTCGTCATGTGGGTTGTCGATCATGCGGGTGCTCCCCGGAACGTGCTAGCATTCCGGTCTGGCCCGATCAACGCCGATACGAGTGTCCGGCAAACTGGGGAGGCAGCGACGCGTGGCATTGGTACCATCCCAGACTGTTCTGAGCCTTGACGCAATGGGACGGATCGCGCCGCCGATCGTCCAAAGCGTGGGCCGAAACGGGGTCAATCGCCCTGGTGACGTTTTCGTGATCCAGTCGTTGCTGAACGACCGACTGCCCAAACCGCACTCCGACGTGCCGGTCACCGGCAAAGCGGATTTCGGCACGATTCTCGCGATCGAGGCCTATCAGGCCGTGGTGCAGCACATGTATCCCCCGACCGGCGAGGTCGAGCCGGGCAGTTCCACCTACTACGCCCTGGCCGCGCGACCGATGATCGACGAAGCGTCCCTGCATGGCACCGGCCATTTCGGCGTCGTCCCCCCCGATGTCGTGGAGGCCGCCGTTGCGTCGCGGCAGAAATGGAGCGTGCCGGCCTCGGTCACGCTCGCGCAATGGGCGGTCGAGAGTGCCTGGGGCGCGGCGATGCCGCCGGACAGCAACAATCCCTTCGGCATCAAGGCCGTCGGCAACGACCCGGCGGTCGATGCGCAGACGCGGGAGGTCGTGGGCGGCAAGGACGTCATCATCAAAGCGCCCTTCCGTAAATTCGACTCGATCGCCCAGGCGTTCGATATGCACGGGAAGCTGCTGGCGACGAACCCGGTATATGCCCCGGCGATGGCCAAGAAGGACGACCCGGAAGCCTTCGCCGACGCGCTGACGGGCGTTTACGCGACCGATCCCCAGTACGGGACCGTGCTGAAATACGTGATCAAGACCTATAATTTTACGATCAACGACAAATAGCCGGCGTCACGCCATCCCGGTCGCGAGATTCTCCAGCGCTGCCGGTGCGCGAATCGCGATCTCGGTCGTCGAGGGGATATCGATGAATCCGTCTGAACGCAGCTTCGTCAGCGTCCGGCTGACGGTCTCGATCGTCAAACCCAGGTAGTCGGCGATATCGCTGCGCGACATCGGCAATTCGAATCGGCCGCGGGACGCGTTGCACGCCACCCCCTGCCGGCTTTGCAGGATCAGGAACGACGCCAATCGCTCCCGCGCGGTTTTGCGGCCAAGCAGCAGCATCTGCTCCTGAGCGGCGACGAGTTCGGTGGCAGCGACCGCCAGCAGGCGTTTTTCCATCGCGGGATAGTCGTCCAGCAGTGTGCGCACCCGCGCGCGGGAGAATTTGCAGAAACGCACCTGATCGATTGCCTCCGCGCTGAACGCATAGGTGTCGGAGACCGCGAGCCCCAGGAAATGCCCGACGCCGGCGAACCCGGTGATCTGGCGGCGGCCATCCGGCAGCAATTTGTACATCCGCACCGTGCCGGCGGAGATGTTGAAGAAATGGGTCGCCGGGTCTCCTTCCTGGATGAAGGTTGTGCCCGGTTCGGCATGGGTGACCACGGCGATCGCCGCGAGGCGCGCGATATCGGCATCCGGCACGGCATTGCACACGCTGTGCGCCCGGGCATCGCAGTGCGCGCACGTGTTGGCGGCCCCGTGTGGGTCGAGCACCACCGGCCGGGTCGAAGGCGCGTACATACGGATCCCCTTATGCGTTTGCGTGGCTCCTCCAGGGCGAGCCGCTGGTGGAATTCCCGGTTAGATCGGTTCGACCCAGGTCTCATTGATCTGGCTCAAGGTGCATGACCTGCAGGCGTTGCAAATTAAACATCTCAGCAGGGCGAACGTCTAATGCCGCATCTTATCGCCGAACGCCTCACCCCGGATCGGTTCCGGGCCGCCTTCCCCTTGATCCGGGAGGCCATGCCCGGCCTCGATCTCACGGGCTGGCTCCGCTTTGCCCGCCAGACCACCGCCAGCCGGCGTACCGAACGCACTGGCATCGTCGCGGTGCGGCGGGAGAGCCGGCCCTACCCGTGCGGCCTGTTCTGTTACCGCGTCGAAGACGATCTGGAGCAGGGCAGGGTGCTGATCGCCGAACACTTCGTCGCGGTCGATCTGCTGGAACCCGGCGCTGTTCTGGCCGCGTTGGTCGCGGAGCTGGACCAACTCGGCGCACGCTTGGGTTGCCATGCCGTGCGCAGCATCGTCCATCAGGGCGAAACCGAGGTCACCGGCGGTCTTGCCAAAGCGGGGCATGTTGCTGAAGGGATGCTCTTGTTCAAACCGCTGGTTGGGACCATTTCAGCCTGAAGTTTCGGGGCTGGGAGTTTCATGGTTCGAAAACATCGGCGGCTCGGCCCCTGGCGTGGCCTGGGCCTGCTTGGCCCGGGGCTGATCACCGGTGCGTCGGACGACGATCCCAGCGGCATCGCCACATACTCCCAGGCAGGGGCGCAGTTCGGCTTCAGCATGTGCTGGGTCATGCTGTTCACCTTTCCGCTGATGGCCGCGATCCAGGAGATCAGCGCGCGGATCGGTCGGGTGACCGGGCAGGGCATCGCCGGTAATATCCGAGCGCATTATCCGGCCTGGCTGCTGCGGTCGATCGTGGCGTTGTTGCTGGTGGCAAACATCATCAATCTGGGTGCCGACCTCGGTGCCATGGGCGATGCGCTGGCACTGCTGGTTGGTGGCAACCCCCATGCCTACGTCGTCGCATTCGCGCTGGGGTGCGTATTGCTGGAGGTCTTCTCGCGCTACGCGACCTATGTGCATATCCTGAAATGGAGCTCGGTGGCGCTGTTCGCTTATGTCGCGACGGCCTTCGCGGTCGATGTCCCCTGGGGTAAGGTCGCTTACAGCACTTTCGTCCCATCGTTTTCCTTCAATACCGACTATGTCGTTGCCATCGTCGCCGTGCTCGGCACCACGATCACGCCCTACTGCTTCTTCTGGCAGTCCTCGCAGGAGGCGCAGGACGAACGGATCGATCCGGCAGCGCATCCGCTGATCGAGGCGCCGGACGAGGCCAAGGCCCAGATCGGCCGGATGCGGATCGATACCTATGTGGGGATGGGTTATTCGAACCTGATCAGCTTGTTCATCATCATCACCACCGCGGCGACGCTGAACGCGCACGGCATCACCGATATCAAGACTTCGGCCCAGGCCGCGGAGGCGCTGCGGCCGATCGCCGGTGTGTTCACCTTCGCGGTGTTCTCGGCCGGAATCATCGGGATCGGGCTGCTGGCGATCCCGGTGCTGGCGGGTTCGTGCGCCTATGCGTTGGGGGAGGCTTTGGGCTGGACCACCGGCCTGGATCGCGCGCCGCTGGATGCCAAGGCGTTTTACGGGACCATCGCCGTGGCGACGCTGATCGGCATCGGGTTCAATTTCGTCGGCATCGATCCGATCAAGGCGCTGTTCTGGTGTGCGGTGCTCAATGGCGTGGTGGCGGTGCCGCTGATGGCGGTGATGATGATCATGGCGATGGCGCCGAAGGTGATGGGTCAGTTCGTCCTGCCTCTGCCGCTTTGGGCGATGGGGTGGATGTGCACCGGCGTGATGGCGGTGGCGGTGGGGATTATGTTCTGGACGTGGTGAAGCGGTCAGGGCACGTGCAGCGGGCGGATCGGGATGTCGGCCGGGATGTGCCATTCCCGGTGGAGCCGATTCGCCTGCGCCATGGTCAAACCCCGCCGCCGCCCCAGGATTTCCGATGCCCGCGACCGCGCCCCCAGCAGCGCGGCCAAATCGGTTTGGGTGTAGCCGAAAAGCTCCATGCGGATTCGGATGGCGTCGACCGCGCCGGGTGGATCGAGGTGGGAGTCGGGCACATTTCAAAAATGACCTTCACCCTGAGAATTCCTCCATCCAAAATGTGAGTCTTACGGCGAGACTGCTGGCCCAATTTCCAGGAAGGGAGTCCCGGATGAAGACGTCGAAGTTGACGGAGGAGCAGATCGGTTCTGCCTTGCGGCAGGCCTTCCCGCATTGCCGCGTTTCGATACCAAGGGTAACTATGCCCTTTTGCGTTGATCAAACGCTAAGTGGTCTGAGGGGCGCGAGTTACCCTAAAGTCAATTCTGTAGTTTTTGAATGTAAAAAAACCGATAGAAACGACGTTAATTCGTAACATATCGCCCCGGATGCGACCGGCACCGTTGTGTGCCACCGAATAACACCAACCCGAACCAAGGGCCAAACCCGGTCTTGGCCAGAGCTCTCCGCGCAGCCCGCTCAATCATGACTCTACCCAAACATCGGCCCCGTACCCCCACTATTGTTGAAAATCAGCAACACCGGCGGCACAGCAAACAGAACAACCGTCAAAACCCCCGAAAGCACCATCACCGGCACCCGCCCCAACGGTCGCCGCCACAGCCGAGCAACCGTCGCACCGATCAACGCCGCCAGGATCGCCGCGAAAATCAGGGCAGCCAGGAATGGGGGCAGCACCAGCAGGAACCAAAGCCCCGAGATCACCCCAAGCACCACCACCACCAGGCACCCCAACCCCGCCCCGGCCAGCGCTCGGGCAAACGACCGGCCGAATGGATTGGCAACAGGCTTTCGTTCCGACATGTTTCGCTCCTATGTCGCCGGTGTGCGCAAACCCAACCGTTCCAGGCGCGGCAACACCTCCTGAACGAAATACGGAATTTCCTTGAGGTAATCGACGAACGCCACCGTGCAACCGGCAAGGCCGGTGGCGCTCATGCGTCCGATCTCCGCGGCGATGTCGTCGGGGGACCCGACGAAGGGATAAACCCCAGGATAGGCCCCATCGTAACGGTATTTCCCCTGCCGGGTAAAACGGTTCTCGAACGGACGGGCGATGCGGGCCGCACCCTCGGCCGGAACGGTGGTGCCGCGCTGGCCGCGATAATATTGCTGGCCGGCCGTGTCCGCCATCTCCTCGGCGAAATAATGGAAATATTCTTCCGCTTCCTTGCGCGTCGGGCGGCAAACCACGTGTCCCATCGTGAACACTGAAATCTGCCGGCTGTAACGCTGCATATGCGCGTTGACATCGGCCAGGATCGCCGGCACCTGATCCAACTCGGTCACGTTCAGGAACAACACATCGGCGCATCGGGCGGCGAAATCCCGTCCGCGCGGGGAGAACCCGGCCGACATCACCGGCGGCCACGGGCGCTGCACCGAAAGTGGGTCGGTTTGCAGCCGTTTCAAGTGGAAAAATGTGCCCTCCCAGTCGAACTCCGGCCCTCCTGCCAGCAGACGCGACCAGATGTCGAACCATTCCTGCCCGTGGTCGTAGCGCGTATCCGGGTCGATCGTAACGCCGTGCAGGTCGAACTCGGCCTGGTTCCAGCCGCAGACGATGTTCAGTCCGGCGCGCCCGTGGGACACATGATCGATCGTCGCCAGCGCCTTGGCGGCGAAGGCCGGCGTCACCAGCGGCACATGCACGGTGCAGAAAATCGCGATGCGCTTCGTGATGGCGCCCAGCGCCGCCCCATGCGTCAGCGTTTCGAAGGATTTGCCGTAGATGTTGGCATCGCCCTGATAGCCGCGCCATTTCGCCACCGGCAAAATGAACTCGATCCCCGCATCGTCGGCGATTTTCGACATCGCCGCGATATCGTCCCAATCCGCCTTCCAGCGTTCGGGCGCGAGGCTCATGGTCAGCCCGCCGTCGCAATTGGCGCTGAAAATCCCCAGCTTGAATCGGTTCGGGCCGAACAGCGGATTTCGGGCGCGAGACTCATGCATGGCGGCGGTTCCGATTGGTGGTGACGTTTCGCCGTCACTGTGCCCCGGACCCGCCGCCATGGCCAGCGTGGTCAGCTCATGCCGGGGTATTCCGGGTCGGTGAGGAACGGGAACGGCCCGGGGAACTGCTCGACGTACACGGTGTGGGTCACGATCCCGTCGGCCGGCGTCCAACGGTGCAGGTGAAAGGCCGCAGGCTCAAAATTGAAGGCGCCGGGATCCTCGGGCACCAGGCTGAATTCCACCTGATGCCCGACTGACGGCGCGACCGAGGCGATCGTATGCGCCACCTGCCCAAAAATCGGCCGGTGGTGATGCCCGCAAACGATGCGCATGACCTGCTTATGACGCGCGATCACGGCGGCGAAGCGCTCGGGCTCCCGCAACGCGATCCCGTCCATGTGGGCTATGCCGCACCCGAACGGAGGGTGATGCATCCCGATCAGGGTGGGCTTGTCCGGCGCCCCGGCCAATGTGCGGTCGAGCCAGTCGAGCTGTTCAGCCGCCAGTTCGCCATGGCTGGCGCCCGGCACGACGGTATCGAGCATCACGATGCGGACCAGGAAATCGTCGATCGCATAATGGATACGGTCCGGGTCCGCACTGGCAACCGCCAACCCGGCACGCAGGTTTTCCCGACGGTCGTGATTGCCGGGAATGACGAAGACCGGCATCGACAGATGCGTTTTCAATAGCCTGGCCAAGGTCGCATATTCGGCGGGGTTGCCGACCTCGGTCAGGTCGCCGGTGATGATGACCACGTCCGGCGCCGGTCGCAGTTGCGACACCCGGCGGAACGCGCGGTCGCAGAGCATGTTGGTTTCCGACACCCGGTTGGACGCCATTCCGCGCGGGCGCAGGTGCAGGTCGGTCAGTTGGCAGATGAGCATGGCATTGCCCTCCCAAATATGGTCAGTGCGGCAGCTTCAGCGCGGTCTGCTCGACATAGGGCTTCATCAGCGCGTCGGCCTCGGCCTGCGCTTTGGCCATCGCGGCCTCCGGCGTAGCCTTGCCGGACAGCACCGCCTGCACCCCGTCCTCCAACGCCTTGCGTACGCCCACGACGTTGTAGGTTGAGAACCAGCCACGCGCATACGCCAACTGATCCAGCGCCACTTTCGCATCCGGGTGCTCGGCGATGTAGGTCTTCATCTCCGGCAGGTCATAGGCGGCGATCCGCGGCGCGAAGTAGCCGGTGAAACGGCTCCAGCCGCCGGCGATCTCGGGGCTGGTGAGCCAGTTGATCAGCGTCCAGGCGGCGGCCTGCCGTTCGGGGGAATTGCCGCGCGGAATGATCAGGCTGGCACCGCCGATGGGGGCGGCGTTCACGAACTGGCGCGGCAGGAATGCGACCTTGTACGGCGTCTTCATGTTCTCGCGCACGAACGAGAGCGACCCGGTGGACAGGACCATCATCGCCGTGCGGCCCTGGAAGAACGCGGTGGTGACGGCGTTGGCGTCGGTCACCCCCTCGGGCATCACATGCCACTGATGGATCATCGTATCGATCAGTTTGACCGCGCCGATCGTTGTGGGGGTGTTGTAGTATACCTCCCCACCATAGCCGGTGTTGTAGTACTGGCCGCCATTGGCCATCGCCAGACCGCTGACGATCCAGCCGAGGTAGTCGTATGTGCCCGGGAACATCACGCCCCAGCGCGTGGTCTTGTCGCCGTCATGCTTCGCCAGTTTGCGCAGCGCGTCAGCCCATTCCTGCCAGGTCGCCGGCGGATGATCAGGGTCCAGCCCGACCTCCTTGAACGCATCGACGCTGTAATACATCAAAGGCGTCGAGTTCTGGAACGGCACACCGTAGACATGCCCTTGCTCTATCGCGTTGATCCGCAGTGCCGGCCAGAATTTTTCCATGAATTGCGCGGGTGTTTCGCCGGATTTCGCGATGATGGAATCGAGCGGGATCGCGTCCTCATTGATCGCGTATTCGCGGACGAAGTTGGCGCTCATGATCACCGCGCCCGGCGGCTTTCCGGCCTGAATCGCCGCTCGGGTTTTCAAATTGGTGTCGTCGTAGCTGCCGGTATAGACGGCGGTGACGTGGATGTCGGGGTGCGTTTTGTCGAATTCCTCGATCAGGCGCTGCATTTCGGTCGCGAGCTTGCCTTGCACGGGCACGGGGAAGAACAGGTCCAGTTCGGTGGCGGCGTGCGCGGCCCCCGTCATCAGGCCGAACGCCATCGTGGCGACTTGCAGGATTCGCATTGGTCTTTCCTCTTATTTGATGCCGGAGAAGGTGAAGGATGAAACGAACTGACGCTGGAACGCGACGAACGCGATCAGCAACGGGGCGGCGACGAAGAACGTGCCGGCGGCGATCACCCCCCATTCCGATCCCGCTTCCGCCCCCGCGGTGAAACTGGCGAGCCCGACGGTCAGCACCTGGGTGGATGGGGACGAGGTCGCCATCAGCGGCCAGAGAAACTCGTTCCAGTGCGATGTCACCGAAACGATGGCGAAGGCGGTCAGGCCAGGACGCGCCAAAGGCAGCAAGACATGCCAAATGATTTGCAGACGGGACGCGCCGTCCACCAACGCAGCTTCCTCATACGCCGCCGGAATGGTGCGAAAGGTCTGGCGCATCAGGAATACCCCGAAGGCCGAGGCGCAATAGGGCGCGGCGACGCCCGCCAGCGTGTCATAAAGATGCAGTGCGACCAACGTGGTCAGGTTCGGCACGATCAGGATCGGCGGCACCAGCATCAGTTGCAGCAGGAAGGCGTAGAACAGCCAGTCCCGGCCGGGGAATCTCATCCGGGCGAAGGCATAGCCGGCGAGGCTGACCGTTACGCACTGCACCGCCAGAATGCCGCCGCACAACACGAACGTGTTGCCGTACCACAGCGGAAAATGACCGGATGTCCAGGCCTCCGCGAAATTGCCGGTGCCGAGCGGACCCGCGGGCAAGAGGGAGGCGATATCGGCAGCGCCGGCGTCGCCCGGCCGGAGGCTCGCCACGACCATCCAGGCGAACGGTATCACCCACAGCAGCGCCGCGGCCATTAGAGCCAGTGCGACAAAATGCCTAGACCTCATGATGAATGCCGCGTTCGAGGCTGCGCAGCGACAGTACCGACAGCGCGAACAGCACGCCGACGCTCATCACCGTCGCGGCCGAAGCAAGACCGACATCGTAATTCTGGTGTGCCTGCTGATAGATGTAGAACAGCAACATGGACGTGGAATCCGATGGGCCGCCCTGAGTCATCACGATGACGTGGTCCACCTGGGTCAGCACGTTCAAAAGCGCGACGATCAGCACGAAGCTGATCGTTGGCCCGAGCAGCGGCAGCGTGATGTGGCGGAACCGCTGCCACGGGCGGGCGCCGTCGATTTTCGCCGCATCCAGCAGGTCCTGTGGAATGCCGGCGAGTCCGGCGAGGAAAAACAGCATATAATAGCCGGTGTTTTTCCATATCGTGATGGCGATGATCGAACCCAGCGCCAGCGACGGATCGCCCAACCAGTTGGTCTCGCTGAGGCCGAACCGGCCGAGGTAGTAATCCAACAGTCCGGCGCTGGGCAGAAAAATAAATACGAACAGGGAAGCTGCCGCCACCAAGGGAATCAACATTGGCAGCGCGATAGCCGTGCGCAGGGCGCTTGAAAATCGCGTCGTATCCTTCAAACCCAGCGCAAACCCCAATGCCAGCACCAGGCTCGGCGCGATCGTCCCGATGGCGTAGACGATATTGTTCCGGACTGCCGCACCGAAATGATCGTCGGCGAACAGGCGCCCGAAATTGTCCAGCCCCCAATGCGCGACGCCGTGAAATCCAGTGACGGTGAGCGAGTTCAGCACCACCAGGAGAACGGGCCAGTAGGTGAAGGCGAGCAGAAAAATCGCCGACGGCGTCAGCAACCCATAGGCGGCCCAAGGCCATCGAGCCCGCGCTGCCAGGGAAACCGAGGGGAGTGTGGTGCTCGCCGCGCTCATGCCAAGCGGTGATACGTGCGGATCGGCGAACGATATATGTCGGTTGAATGTCGGTTTGATGACAGTGACCGTGCCAACGGCCAGGGGGAATCAGCCCTGGACGCTGGTCGAAGCCCCAGCTATTTGCGTATCGGACGACCCAAACGATTTCGGGTTTTGGCAACAGCACATCGGAGGGGCCTATGCCGCCGCGGTACCTTCATGAAGATCACGTCACATACGACGCGGACCTGTTTTTCCCGAACGTCCAATCCTGCGCCGCGGTCATCGTCACGTCGACCGGATCGACGGCGATCGGCGGGTACCATATCACCGTCGGGTCCAGCACCACCGAACTCGACGCCGCCGGCCAATACATCAGTGCCGGCCTGAACGGAAACATCAATCGCGTTTATGTCGTTGGCAATTATTCGCGTGACGGCGCATCGGGCGCGGGCGCGAACGGAAGACTCGGCGCCGCGCTGCGGGTCGCGCTGAACTATCCCGGGCACGTGTGGTTTCTGCAGTCCTCGTCCGCATGGATGAACAACGGCATCGCGGTGGCGGCGCAATATTCCGCGACCCGCGCCGGCGTCCTGGAAATTCGTGTCGCGCCGCCCGGCGACTGGAGGCTCACTGGCCAACGGGCCGTCGCAGGGCCGGAAATGCGCTGGGTCCGCCCCAACGGAACGCTGAGGCTCGTGACCGCCACGGTCCAGGAAGCCGCGTTCTCCGGGACGCAGAACCCATACGCTTTGGGAAGTTTCTCGGTCGGATAGGCAGGTCAGAGCGCACCCGCCCGCCGCAGCGTCTCGATCTCCGTCTGCGATAATCCCCAATCCGCCAACCCCGTCTCGTTGTGCGCCCCGATCCGCGGATCCGTCTGCTGCACCGCGCCCGGCGTCCGTGAAAACCGGGGCGCCGGTCCGGGCTGCACCACCCCGTCCACGGTCACGAATGTGCCGCGCGCGACGTGATGCGGATGGGATGGCGCTTCGGCCAGGCTGAGCACGCCGGCGAAGCAGGCATCGCTGCCCTCCATCAACGCCATCCATTCGGCGCGGGTTTTCGTCAGGAAGACCGCGGTCAGGCGTTCGCGCAACGTCGGCCACCAGGCGCGATCGAGCTGCTTGTCGCGCGGAAAATCGTCGATCTCCAATCGGTCCATCAACTCGGCGAAGAACTGCCTCTCGATTGCCCCGATCGCGACAAAGGCGCCGTCGCGGCATTTATACACGCCATAGTAGGGCGCGCCGCCGTCGGTGCCGTTCGACTCCCGCGCGTCGATCCATCGCCCGCCGGCCAGATGCCCATAGGCCGCGGCCATGAGCGACGCTGCCCCGTCGCTCATGGCCGCATCGACGACCTGACCTTCCCCGGTCGCCCGAGCATGCAACAGCCCGGCCAGCAAACCGAGCGCGAGGTACATCGCACCGCCGCCGAAATCGCCGATCAGGTTGAGCGGCGGCACCGGCTTTTCGGCGGTGCCGATCGCGTGCAGCGCCCCGGTGATGGCGATGTAGTCGATGTCGTGGCCGGCGGCCTGGGCCAGGGGACCGTCCTGTCCCCAGCCGGTCATGCGGCCGTAGACCAGCCGCTTGTTGCGGGCCAAGGCGACGTCGGGCCCGAGGCCCAGACGCTCCATCACGCCGGGACGAAACCCCTCGAACAACGCATCGGCTGTCTCGATCAACCGCAGACAGGCCTCCCGCGCCTCGGGCTTTTTCAGGTCCAGCGCGACGGATTTGCGGCCTCGGCGGGTGACGTGCGTCTTCTCCCCGCGGTCGCCGCCGATACGGTCGATCCGCAGGATATCGGCGCCGAGGTCCGACAGCAGCATGCCGCAGAACGGCCCCGGCCCGATGCCGTTGAATTCGAGGATGCGCACCCCGTTCAAAGGTCCGGACGCCATCGGTCAGGCCGCCGTCACGCCGCCATCGACCACCAGCCCGGCGCCGTTCATGTAACCGGCGTCGTCGGAGGCGAGGAACACGATCCCTTTGGCGATATCCATCGGCACGCCCAGCCGGCCCCACGGCACCGTCTCGGTCACCATCTGCTTGTGCGGCGCAGTGTCGTTGCTGCCGACCCGCGCGGCTCGGGCGACGAAGGTCTGCTCGCCCATGTCGGTTTGGATGACCCCGGGATGGATCGAATTCACCCGGACCCGATAACCCTTCCGCCCGAATTCCAGCGCGCAGGATTTGGTAAACAACGTCACGCCGCCTTTGGTCATCGAATACAGCGGATCGAGTTGCGACCCCACGATCCCCGCGATCGACGCCAAATTCACGATGGCGCTGCCGTGCTCGGCTGTCTTCGCCGAGTCCCGCAGCGCGGGGAGGCACATGCGGGTGCCCAGGAACACGCCGGTCATGTTGACGGCCACGAGTTTTTCCCATTCGGCGATGGCGATTTCCTCGATCCCCTTGCCGATGAACACGCCGGCATTGTTGACCAGGATGTTCAGCGCCCCGAACCGGTTGGTGGCGAGGCCGACCGCCGCTGTCCAATCGTCTTCCTTGGTGACGTCGAGGTGGATGTATTCCGCCTGCCCCCCGGCGGCGCGGATCGCGGCGACGGTCTGCGCGCCGCGTTCATCGAGCACATCGCCGATCACCACCTTGGCACCGGCTTTGGCCATGAGCTGGGCGGTTTCCCCGCCAATACCGCGCGCGGCACCGGAGATCAGGGCGACCTTGCCATCGAGACGGTTCATGCGTTCCTCCTGCTTTGCGGGTCAGCCTACACGCAACGGAGCGGACGACAAGGACGACACACGTTGTGCCGATAATACCAACCGCCCGAAACCTTGACTGGTAGCCCGACCCATATCGTCATGCCGGCGAATGCCGGTATGACGCGGGTGTAAGGCCGATGCGTCAATGATTAGGGCGGTTGGCATAACCGGGCCAGGAACGCCATGTGCGGACATTCGCCACGTGCGGGCGCCGGCGCGTGGGCGAGGTGCCCGCGGCCGGTGAGGTGGCGCCGATGGGGGGTGACGCCGAGCGGCA
>CAIRCM010000209.1 GCA_903877125.1 uncultured Acetobacteraceae bacterium | reverse complement strand
CGCACCTGGTAGAGGCGGCTGAGACTGTCGCCGTAGTGGCGGAGGATTTTGTCGACGCGGGTCCAGAAATCGCCGTCGCAGAGGCCGGGGGCGAGGCCGAGGTCCATGCAGATATAGGTGATGGTGCGGCCGACCGGGCGGCGACGGACCTCGGCGGCGAGTTCCTCGGGGGTGGGGATGCGGAATGATCGGGGATCGTCTTGGTCCAGCACGGCCGGTTCCGGGCGGCGTGGACGGCGCGGGGCGGAGGGCTTGGCCGGGGCCGGTTTGGCCGGCGGGCGGTGGTGCGGTTGCAGTTCGACGCGCTGCGGCCAGGCGAAGCGCAGGTTGCAGCCCCGGGCGGCGCGGGCGAGCAGGTATTCCTGCAGCGCGAGCGCGCGGAGCATGCCGCGCTTTACGCGAAGCCGGATGGTGGGGAGATCGTAGGTGCCGAAGAGGACGGCGGCGGTTGCGAATTCCGGGGTGTTGACGCGGGTGGCGACGGTCGCGGCGAAGTGCCGAGCGTGGGTGATGAGGGTGGTGAGGACGCGGAGAACAGCCCCGATACGCCCAGGGATGGGGCGGGGTTTTGTGGAGGCCGGGGTGGGTTGGGGTGTTGATGACATTGGGTGTAGTGGTAGCAGGGTTTAGGGAACAAATCAAGAACTTTTTTGATCACGGTCTAAAACCGGCACGCCGCCCGAGGCGAGAGGACGAAAAACCGCACGAACCAGCCATTTGGAACTGCATGGTGCCTGCCGGGCGCTCGGCGGCGATGAATAAGCCTACGGGAACAGGGAGTCCGTCCCGACCCGAACCCCCGGCAGCAGCGACGGCTCCAACACCGTTCCGCCCAGGACTTCCGTCACGTCGCGGTAACCCTCGGGCGAAGGATCGCGCAGAACCAACACCCGAGCGCCGGCCAAATCGACAATCCAGAGTTCGGGGATGCCGGCGCGGGCATACAGCGGGGCTTTGACCGTGCGGTCGAACGCCAGGCTGGAGTCCGCGACCTCGATCGCCAGGAGGATATCGGGGGGTCCAGGCAACGCATTGCGGTAACCGTCCTCGCGCGGGCGCAGCAGCGCGAAATCGGGCTGAGGTTCGTTGTGATCGTCCAACCGGATGGGATTTTGCACCGAGACCAAAGCCCGACCATCGGTCGCGACCACCAGGCTATGGTTCAGGCCGATGACGGACCCCACATGGTAGCTGCCAATGGGCGCCATCGCGATCAGCTCTCCCTCGATCAACTCGACACGATCGTCCGGGCCGAGAATTCCCGCCTCACCCATGCGGTCATATTCGGCCACGCTGAGGCGGCGGCGCGGAACGTCGAGCATGCGGGCCAAAAGGCTGGGTTGATCGAGCAACGGGACCTCCGGCTGCGAGGATAGCAGGGGGCGAATACCGGCGGAAGCATTTACAACAGCCAAACGGCTCGGGGATCGCTCCCCGAGCCGCGGCGTGTTCGAAGGGAGGCGTTAGCCGAACTGGTTCATGGTGTTGTGCTCGCCGCTGGCCTTCAGCGCCGCCGCACCGGCGAAATACTCCTTGTGATCGTCGCCGATGTCCGACCCCGCCATGTTCTGGTGGCGCACGCAGGCGACCTTCTGGCGGATTTCCTGCCGCTGCACCGATTTGACGTAACCCAGCATCCCCTGGTCGCCGAAGTATTCGCCGCAGAGGTTGTCGGCTGCCAGCGCCTCGGTGTGATAGGTCGGCAGGGTGATCAGATGGTGGAAGATGCCGGCCCGCTTCGCCGCGTCCGCCTGGAAGGTGCGGATCCGCTCGTCGGCGACCTTGCCCAGTTCGGTATCGTCGTATTCCGCGCTCATGAGCGTCGCCCGGTCGTAGCCGGCGACCGAGTTCGACCCGTTGGCCTTCCAGTCGTCGAACACCTGCTGACGGAAATTCAGCGTCCAGTTGAAGCTGGGCGAATTGTTGTAGGCCAGCTTGGCATTCGGCACGACGGCGCGGATCCGGTCCATCATGGACGCGATCTGCTCGACATGCGGCTTTTCGGTTTCGATCCACAGCAGATCGGCGCCCGCTTGCAACGAGGCGATTCCGTCCATCACGCAGCGATCGGCGCCGGTGCCGGGGCGGAACTGGAACAGGTTGCTGGGCAACCGCTTCGGACGCAGCAGCTTGCCGTCGCGGTTCAGCAGCACATCGCCGTTGCGCACGTCGGCGGGCGCCACTTCCTCGCAATCGAGGTAGCTGTTGTACTGATCGCCCAGATCGCCCGGTGTGTGGCTGACGGCGATCTGCTTGGTCAGACCGGCGCCCAGCGAGTCCGTGCGGGTCACGACGACCCCGTCTTCCACGCCCAGTTCCAGGAAGGCGTAGCGGACGGCGCGGACCTTTGCGAGGAAGTCCTCATGCGGCACGGTCACCTTGCCATCCTGGTGGCCGCACTGCTTTTCGTCGGAGACCTGATTTTCGATTTGCAGGGCGCAGGCCCCGGCCTCGATCATTTTCTTGGCCAGCAGGTAGGTTGCTTCCGCGTTGCCGAAGCCGGCATCGATGTCGGCGATGATGGGGACCACATGGGTTTCGTAATTTTCCACCGCGTTCAGGAGTTCGGCTTCCTTCGCCGCGTCGCCGGCCTTGCGGGCGGCATCGATCTGGCGGAACAGGCCGCCCAATTCGCGGGCGTCGGCCTGACGGAGGAAGGTGTAAATTTCCTTGATCAGCGCGGGGACGGTGGTCTTTTCATGCATCGACTGGTCGGGAAGGGGACCGAATTCCGACCGCAGCGCGGCGACCATCCAGCCGGACAGATAGATGTAGCGGCGCTTGGTGGTGCCAAAATGCTTTTTGACGGCGATGATCTGCTGCTGGCCGACGAAGCCGTGCCAGGCGCCGAGGGACTGGGTGTACAGGGTGGGATCGGCGTCATAGGCGGCCATGTCGGCGCGCATCGTGGCGGCGGTGAAACGGGCGATATCCAGGCCGGTCTGGAAGCGGTTCTGCAGGCGCATCCGAGCGACGGATTCGGGGTTGATGCTGTTCCAGGTGCCCTTTTTGCTTTCGATGAGGGCGGCGATCTGGCTGGCATGGTCATGATAGGCGGCGGGACGAATGGTTGCGGCGGATATGCCGCCGGCCAGTCCATCGGGGGCGAAATTTGGTTTGAACATCGGGGCTTTCCTTTGGTGGTTCGCGTTCAGTGCGCCGCACCGGTCTAGATTGCTGCACCCGCGAAGTCAGCGGTGGAAATGAACCGCCGGTTGGAAAGAAGTTGAGAAATTTACAAGTAAAATCAGTAATATGTAAATGATGTAAATCGCAGGTTGTCTGTTGGTCAGGCGGTGGCACGGGATCGTGGATGCGATTTCATCATGGCAGCGATGAAAAAGATTGACCTTGCGGATCGGGCAGTGGCACGTTCGCGTCATACTAATAAACGGGTAGCAGGCTGTCGCGAAGTCGTCGGAGCTACCCCATAAACAGGGAAGGATTGCGGCTATGATCAACATCAGCCGGCGAACCGCTTTGCGCTCCACCGTCGGGTTCGCCGCCGGGGCCGCGCTGGCTCGCCCCTATATCGCGAACGCCCAGGCCAAGACCGCGATTGTCTGGAACAATCAGGGCTTCGTCAAAGAGGAAGACGACGCGTTCAAGCAGGTTGTCGCCGACTACGAGAAAAAGACCGGCAACAAGATCGAATACAGCATAATGCCGTTCACGGCATTGAACCAGAAAACGATCTCGGCTTTGACAAGCGGCGACGTGCCAGATCTGATTTTCCACGATGCGCCCGCGACGATTCTGCCGCAGAACGCGTGGAGCGATAAGCTGATGCCGGTCGCCGACGTGGTCGCGACCCAGAAAGACAAGCTGAACCCGAGCGCGCTGCAATGCTCGAGCTTCTATAATCAGGCGACCAAATCGCGGGATTTCTATCTGTGTCCGGTCAAAATGGGCGCGACGCCGTTCCATATCTGGGGCGATCTGGTCAAGAAGGCCGGGTTCGATCTGAAGGACGCGCCGACGACCTGGGATAAATACAGGGACTTCTTCAAAGGCATGCAGGAGCCGCTGCGCAAGAAGGGCATGCGCAAAATCTACGCCTTGGGACTCCAGGTCACCACGGTTGGTCCGAACGACAGCACCAACCTCTATCAGCACTTCCTTGAAGCGAACGGCGGCGGCGACATTGTCACGCCCGACGGCAAGCTGCACACCGACGATCCGAAAGTGCGGGAAGCGGCCTTGAAGACCACGACCTGGATGGCCGAGTGCTACAAGGGCGGTTTCGTGCCGCCGGAAGCCCTGAGCTGGAACGACGCCGACGACAACAACGGGTTTCATGAAAAGCTGTTTCTGATGGACCTCGACGGTACCATCTCGACCGAGGTCGCGATGATCCACGATCCGGAGAAATACAATGCGGCGGTGACCATGCGTCTGCCGCACCGCAATGACGGTTCGGAGATGCGTGCCTTCATTGGACCGGGCGGCGGATTTATTCCGAAAGGGGCGAAGAATTCGGAAGTCGCGAAAGATTTCATGAAATACTACATGCAGCCGGAGGTTATGAACGCCAACCTCAAGACCGGTCTTGGGCGCTGGGTGCCGGCGATCACCGATCTCTGCAAAACCGATCCGTGGTGGTTGGATCCCGCCGACCCGCATCGTGTGGCGTACACCAGCCAGGCGATCGGCGCGACACGACCGCTCTATAACGGCTTCAACCCCGCGTGGGGCCAGGTCGAAGCGGAGCAGCTGTTCATGTCGACCGTCGCGGATGTCGTGAAAAACGGCATGACGCCGCAGGCTGCGTTGGACAAGGCGTTCAAGCGGGCCAATGAGATTTTCGCGAAATTCGTGTTCGCGTAACGCGCGGGGATCGGTATGAGCAGCACCACACAGGAAGCGCTGTCCGCTGGGGGGCCATTCAGTGCCACCCGAATCAGGCGGCGAAAGTCCTGGTTCTCGGGTTTGCAGGGATCTGAACATGGCTGGGCGGTTGCATTCGCGCTGCCTTATGCCGCGGTGTTCCTGTTTTTCGTCGTCTATCCGATTGGCTACGGTCTATGGATGGGCAGCGATCCCGCGTTGTACCAGGAACTGTTCGCCGACCCGCGCTACCTGACGACGGTCGTCAATACGCTGCTTTATGTCGGTATCGGCGTGAACGTGAAGATGTTCCTGGCGTTCATGCTGTCCGGCTTTTTCATCCGCAAACGCTGGTGGTCCAAAGTCGTTCTGGTGCTGTTCATTCTGCCCTGGGCGACGCCGGCGCTGCCGGCCTTCATGTCGATCCACTGGTTTCTGAACGGGCAGTGGGGCATGCTGAACAATCTGCTCTACACGCTGTTCGGCATCGATGGGCCAGTCTATCTAAACGACCAATGGACGGGTCTGGCGAGCAATGTATGCGCCTATATTTGGAAAACCTTGCCGTTCTGGACCTTGATCCTGCTCGCCGGACGCATGGCGGTGCCGCAGGAACTCTATGAAGCGGCGGCCGTGGATGGCGCCGGTGGGTTGCGCAAGTTTACCCATGTCACGCTGCCGCTGATGGCGAACCTCTATTTCGTCTGCACGCTGCTCGACATGGTTTTCGCGTTGGGCGATTTCAATTCGACCTTCTTCGTCTCCGGCGGCGGTCCGGCGATGCAGACCGAGGTTCTCGCCACCTTGGGCATTCGTTACGCTTTCACCATCGCGCTGCCCCGGCTCGGCGTGGCTGCCGTGATGTCGGCGCTGCCTTTGCTGATCCCGCTCGTCATTCTGTTGATGCGTAAACTCCGCATGTCGGAGGGCCAGCTATGAGCGCGACCACGTCCAACCGGCGGATTCATTCGAAGCTGTTCTACCGGCTTCAGCATTATTCCGTCGAGCTGGCCTGCCTGGCGCTGGGCGGGGTGCTGGTGATCTGGTCGCTGCTGCCGATCTACAACATGTGGATGATCGCGTTGAACCGGCACGACGATATCTTCGACGGTTCGCTGTGGCCCGAACAGCCCACGTTGCAGGCGTTTCGTGTCGTGATTACCGAGGATTTCTGGTACCTCGCCCGCTTTTGGCACCAGTTTGGCAACAGCTTCTACGTTGGCGTCGCCGTCAGTTTTTTGACGTTGTTCATTGGCTCCCTCGCCAGTTTCACCGTCGGACGGATGCATCTGAAGAACGGCTGGATGCTGACCAACGCGGCCCTGATGACCTATGTCATTCCGGCATCGTTCCTCGCGATCCCGATGTACCGGATCATGCAGATCTACGGGCTCGCCAACCATCTGGTTTCGGTGGTCGCGGCGCTGACGACCTTCGCCACGCCCTATGCGATCTTCATTTTCTCCCAGTATGGGAAATCGATTCCCATGGAGCTGGATGAATCCGCGCGTATCGATGGGGCCAATCCCTGGCAGATCTATTTCCGGATTTATCTGCCGCTCATGGCGCCTGCTTTGGTCGCCGTCGGCACCTATGCGTTGCTGTTGGCCTGGAACGAGTATCTCTACAACTTCCTGCTGCTGTCCACGCCCGAGAGCATGACCGTTGCCGTGGCGTTGGCACAGTTTCTCAACAGCGACGAATCGCCGTGGAACTACATGATGGCGACGGCCATCATCTACGCCATTCCGCCGATCGCGATTTACTACGGCTCCCGCCGATACATGGCGGCCGGACTGACGATGGGGGGCGTGAAAGGCTAAACATCTCCCGTTTTTCCGGCCGCCCAAGAACCGACCAAGCTCCCGTTTGAACAGGGAAGGACAACGGCCATGAAAAACGTCAGTCGGCGCGCGATGGTTGCCGGATCGATCGGGGTCGCATTGGCCCGACCCTATGTTGCCCGAGCAGCCGGGGTCACCGCGACCGTGTGGCAGGTTCAGGGGTTTGTGCCCGAGGAAGACGCGGCCTTCCGGAAAACCGTCGACGCCTATGAGAAATTGAGCGGCAACAGGATCGATCTGAGCATTATGCCGTTTCAGGCGTTGAACCAGAAGGCGATCGCGGCGATCCACAGCGGGGAGGTTCCGGACCTTATTTTCCATGACGCCCCGACGACAATCCTGCCGCAAAACGCCTGGGACGACAGGCTGGAGGACGTCAGCGATGTCGTTGAGCCTCAGCGCACGAAACTCAGTGCCACCGCATTGTTGAACGCCAGTTTCTACAACAGCCGTACCAAGCAGCGGGCCTTTTACCTCGTGCCCATCAAGCAGGCTTGCGCCCCGTTCCATATGTGGGGCGATTTGGTGCGCAAGGCCGGTTTCGACCTGAAGGACGCGCCGAAAACCTGGAATGCCTATTGGGATTTTTTCAAACCGGTGCAGACGGCGCTGCGCAAGCAGGGCATGCGGAAGCTGTATGCCCTCGGGCTGCAGATCACCACCGTCGGGCCCAATGACGGCAACGGGCTTTTCGCCCATTTCCTGATCGCGAACGGTGGGCAGGGCATTGTCACCCAGGACGGCAAGCTCCACACCGGCGATCCCGCCATCCGCGAAGCCGCCATCCGTTCGGTGGAATTCATGACCAAATGCTACACGGACGGGTTCGTGCCGCCGGAGGCATTGAGCTGGAACGATGCCGACGACAACAACGCCTATCATGAGAAACTGTTCGTGATGAATTTCGACGGGACGTTGTCGCCCGAACTGGCGATGATCAAGAACCACAAGGCCTATTACGAGGACATGGTGGTGATGGGCCTGCCGAACCGCAACGACGGATCCCCCATGCCCGCGCAGTTGGGTGCCGGCGGCGGATTTATCCCAAAGGGCGCCAAGAACATCGCCGTGGCCAAGGAGTTCATGACCTATTTCATGCGCCCCGAAGTCATGAACGAAAATCTGAAAAACGGCCTTGGCCGCTGGGTCCCGTCGATCCCGTCCATCGTGAAAGAAGACCCATGGTGGCTCGATACCGCAACCGACCCGCACCGTTCGACCTATGTGCATGAGGCCGTTCTGGGCCCGACCGTCGCGCAATATAACGGGTTCAATCCGGCTTGGGGAAAGGTGGCGGCCGAACAGGTCTGGGGACAGGCGCATGCCGATGTGATCAAGCATGGCATGACGGCGTCCGCGGCGATCGACAAGGCCTTCGGGCGGGTCGAGGAAATTTTCTCCAAGGTGGTTTTCGGATAACGGCGGCATGGGTCGAGCGCTTGTTCGGGAATGGCCCCCCGCATGGCGGCCGCGTGGATCGGAACGTGCATGGATCGCCGCCTTTCTGATCCCCTATGTCGCGGTCTTCGTCGCGTTCATGGCCTATCCCGTGGCCTTCGGCCTTTGGATGGGCCGGAGCCCCGCACTGTACGCCGAGCTCGTTCGGGACCCGAAATTTCTGCCGACCGTGCTGAACACCCTGATCTACACAGGGGTCGGCGTGAACGTGACGATGTTCGGGGCGATTCTGCTGTCCGGCTATTTCATGGACCGCAGCCGCTGGATCAAGGCGCTGCTGGTGCTGTTCATGCTGCCCTGGGCGCTGCCGGCCATCCCCGCGTTCCTGGCGTGGCACTGGATGCTCGTCGGGCATTGGGGCTTTATGAACAGTCTGCTGGACAAGGTGTTCGGGATCGAGGGACCGATCTGGTTCAACGACTACTGGCTCGCGCTGGGATCGAATATCGTCGCGACGATCTGGAAATGGATGCCGTTCTGGACACTGATCTTCCTCGCCGGCCGGATGGCGATCCCGCAGGACATCTATGACGCGGCCGACGTGGACGGCGCGGTTGGCGTCAGCCGGTTCGCTTATGTCACGTTCCCGCTGCTGGGCAATCTCTATCTGATCTGCACCCTGCTTTCGACCTTGTGGCTGGTCGGCGATTTCACCACCGTCTTCTTCGTTTCCGGCGGCGCCCCCGCGCGCACGACAGAAGTACTGGCAACCTACGGCACCCACCTCGCCTTCGATTCCGGGGACCCGCCGCTTGGTTCCGCGGCGATGCTGTCCATCCTGCCCTTGCTGATCCCCCTCGCGATCCTGCTCATCCGCCGGCTTCGCAGCCGGGAGGTGCAGCTTTGAAACGGATCGGGAAAATCGCGCTGGGACTCGTCCTGGCGATTTGGACGTTGATGCCGGTCTACAACATGTTCCTGATCGCGCTCGATGACGACGCGGCCGAATATTCCGGCCACATCTGGCCATCGGATTGGTATTGGGAAAGTTTTCGGGTGATCTGGCGCCAGGACTACTGGTATCTGGAGCATTTTTGGCACCAGTTCGGCAACAGCTGCTTCATGGGTTTCATGACGATGGGCCTGACGGTCGCGATCGGCTCGATGGCGAGTTTCGCGCTGGATCGCATGCGGATGCGGCACGGTTGGGCGCTGGGGAACGCGGCGATGCTGACCTATGCGTTGCCGAGTTCCTTCCTGGCCATCCCATTCGTTCATATCATGCATCGTTACGGCCTATCCGACAGTCTTTGGTCCGTGATCGCCGCGCAGACGATGTTCGCGGCACCCTACGCCATCCTGATTTTCCAGCATTACGGCCGCCTCATCCCGCTCGAACTCGACGATGCCGCTCGGGTGGACGGTGCCTCGCCAGGGCAGATGTATTGGCACATCTATGTGCCGCTGATGGCACCGGCTCTGGTCGCGGTCGGCACCTACGCCTTGCTGTTGGCATGGAACGAATATCTGTATCAGTTCCTGCTGCTGTCCTCCACCGACAGCATGACGGTGGCGGTCGCGTTGGATCAGTTCTTCGACAGCGACGAAGCACCGTGGAACTATATGATGTCCACCGCGATCGTCTATTCTCTGCCGCCCATCGCCACCTATTATGCGCTGCGTCGCTACATGGTCGCGGGTCTGACGATGGGCGGCGTCAAGGGATAGGCCAATAGGGAGTAGCACCATGTCCATCGCCATCCACCCCCTGCGCGACGGGTTCGCCGTTGAAGTATCGGGCATCGACTGCACCGCACCCCTGTCGCCAGACGCGGTGGCCGCGGTCAATGCCGGCATGGATGCATACGGGGTGCTGGTTTTTCACGGCCAGCCGCTGACCGACGAACAGCAAATGGCCTTCACGCTGAATTTCGGCACCATCGAAAACACCGGCTACGGCATGCCGCGCATCCACTTCCGCACCGAGCAGGAGGCGCGACCGCTGGCCGAGGGGATCGGGGATTTTTCCAACGTGCGCGGCGACGGCAAGGCCATCGACCGGGAAAGCCGCGCCTACATGTTCAAACTGGCCGATCGTCTCTGGCATTCCGACAGTTCTTTCAAGGCGGTGCCGGCACGCTGGTCCCTGCTGTCCGGCCGGTCCATCCCGTCCTGGGGCGGCAACACCGAATTCGCCGACATGCGTGCCGCCTACGATGCGCTCGACGACCGCTGGCGGCGGGAGGTCGAAAATCTGGTCTGCCTGCATTCCCAGATGTATTCGCGGGAGAAAGTGGGTTTCACCGAACTCACCGACGCCGAGCGGCTGGCATTCAAACCGGTCCGGCAGCGGTTGGTTCGTACCAACCCGCGCACCGGCCGGAAGTCGCTGTTTCTGTCGTCGCATGCCGGCGCGATCGAGGGCATGAGCGGTCCCGACGGCCGTATGCTGCTGCACGAACTCACCGAATTCGCGACGCAGGAACGTTTCGTTTATTCGCACAACTGGCAAGTGAACGATTTCGTCTTGTGGGACAATGCGGTCACCATGCATCGCGGCCGTCGCTTCGATCCGGCCGAATTGCGCGACATTCGTCAGACCCGGCTGGCCGGCGATGCGATGACCATCCAGCAGGCTGCCTGAACGCCCCGCCCGGGGTGACAGGCGCAGATTTCTGTTCTAGAGCACGACCGGGTCAAGTTGACCCAATCGTGGTCTAGAAATTTTTGTTTGATCGCGTGATTCACGCCGCCGTGTGGTTCCACCTCTGGCGATCACGCTCTACGCGGTGGCCAGCCAGTGGAGGTTCAATCGTGAACGAAACATTCAACCCGCGCGACTGGGCCGGCCAGCCCGCCTATATCGCACCGGACTACAAATCCACGCCGCTGCGTGGCCCGACCAAGCCGTTGATCCCGCTGCCGCAATCGCTGTCGGAGATCACCGGGCCGGTCTACGGGCATGAGAGCGTCACTGGCGACGACGCCGATCTCACCCGCAATGGTCGCCGCAACGGCGAACCTTTGGGCGAGCGCATCATCGTGACCGGGCGGGTGTTCGGCGATGACGGCAGGCCGCTGCCGAATACGTTGCTGGAAATCTGGCAGGCGAACGCGGGCGGCCGCTATGTCCACAAATCGGACCAGCATGACGCGCCGCTGGATCCGAACTTTCTCGGCGGCGGGCGCTGCGTGACCGACGCCAACGGCGTTTACCGCTTTCTGACCATCAAACCCGGCGCCTACCCCTGGGGCAACCACCACAATGCCTGGCGCCCGAACCACATCCATTTCTCGCTGTTCGGACCCAGCCTCATGACCCGGCTGGTGACGCAGATGTATTTCCCGGGCGATCCCCTGCTGGCGCTCGATCCCATTTTCCTGGCCACGCCAGCGGAAACCCGCCATCTGCTGATCGCCGATTTCTCTCTCGACGCGACCGAGTCCGGCTACGCGCTGGGCTACAAATTCGACATCGTTCTGCGCGGGCGCCACGCCACGCCGATGGAGGCCTGAGCCATGGCACTGCGCCAAACCCCCTCCCAGACCGTCGGCCCGTATTTCGCTTATGGGCTGACGCCTGAACAGTACGGCTATGACCTCGCCAGCATCGCCGGCGGCGATATGGCGCCCCCGGATGTGGAGGGCCAGCACATTCGCGTCGAAGGCCGGGTCTTCGACGGCAACAACGCCGTGATCCCCGACGCCCTGATCGAAATCTGGCAGGCCGATTCGCTGGGTCGCTACGCCCACCCATCCGACCCGCGCGGCAGCAACGCCACGTTCAAGGGGTTCGGACGCTGCGGCACCGGCACGGACAAGCAGAGCCGCTTCATCTTCGATACCGTCAAACCCGGCGCGATCGACACCGAACAGGCCCCGCATCTGAACGTGATCGTGACGATGCGCGGTATGCTGTTGCACGCCTATACCCGCATCTATTTCGCCGATGAGCCGGCGAACGCCACCGACAAGGTGCTGGGCCTTGTGCCCGCGGACCGGCGCCATACCCTGATCGCGCAGCCGATCGGCGGGAACGCCTACCGGTTCGACATCCACATGCAGGGGCCGGACGAGACGGTGTTCTTCGATATCTGATACCAATTGTCGTAACCATTGACCCTTGCCCCGTCCGCCCCTCCCCCTTCATGGCCCGGCTTGTACGGGCCAGCGAGCGCGGCAGCGGTGCCGCTACAGATGGCCGGGACAAGCCCTGCCATGACGTGGCATGGCAGCACAGGACAGGCAAAAATCGTTTTCGCCGATTGGTATGAGCGGTTCAGCTCCCGAGCGTGGCGGCGTAGATTTCGGGTTTGAACCCGGCGACCAGGCGACCGCCCACGTCCAGTACGGGCCGTTTGATCATGGAAGGCTGCGCCAACATCAGCGCGACAGCCTTTCCGCGGTCCAGCCCGGCCTTATCCGTATCGGGCAATTTGCGGAACGTGGTGCCGGCGCGGTTCAGCACGGCCTCCCACCCCAGCGCATCGCACCAGGCTTCCAGTCGCGCCTGATCGATTCCCGCATTTTTGTAATCATGAAATTCGTGATCGACCCCGTGCTCGGACAACCAAGTCCGAGCCTTCTTCATCGTGTCGCACGCCTTGATTCCGTAGATTGTGACCGGTCTGGTCATGGTATGGCCCTCCAACCGCGACACCAGAACAAAAAACGCCCCGTACCGGAAGCCCGGTACGGGGCGTATCTGGTCCGAACCGCTGGATCAGGCGGCTTTGGCGAAGGTCTCGACGCAAGCGGTCACGCGCGCGGTCAGCGGCGCCATCGCTTCTTCGCCGAGCTTCAGCGACGCTTCGGTCATGCTGCTGTGCACGGACATCGCCTTCTCGAAGGCGGTGCGAGCCATCGTGGATTGCAGGGCGACGGCTTCCTGCAGCGACTTCACGGAGGTCAGCGCCTTGAACGCGTCCATGGATTCCTGGAAGGAGGATTGGAACGTGGCGGTCGCCTTTTCGGTCAGGTCCTTCACGCCGGCAGTCCAGATTTTGCTGGATTCGGTCATCGCCGCGAGGTTGTCCTTGCCGAGGGCGACAAATTTTTCGGCGGTCTTGGTGGTGTCGATCATGGTCTGGGTCCTATTCTTCGGTTGTTCCGATGCCCCCCGCCCGCATCCCGTCAAAAGGCGATGTTCGGATGGGTGCTAACCGGTCGTGGGTTTTGCTGCACCGCAGCATGTGCGGCTTATAGGCGCGCCACTCAAACCGAGGCAAGCAAAAAATTGTGCGGTGCACCATTGGGCCGGAGGTTGACGCTCGCCCTGGTTTCCACCTTCCTTGCGCCGGGACGAAACAGGGGCAGGAACGCATGAACACCTTACGCCTGGGCTGCGGCGCGGGCTTTTCCTCCGACCGGCTGGGTCCGGCCGTGGACCTCGCGCAGCGGGGCGCGCTGGACTACCTCGTGTTCGAATGCATTGGGGAGCGCACCATGGCGTTCGGTCATCGCGACCGAATGCTGGATCCGCAACGCGGCTACAATCCGCAACTGCGCGCCCGCATGCGCGGCGTGCTGGCGCATTGCCATGCCAATGGCACCAAAATCGTCACCAACATGGGTGTCGCCAATCCGCGCGCGGCGGCGTTGCTGGTGGTCGACATCGCCCGCGAACTTGGCCTGACCGGGCTGAAAGTCGCGTGTGTGGAGGGTGACGACGTCACCCATCTCATTGGACCCGACACCGCGTTCATGGATCATCCCGGCGCGGTGAAGGATGTGGGTTTGCGCATGGTCGGCGCCAACGTCTACCTCGGGGTCGACGCGCTGCTGCCCGCGCTGCGAGCCGGCGCCGACGTGGTGATCGCCGGACGGATCGCCGATCCCTCGCTGTTTCTATCCCCGCTCGTGCACCATTTCGGCTGGTCCCTCGACGACTGGTCCACGCTGGGGCGCGGCACTTTGGCGGGGCATCTGATGGAATGCGGGATGCAGATCACAGGGGGCTATTTCGCCGATCCCGGGTTCAAGGACGTGCCCCGCCTCGCCGATTGCGGCTTCCCGATCGCCGAGGTCGCGGCCGACGGCAGTTGCGTGATCACCAAGCTCGACGACACCGGCGGCTGCGTCACGACGGCGACGGTGAAGGAGCAGCTTCTGTATGAAGTGCACGATCCCCGCGCCTATCTGACGCCGGACGTGGTGGCCGATTTCTCGGGCGTGGCGGTGGCCGAGGCAGGGCATGATCGCGTGCGGGTCTCCGGCGCCAGCGGTCGCCAGCGCCCGGACCAGCTGAAGGTCACCATCGGCTTCGACGGCGGCTATCTGGGGGAGGGCGGGGTCAGCTATGCCGGCCCCAATGCGAAAGCCCGAGCGGAACTCGCCGCCGATGTGGTGCGGGAGCGGCTGACGCGCATCAATCGTCTCGGCGGCGACCTGCGGGTCGACCTCGTTGGGTTGAATGCACTGCATCAGACCGCCGACCTGCCGGTCGGCGAGGCCAACGATGTCCGTCTGCATGTCGCGCTGCGGTCCCAGGACAAGGACGACATCGACACGATGCTGTGGGAGGTGGAGTCGCTGCTGTGCTGCGGCCCGGCTGGCGGCGGGGGCTATCGCGGGCAGATCACGCCCTGCGTGGTCACCCATTCCTGTCTGATCGACCGCGGCGCGGTTTCGCCCTCTTTCGAGATGTTCATCGCATGACCCAAAGACGCATCCACGACATCGCGCATGCCCGCGCCGGCGATAAGGGCAACACGTCCAACGTGTCGGTCTGGGCGTACGATCCGAAGGATTATCCGCTTCTGAAACGGGAACTGACCGCGGAGCGGGTCAAGAATGCATTTCCGAAACTCTTTACCGGTTCGGTGACGCGCTATGAGATGGAAGCGCTGCACGGCCTGAATTTCGTGATGCTCGACGCGTTGGAGGGTGGGGTGAACACGTCGTTGAACCTGGACTCGCATGGCAAGTCGTTCAGCTATTTGATTTTGGGGCTGCCGATCGAGGGTTAGACGTTCGTCACGATGCGTGTTGGCGATGTGTGGATCCCGAGATGCCGCAGCACCGTCGTGCCGGGATTGCGGAATACGTGCGGCACGTTGGCGGGCAGTACGATCATGTCGCCGGGGCCGAGGCGGGTCGGGCTGGCTTCCTCGCCCTGGAGCCAGGCTTCCATCTCGCCTTCCAGCACGAAGAGGTACTCCGGGTAGGGATGGGCGTGCAGCTTTGTTCGGTAGCCTGGCTGGCTGATCTGAATGCCGGTCAGCACCGGCAGCCCGTCGGCGTCGCCGGTGAAGTGCTGGCGCGCGGACAGGGGGCCGAGCGGCTGTTTCTCGGCGTCGGCGGATCGGATGATTTTGACGGTGTGGGGCATGGGCTGAAACCTTCCTTTCGGCGCCATCCTGGCATTGATCTGAATCAAAGACACGTCCTGACCCCCGCGACACCGTCCGATCGACGGGAAAAGGACGCGATCGATGGTACTGATTCAAGGGCCGGCGACGGTCGGGCGCCTGTATGAGGAAATTCAGTCGGTCCGGTACAAAGAGGCAACGGACACATTCTGCCGCCTCGTGACCGAGGAAGACCGGCCGCTGAAATCCATGATCAGGGAAGCGATCGCGGCGGCGGCGCCGTATGTGCAGGTTCCCTCCCATTTGATGCGCTTGCCGACCGGCGAGATGCGCGGCGTGAATTACGATCACACCATCCTGGGCTGGCGCGGCGCGATTTCGCTGATGCGGGAGCTTGGCGATAATCGCGGCGTGCTGCCGAGTGTGCAGGCGATGTGGTACGTGCCGCAGGGCCTGAATGTCTGGGAGCAGGTGATCTGCGAATTTCCCGGCCATTACGCGCGCGACGGCGAACAGTGCAATCGCAAATTCCCCGGACCGGATGAGCACGTGAACCGCTTCGACGGCCCGGCCTGGAACCCGCCGAAAATCTATTTCGAAGACCATGCGCCGATCCTCGGCGGTTCGGTCGACGAACGTCTGGATCGGATGAGTTGGGCCATCGCCGAAGGCGAAAAGGCCGAGGCGTACGGGCTGTTCCTCGGTCTCGCGCAGGACCCGGCGAACCGCAAGCGGTTGAAGGACGCGATACTGTTTTCCGGCATCATCGATCTTCAGGACACCATCATCAATCGCGGCGGTTACCAGAACATCGGCCACAAGGCGCTGCGGGCGCGCGCGTTGGTCGATATCGCGGACTATCTCGGCTGGGACCAGTCGCACGAACTGATGTATACGGTGGTCCCCGACCTCGCCTGCTCCCCGCATCTGCACGGGCTGTGGACCGAAATCGCCAATATCTGCCGGATGGAAATTCCCGATCACGCCAGTTTTCCGAAACGTTCGTCGAAGCCGCTGACGGAACGGGAGTTGGATATCCTGACCGAGGCCCTGGTCTGGGGCGGGCCGGCCGAGGTGAACAGCACCATCATGGCGTTCTTCAAGCGCGGCGCCGGCATCCTGGATATCGGCGACGGCGTGATGGTGGCATTCCAGAAATACCTGATCGATGTGTTGGAACATCCCAACGCCTTCCTGCATCCGACGCACGCGCTGGATACGATGAACGTGATCATGACCTGGTGTCGGGATTTCGATAATCCGCACCAGGTGAAGGGTATCTTCATGGGCGCCCGCTTCATGAACGATACCGTTCGGTCCAACGCCATGGTGCCGCGCGATCCGAATTCCAGGCTGGAGCCGCGGGCGAAATATCGCGGCTGGGCCGACGGCATCGCGATCGACCGGATGCTGCCGATCCTGAAACAGCATCTGCTCGCACAGGATGCGCCTCGCGCCTGCGCCCTCGTGGATTCCTACCTCGACCGTACGACGGAGCGGCACAATCTGCTCGACACGATCACCTATGCTGCCTGCCATTGGCAGAACGATCCGCATGTGATGCGCAATTGCAGTTCTTCGCTGGAGGAATACCGGGCGAACCGGACGTCCCGGAAGGACGACATCATTCGCGGCTACGCCAAGCACCAGGCTCGCTACATCAAGCGCGCGCTGACCCATGATTGCTTCAATCTCTACGCCGATCATTTCAAGGTGGAGGGCCACGCATGAACACGCTCGATGAAATCTGGCGCGTCCGCAACGCCTCGGCGACGACTTTGGGTCTGATCGAAGACCAGATGGAACGCGCCGTGCGGGCGTCGTCGGTTGACGATCTCGTCGCGCTGATCGAGGGGTTTTCCCCCGCCCGATCATCCGGCACCGAATGGACCCGGACGTTCGAGCCGCTGGTGGAACGGCTCTGGACCTGGTGCGACGACGCGACGATGGCGGCCCTCGCGGACGTGTTTCGCGCCCGGGGGATGCCGTGGATGAGTGTCGCGAACGCGCTGTCCGCGCCGAACGGGACGACGATCCGCGCCGACATCCGCCACCCCGCCGGGGCGCGGCTGCCGGCGTTTACGTTGATTTAACCCGCCGCCGCCAGAATCATCCGGGACGCCTTCTCGCCGATCATGATCGACGGCGCGTTGGTGTTCCCCGATGTCAGCGTCGGCATGATCGACGCATCCGCGACCCGCAGCCCCTCCATCCCATGCACGCGCAGTTGGTCGTCGACCACCGCCATCGGATCGTGCCCCATCTTGCAGGTGCCGACCGGATGGTAGGTCGTTTCGGCGTTCTTCTTCACCCAATCCAAGAGTTCGCTGTCGGAATCGATGTTCACGCCCGGCGCGATCTCATCCACCACCACGCCCTTCATCGACGGCGCGGTCATGATCCGCCGAGCGATGCGCATCGCCTCCAGCGTGACGTCGCGGTCGAGCTGCGCGGTCATGAAGTTGAAATTCACCGCCGGCGGCGTTTTCGGCGAGGAAGACGTGATATGGATGTGGCCGGTGCTTTCCGACCGCAGAATGTTCACGATCCCGGTCGTGCCAGATCCTTTCGCCAGCTTGAAGTTCGGCGTCGACAGAAACGGAATCCAGGAAATCGCCGCATCCGGCGCATCCAGCCCCGCTCGGGTACGCACATAGGCCCTGATGGGCGACGCCGGCAGACCCAGCAGCCCTTTCCGTGTGGTGGCATAACGCAGCGCCTGCCACACCAGACCGAGGCCCTTGGCCTTGTCGTTGTAGGTCAGACCCAAGGCCGGATCGATCGACCATTTCATCCTAGGCGAGTAATGATCGCGGAGGTTTTCCCCCACGCCTTTCAGTTCATGCTTTACCTCGATCCCCAGTCCCTGCAAGCGTTCGGCCTGCCCGATCCCCGACAGTTCCAGCAATTGCGGTGAATTGATCGATCCCGCGCTGACCACGACCTCGCGCCCCGCCCGTGCCTCCCGCGTCTCCCCGTTGACGGTGTAGCGGACGCCGACGCAACGTTTGCCCTCGATCAGCAGGCATTCGGTCAGCGCGTTGGCCTGGATCGTCAAATTCGTTCGGTTCCGCGCCGGATCGAGGTAGCAATACGCCGTGCTCATCCGCCGTCCGCCGCGAATCGTCGTCTGGGTCATGCCGATGCCGTCCTGCGAGGCACCGTTGTAGTCTTTGGTATACCGGATCCCGACCTCGCCCGCGGCCGCGATCAGCTTTTCGTAGAATGGCCCGGTCTCGACGTTTTCGGTGACCTTCAGTTGCCCGCCGCGCCCCCGGTATTCCGGATCGCCGTCGCCTTGATAATCCTCCATGTCGCGGAAGATGGGCAGAACCTCCCGGTAGCTCCAGCCGCGATTGCCCAGCTGCGCCCACTGGTCGTAGTCCTGTGCCTGGCCGCGCACGAACACCATGCCGTTGATCGACGACGAACCGCCCAGCAGCTTCCCGCGCGGGATGGGGATACGCCGGCCGCCCGTGCCCTCATCGGGTTCCGACGAATAAAGCCAGTTGGCGGCGGGGTTTTCGATCAGCTTGGCGAAACCGATCGGAATTGCCGACCACGGATGGCTCTCCCGTCCCGCTTCCAGCACCAGCACCTTGAACTTGCCGTTGGCACTCAGCCGGTTGGCCAAAACCGAGCCGGCCGAACCGGCGCCGACGACGATGTAGTCGAACGTTTCCATTTTCCGTCTTTCAGGTTTTGAGCGTGTTTTTGGTGAGTTTGATGCCGTGGGCCTTGAGCCAGCGCTTGTGTTCTTCCTGTGCCTTGGTCAAGGCCGCGGTTTTGGGCAGCGACAGATTCTTGGGCTTGGGCAAGGACATTTTGATGGTGCGTGACATCGGGCAGTTCCTATCCGTTCGCGTTCGGCGATGGCATGCCGTCGGGTGGCCAAACGGCGATACCGGGTGCCAGGGGAATGCGCAAATTCCGGAAAAGCAGCGAGAATGACATCCAGTTGCCCATGGCAACGACAAACTCCACCTGGTGCGCGGGATCGGGGACGTATTTCGCGACGTCCGCCCAGGTTGTGTCCGATATGGATTTTCCGCCCAGGCACTCATCGGTCGCTGCCAGGATCGCGCGATCGGCTGGGGTCAGCCGGTCGGACGCCTGCCAGTCGCGGACGGCGAGGATATCCTCGGGCGGGATGCCGGCGGCGGTCGCGACGCGCCAGTGCTGGGTCCACTCGTAAGCCGATCCGGTCACCCAGCCGATCCGCATGATCATCAACTCGCGCAGGCGGGTATCGAATTTGTTGTTCTCCAGCAATTGCATCAACTGGCTGAAGGCGACCCGAGCGACGCCGGGATTGTTGGCGACGACACGGAAGGCCTCGCTGCCGGTGCGACGTTCGGGCATGCCGAGCGTATCGCCGATTTCGCGGGCGCGTTCGGGTGGGACCATGGGGACACGTAACGTCATCGCTTCGCATTCTCCTTGTTTCCCGCCGCGCGGGCGGTTTAAGTCAGCCCGTATAAACTTTGACGTACCGGCCGACCGAATCACGTCATTCCGGCGAATGCCGGTATCCACGCCTTGCGCGGCTGGGACTTCCGAAAGGCGTGGATACCGGCATTCGCCGGCATGACGGGTCGGCAGCCGCCACGAGTCAATCATTGCGCGGGCTGGTATAAGTCAGCCTCCGTGCTTCACCAGGGTCGCGATTTCGGCCATACGCGGGCCGACCCTTTCGGGGCGTTGGCTCCCAAGGTTCAAGACCAGCCGATGCACCCCCAACGCGGCGTATTCCGGCATTGCATCGATCGGCATGCCGATCGGCGGGGTGACGATAATCTGGTAGTCCGGTCCGCGCGTGCGTCCCGCCTTGGCGAAAGCGGCGTCGAGCTTTGTCAGCATGTCCTTCGTCCCGGCGGGGTCGCGATTGAATCCGTACCAGCCCGAACCGTAGGCGACGGCGCGGCGCATGGCGGCGGGGACATAGCCGCCGACGATAATGGGGATGTGGGGCTTCTGGATCGGTTTCGGGTCCATCCGCAGTGTCTCGAACTTCACCCATTTGCCGTGGAAGTCCACGACGTCCTCGGTCCACATCCGGCGAATCGCGGTCATGAATTCGTCGCAGCGGGCGCCGCGGTCTTCCCAGCCGTAGCCGCAGGCCTCGACCTCTTCCTTGTTCCAGCCGACGCCGATGCCGAAATCGATGCGTCCCTCGGTCAGCCAGTCGAGGGTGCACATTTCCTTGGCGGTATAGATGGGGTTGCGCTGAGGAACCAAGGCGACGCCGGTGCCGAAACGGACTTTCGAGGTCACCGCTGCGAGGAAGCCGAATGTCGCGGTCACGTCCAGCATACCGCCGCCAGCGGGGACGGGGATGCGGCCGTCCTTGGAACTGGGGTAGCCGTAGGTGTTTTTGTCGAACAGCGCGACGTGTTCGCCCATCCAAATGGAATCGAGGCCGATGTCCTCGGCATGTTTGCCGAAATCGCGGATCATGCCGGGGGTCGCGAGGGGCGACATGAAGGTGGAAAAGACGCCGATCTTCATTGTGGGTTTCCTCGTCCGCGATCAATCGAACAGTGTCGCCAGCCGTTGTTTCATCTGGTCGGCGATATAGAGTGCGATGGCCTGAATGGTCGAAGTCGGATTCATCCCGCCCCCGGTGACCCACACGCTGCCATCCACGATGAACAGGTTCTTCACATCGTGCGACCGCCCCCAGGCATTGACCACCGAGGTCTCCGGATCGTTGCCCATCCGGCAGGTGCCCAGCGTATGGCCGGGCGAATTGAGCAACGTGCGCGAGGTGTAAATATTCTTCGCCCCCGCGGCCTCCAGAATTTCGGTCGCCCTGGCGATCCCGTGTTCCATCATTCGCTTGGTATTCTCCCCAAGCCGGTAGTCGATCTTCGCGGCGGGGATGCCGTTGCTGTCTTTCAGCACGGGATCGAGTGTCACCCGGTTGCATTCCTCCGGCAGATCGTCGCAGGCGATACCGACCTGCAGACGGCGATACACCAGATCGCGGTAGACCTTGTGATGATCCGCACCCCATGGCAGCGCGCCCACCGACATGCTTTGGATCGCTTCGTTCACCACACCGGTGCCGCGCGCGAACTGCATGGTGTAGCCACGCACGAAATCGCGGCTGGGATCGGTTTCGTAGAACTGCTTGCTCCACATCGACAGCATCGGCGCATGCGCGCCATCGTTCCGCTCATCGGCGTAACCCCGCACCTGCGGCCAGGGATGCAGCATCAGGTTCCTGCCCACCAGCCCGCTGGAATTCGCCAGCCCGTTTGGATGGCGCGACGAAGCCGAGTTCAACAGCAGCCGAGGCGTCCCCACCCCGTTGCACGCAACGATCACCACTTCCGCCGGTTGGAAATTCTCTTGCCCGTTCGCATCGTAGTAGATAACGCCCGAGGCCATGCCGTGCTCGTTGGTCACGATCTCCCGCACCCGGCACCGCGTCCGCAACTCCACCCCCGCTCGGATTGCCAGCGGCCAGTAGGTGATGTCGGTGCTGGCTTTCGCACCCTGCGCGCAACCGGGGGTGCAATGACCGAGGTTGATGCACTTCGCCCGCCCCTCGTAATCCTGCGTCGCGATGGTGCTGTCGGACGGCCACCAGTGCCAGCCCAGCTTGTTCATCGTCTTGGCGTAGACCGTGCCCGTCTTGCCCAGCGGCAGCGGCGGCATCGGCGGGTGGCGCGGCGGCACGCCGGGATCGCCCTCCAGCCCCGACACGCCCATCATGCGGTCGTTCTCTTCGAAGAATTTCTCCAACGTCCAGTAGTCGATCGGCCAGTCCTCGGCCACGCCGTCCAGGGATTTCACGCGAAAATCGGACGGATTCATGCGCGGCCAATGCGCCGTGTAAAACACTGTCCCGCCGCCGACGCCGTTGAAATTGGCGATCTTCATCGCCGATTCCGAATCATTGATCGGATAGTCGGTTTCCCGCCCGCGCCGGTTCGGAAAAATATCGAAATCGGCCATCCGGCGCGCTTCCCAGTCGCGCCCGGTGCTGGGGTATTCGGATGGTTTCATCCAATCCCCCTGTTCCATGCACACGATCCGCATCTTGGTCTCGGCGAGGCTCCACGCCACCGCCGCGCCCGACGCGCCTGATCCGATGATCAGGACGTCGACCATCTCGTTCGCCGCCATGTTTACGCGTCCCGCCACATTTTCGCGCGCTTGCGAACGGGATCGAGCAGCGACCAGTCGCCCTGTTCCAGCACGTGGCCCTTGGGGAAGGGCGGACGCGCTTCGAGGCCCAGGGAGATCACCACCCGGTCGTCGCGGTAGTAGCATTGCAGCACGCAGCGTTCGACCGCCGCGACCAGCGGCCCGCCGGCGGACCGGAACGTTTCTGCCCGCGCCATCGCGGCGGCATCGTCCAGCTTGGAAATTCCCGCCAGCGCCGCCATGGCTTTGCGGATGTCCGCCATGTCGCGGCCGATCGATTTCTCGATGTCGGCGAAGATTTTGGGATCGTCGGCGCCGGGGACTTTGAATTCCTCGCTGGCGGGCACCATCAGGCCGGCGATGCGGCGCAGGTCATCGGTTTGCGATGGCGAGAGGGTTTCGGCCGTCATGTCTTCCTCCTGATATCGATTTGTTCGGCCAGATAGGCCGCGTCTTCCCCCACGCCGGAAAGGAACGACGATTTGGTTTTATAAAGCAGCGGCAGGCCGAGGAAATAGGCGCCTGGGACGGGCGTGACGCCGCGCGTGTGGGCGGGTTCGCCGTTTGAGAAAACATCCAGTTCGACCCAGCCGAAATCGTAGCGGTAGCCGGTGGCCCAGATGACGGTGCGAATGCCGTGGGCACGCAGGTCCAGCGACTCCACACCGATTGGTTCGGGGTAGGTCGTGGGTAGGGCCTCGTCGCCTGCCGCGCCGCCAAGGTGCGTATCGGCCGCCGCCACGAACGCCGTATAGCTGGCATCGCCGGCCGCCAGGCTATCCGCCAAATCCGGGGCGAACGATGCCACGCCATCGGCAGCGCCGGAGAACCGTCCGGCCAGCACCATCCCGGCGGCGGCGTATTCCCGCAGATCGACTGTCCGCCCGCCCTTGGCGCCGCTGATCACCAGTGGCGGTTGCCGAGCGGCTCCGGGGACGGCGATGCGGTCATCCCAGCCCAGGGCGTCGATCCACCAGATGAAATCCCGGCCACGGTAGCGCCGAGGGGCGCGACGATGGGCACCGACGGACAGGTAGACGCGGCGACCGGCGTCCAGCAGCTCCTCGGCGATCTGACAGCCCGATGCCCCAGCCCCCACCACCAGAACCCCTCCGTCCGGCAGTTGCTCGGGGTTTCGGTAGTTGCTGGCGGTGAGTTGGAAGACGTCGCCCAGTCCGGTTGCCGCCTCCGGCACCACGGTCTGCTGGTAGGGGCCGGTGGCGATCACGACGTTACCGGCTGTTAAAACCTCGTCATCGCAGGTCAGTGCAAACCCTTCATGCGTCCGAACCAGGTGCCGGACCGTCACGCCGGTCCGCACGGGGGCCTGGATCGATTCCGCGTAAGCCTCGATGAACCGCACGACATCGTCGCAGTGCGCGTATTCGTCGGGCTTGTCGCCGGTGTAGGGGAAGCCCGGCAGGCGCAGCGCCCAGTTGGGGAACTGGAAGCGCAGCGAATCCCACCGCTCGGTTCGCCAGCGTTCGGCGATGCGGTTTCGTTCCAGCACGACATGCGCGATGCCGCGGCGCGACAGCGCCTGACTCATGGTCAGCCCCGCCTGACCGCCGCCGATGATGGCTACATCGATAATCGGTTTACTCCGCCGCCGCCGCCATCGGCCGAGCGCCGGCTTTCACGAGAGGCAGCAGCGCGCGGCCATAATCGGTGGCATCCGAAAGCGGGTCGAAACCGCGGATCAGGAATGTCGTGATCCCCAGCGCGTGATACTCCAACAGCGACTCCGCCACCTGTTCCGCGGTGCCGACCAGCGACGTCGTGTTCGATCCCGCACCGACGGCGGCCGCGACCTCGGTCCACAGCCGTTTGTCCCGAATTTTGCCGCCAGCCGCGACTTCCAGCAGCCGCGCCGAGCCCACGCTTTCCGGCTTGGCATTGAACCGCCCGACGCCCTGGCCGCGCAGTTCGCGCACCCGTTCGATGATCCGGTCGGCGCGTTTCCACGCGGCCTCTTCCGTGTCGGCCAGCACTGGGCGGAACGACAGGCTGAATTTCATGCTTGCCGGATCGCGCCCGATCTTCGCGCAGGCATTGCGGACTTTGGCGATCGTTTCGTGCGCCATATCCAGTGTCTCACCCCAGAAGGCGTAGATGTCGGCGTGCTTGGCGGCGAAGGCGATCGCGATGTCCGACGACCCGCCGAAATAGACCGGGATATGGGGCTTTTGGATCGGTTTGACCCGAGCGAAGGCGTTTTCGACCTTGTAATACGTCCCTTCATGGGAGAACGGGGTCTCGGATGTCCACTCGAGCCGCATCAGGTCGAGATATTCGTCGGTGCGCCGGTAGCGTTCCTCGTGGCTCAGGAAATCGCCGTCCTTTCGCTGTTCCGCGCCGTCGCCGCCGGAGATGATGTGGATGCCGCCCCGCCCGCCCGAGAACACGTCGAAGCTGGCGAACAGCCTTGCGGCATAGGTGGGCGCGATGAAGCCCGGACGGTGCGCGATCATGAAGCGCAGCTTCTTGGTTGCATAGGCGGCGTGGGTGGCGACCAGCACCGCGTCCGCATCGGCGGAGTTGTGCGCGATCAGCACGCGGTCGAAGCCCGCGGCTTCGTGCGCCTGGGCGAAGCGGGCGATATAGTCGGGCTGGATCGTCGGCCCGCTGGGCGGGCTGATTTCGGATTTTTCCTCGGCGGCGATCATGCCGATGAATTCGACGGTCATTCGGGGTCTCCAAACGGGACAGGCGGGCAGGCTATTGCCAATTGGCGTTCCGGTCCATCATGCGGCGCAAAAGGGGGAGGGGGCCATGCAATTCGGCGCTTCGATGTTTTTCACCGATTATGCGATCGACGCGGCGACCTTGGGGCGCGTGTTGGAGGAACGGGGTTTTGAGTCCGTCTGGGCACCGGAGCATTCGCATATTCCGGTGTCGCGGGTGACGCCGTTTCCAGCGGGTGGGGACCTGCCGAAGAAATACTACGACGCGATGGATCCGTTCGTGTCGTTGACCGCGGCGGCGGCGGTGACGCGGACGCTGAAGGTGGGGACGGGCGTCTGCCTCGTGGCGCAGCGCGATCCCATCCAGTTGGCGAAACTGGTGGCGTCGATCGACCAGGTTTCGGCCGGGCGGTTTCTGTTTGGGATTGGCAATGGGTGGAACCAGGACGAGATGGAGAACCATGGCTGCGACTTCGAAACAAGGCACAAGCGTGCGCGGGAGAACGTGGAGGCGATGCGGGCGATCTGGTCGTCCGATGTCGCCGAATATCACGGAGAGTTCGTCGATTTCGGACCGATGGTTGCTCGGCCGAAACCGGTGCGGTCGCCGCCGGTTTATGTCGGGGGGGCGTTTCCCTATTCGGCGCGGCGGGCGATCCGTTACGGGGATGGGTGGTTGCCGCAGGCGGCGCGGAAGGGGGCTTATCGGCAGATCGCGGATATGATCCCGGAGTTTCACCGTATGTGCGAGGAAGCGGGCCGGGGGCGGCTGCCGGTGACGGTTTGGCACTCCCGGCGGGATGGGGACACGATCAAGCGGTATGCGGATTTGGGGGTGGAACGGGTGGTTTTCTCGCTGGAACCGGAGGGGCGGGATGCGGTTATGGCGAAGATCGATGGGATTGCGGCGTTTATGCGGGGGTTGGAGGGGTGAGGGGGTGGGTCAATCCAGCGGCCCGAATTCTTGACCTGTGAGGGACCGCCCGCTGGCTTCCCCCCAGCGTCATGGTCCGCGAAGGCGGACCACCCACGCCTTGGTGTTTGCGACCGAAAAACGTATGGCCGCGCGAAGTTGACGCGGTCGCGTGAGCCAACCGTCAAACCGAACCGTAGCCAACCCGTTACAGCGCCACGTCGCGCACGGGGGAGCGGACCGACTCCGTGTCGAAATCGACCTCGGGGTGGGGACAGGCCTGGAAGGCGGCGAGTAGGACCGCGCCTGTCGGGGCTCCGCGGAGGCCGTGGCGATCGGCCTTGGGCCGAGCGACGGCCTCTAGCCATGCACGTGCGATCTTCTTGTCCTCGGCAGTGATCGCGTGGCCGACCGGCAGCACATGATAGCTCACCGATGCTCCGACACGAGTCAGGCGTTCCGCCAGTCGCAATCCATCGCCGGGCGACCGGCGGCTGTCCTTTTCGCCGTCGACGATCAGCACCGGTGTATTATCCAGGCGGTGCCCGAGATCGTGCGTAAATGGGATGAGCGGGCGGAACAGTATTGCCCCCGCCAGCAGGCCGGGACGGGTCAGCAATAACGCTGCCGCCATGATTGCGCCGTTGGAGAACCCGACCGCGATGGGCGGTTTGCCGAAATCGTAGCGTGCGCGGGAGGCCTCGATGAACGCCGCCAGCACGGGCGCCTTGGCCTCGATGTCGGCCTCATCCACCCGGCGGTCTGGAAATCGATGGAAGAAGGCGTACCCCCCGTCGATGGCAACCGGACCGCGAATGCCGAATTTTGCCGCGTTAGGCGCCAATTCCGCGGCGAGCGGCAGGAGGTCGCATTCGTTACCGCCAGAGCCATGGAGCAGGACCAATGGCGTGTCTGTGCCCGGAAGGAAGCAGTGTGGGTGTGTCGCGCTATACGAGGGCGGTTCCGCGTCGATGGTGTTGTCCATGGTGGCCTCCACGGCGCGACACTACCACCGGTCGCCGCATTGGTGCACACCGTCGTCACCCAAACGAAGGAAGCCACCTGACATGACACCGAACGAAGAATGGGGCCTGACCGGCAAGGTCGCGATCGTCACCGGCGGCGGCGCCGTGGGCGAGGGCATCGGCAATGGCCGCGCCGCCTGTATCCTCCTCGCGTGCGCCGGTGCCCATGTGCTGGTGGTCGACAAGGACATCGCCCTCGCCGAACGCACCGTTGCCATGATCGCCGAGGCCGGCGGCGCGCCAGCCGCGGCCGCCTCCTACGATGTGACCCGGTCGTCCGAATGTGCGGCCATGGTCGCCGACGCCGTCAAACGCTGGGGCCGGCTGGATTGTCTCGACAATAATGTCGGCATCGGCAGCAAAGGCACCGTTGTCGAGGAGACCGAGGAAAACTGGTCGCGCGTCATGCATGTCAACGTCGACACCATGTTCCTGTCCTGCAAGCACGCGATCCCCGCGATGATCAAAACCGCCGGCGGCGGATCGATCGTCACGATCTCCTCCATTTCCGCCCTGCGCCCGCGTGGCTTGACCGCCTATAGCGTCTCCAAAGGCGCGGTGATCGCGCTGACCCAAGCCATGGCGGTCGATCACGGTCCCGACGGTATCCGCGCCAACTGCGTCTTCCCCGGCCCGGTCTACACCCCCATGGTCTATTCACGCGGCATGACGGATCAGGCGCGGGAAGCGCGCCGCAAGGCTTCGGTCATGGGGCGGGAGGGCAATGGCTGGGACATCGGCATGGCGGTCCGTTTCCTGCTGTCCGAGCAGGCGCGCTTCATCACCGGCCAGGTGCTGGGGGTGGACGGCGGCGCGACGCTGGTCGGGCCTAGCCGGGCGTCGCAGTAGCGAAGGCGATGGCGTTCCGCAACAATTGCGTGAACGCCGGGTTCTCCCACGGGCCGCGATAAACCGGCGGGTTGGTGCAGTGGCCAAAGGCAAAATAGGTCACCGCGCCGGCCCCAACCGGCCGCGTATACCCCAGCACCCGGGTCTTGCCATCCGCCTGCAACGACGTGTCCCTGCCATACAGCGTCTCGACCGCCGGCCATGCCCCGTCCGCGCCGTAATCGGCGGTGAGCAGGATCCTGGTGTCCGCGGGATGCTGAAGTTCGATGAAGTATGGTTCGTCCTCGATCAGGAACGACGAGCCGATCCCCCGGGTGATCGGATGCTCCCCCACGACATCCACCTGGAACCGGCACAACGGCGGGTGGGTCAGGAAAAAACTGCCCAGTACCACATGATGCTCTGTCTTTACTGTTCGCCGGTTCCGAATCCCCTCCACCCGTTCGGCGCGCCCGCCGCTGGTGCCGTGCAGGCCCAGCCAATGCCCGCCGCCTTCCAGCCACGACTGAATAACCGCCGACTGCCCGGCGTCCGGATAAGGCCCGGCCACATAGGTCACCAGCAACCGGCTGAGCGGCAGCCACTTCCCCACATCCGAAAAATCGTTCCCCACCGACGCCGGAATATCCTGCTCGGCTAACAAAGTCAGCAGGCGCAGGCGAGCATGATCGTGATCGTGCCCGGCTGGCGATCCCGGCGGAAATCCCCCGGTGATAACATGGGCACGATTGGTCATGGTCTTCCTCCCCTGGGCTGCGTTCGGAGTGTTCCACCCCGCTCGTATGGCGTCCAGGGCCGCTTGGCGGTATGGGACGGTCTATACCAATTCAACCAGGGACTCGTTCCAGGCATGAGCCGCATCGACAGCGCGATCAACATCGACGACCTCAAACGGCTGGCCAAGCGCAAGCTGCCGAAAATCATGTTCGACTTCATCGAAGGCGGGGTAGAGGACGAACACGGCCTGCGGACCAACGCCAACGCCTTCCGCGACCTGCGTCTGGTGCCGCGCTATTACATCGACACCTCGAAGCGCGAGCAGAAAGCCGAGATTCTGGGCCAAACATTCGCCAGCCCCTTCGGCATCGCCCCGACCGGCATGGCCGGCGCCTTCCGCCAGGACGCCGAGTTGTTCCTGTCCCAGGCGGCCAAGGAAGCCAACATTCCCTACCTGATGTCCGGTGCGGCCAACGCTTCGATGGAACAGGGCCACAAGCTCGCCGGCAGCAATCTTTGGTATCAGATTTACGGTGCGAAAAACCGGGCCTTCCAGTTGGATCTGGTTAAGCGCGCCATCGATCTCGGCCTGAAAACCATCGCTGTCACCTGCGACGTGCCGGTGTCCTCGAACCGCGAACGTAACCGCCGCAACGGCTTCGTCCGCCCGCTGAAGATGACCTTGCCGACGATCCTGGAAGCGATGCTTCACCCCGCCTGGGTCATCAACTACTACCGCAACGGTGGCCTGCCGATGCTCGGCAACTGGCAACGCTATGCGGCCCAGGGATCGACCCCGGATCAGGTCGCCGATCTGTTCGCCGCCCAGACGCCCGACGCCAGCCAGGTCTGGGGCGATATCGAGGCCATTCGCGCCGCCTGGCCCGGCAAGCTCATCATCAAAGGCATCATGCACCCCGAAGATGCGCGTATCGCCATGGGCCTCGGCGTGGACGGCATCCTGGTGTCCAACCATGGCGCACGGCAGCTGGATTTGATGCCCTCGCCGCTGGACATGCTGCCGATGATCCGTTCCGCTGTCGGCCCGGAAATCCCCTTGCTGCTGGACAGCGGCGTCCGCCGTGGATCGGACATCGTCGCCGCACTCTGCATGGGTGCCGATTTCGTCCTCACCGGCCGCGCCACCCTTTACGGCGCGACGGCGGGCGGGCTGGAGGGGGTGAAGAAAGCCGTGTCCATCCTGCAACGGGAAATCGACCTCGTGCTCGGCCAGATCGGCGCCCCCAACCTTGCCGCGCTTGGTCCGCATTATCTGCTGGACACGGTGCGGGCCGAGGAGGAGCGGCGGAATACCGGCGCGCGGCGGTGAGATTCTTCAGAGCACGATCGGGTCAAGTTGACCCAATCGTGCTCTATAAGTCTTTGTTTGATCGCGTGACTCACGCCGCCGTGTGATTCCACCTCTGACGGTCACGCTCTAGCACCATGCTCGGTTGAGCATGGCGCTGTGCACCATTATCTCGGCACGACTTCGATCAACGTGTCGCCGCGCGCCAACGCCGACAGGACATCTGGCAGGATCGTCTCGAACCAAATCAGCAACGCTCGCCGCCGCGTATTGGGAAGGCGCAGCCACACCACTGCCGGCCCGTTAGGCGTCAGTATCTTCCGTTGAGCGAAATCCGCATCCTTTGTCACAATCGTCGCAGCACTTCGGAGGGCAAAATCCCAGATCGAGGTGTCGGTGGCGTCCTGCAGCAGCACATCGCCCACATGCGAGGCATCGTGCCCCTGCTCAACCAGCCACCGCGCCAGTGCAGTGGGCAAATTGGCGTCGACCAGGAAACGCATCAGGCGACGCGCAGCACCGGATGATCGCTCTGCCGGGCGGCATATTCCAGCGCGGCTGTAATATCTTCTGATTCCAGCGAGGGATAATCCTCAAGTATCTCCGCTCGGCTTGCCCCAGCGGCCAGTAAATCCAGAACGTCGGTTACCCGGATCCGCAGATGCCTGATGCAGGGACGTCCGCCGCATTGGGCAGGGTCCGTCGTAATTCGTTGGGTCTCGGTCACTTGCCGCCTCCTTTAACCGTCGACGCGCGGCTATAGTATCAGAGCCTGCGCCTGCTCGCACGCGCTACCGCTTTATCGCGACCGGTACGCCGTTCGACGGGGCTTCTGCCGTCCCCGGCACCATGGGCTCGTCCGGCTACAGCGTCGCCCCCCCCATCGATCGCGACCTCCGCGCCGGTGACATATCCGCTCTCATCGGACAGCAGATACACCACCAGATTCGCGATCTCCTCCGCCGTGCCCATGCGCTTCATCGGCACGAGCTGAAGCCGCGCGGCATTCTGTTCCGGCGTCCGCACCGACAGCATTTCGGTGTCGATCGGCCCTGGATGGATCGAGTTCACCCGGATCTTCCGTGGTGCCAGATCGACCGCCGCGGCCTTCGTCATGCCGCGCAGAGCCCATTTCGTCGCACTGTACGCCATAGCCCCCGGCGAACCCCGCAGCCCGGCGGTGGAGGAAATATTGGCAATCGATCCGCCGCCCGATTTTTCCATCAGCGGCACGACCGCTTTCATCCCCAGAAACGGCCCAAGCTGATTGACCCGCATATGTGCTTCGAACAGCGCCGCGTCGGTTTCCATCAGCCGGGCAGGGCGGTAGATTCCGGCATTGTTGACCAGCCCGTGCAGTCCTCCCATCGCCTCGGCCGCTTTCACGGCGGCGTCCCAGTCGGCCTCTTTCGTCACGTCATGGTGCACGTAGACCGCGCCGTTTCCGAGTTGCCGAGCCAAGGCCTGCCCCTGGTCGTCCAGTACGTCGCCGATGACGACCCGAGCCCCTTCGGCGATGCAGGCCCTGGCTTCGGCCGCGCCCTGGCCGCGGGCGCCGCCGCTGATCAGGATGATCTTGCCTTGCAAACGATCCATGGTCTTATCTCCAAAACTCGACTTTTGCTTCACGGAACCACAGGAAATTCGCGGGCGCGGCGGAAATCGGTCCGTTGATCGCGAAAATCGCGATCTCGAACTTATCCCCCGGCGATACGTTGTCGCCCAGCACCACCCGGTTCGGCATGTTGAACCCCTGGATCGCGGCCGGGGAGGGACGGCCGGGCACACGTGGCATCACCCCGTTGACCCAGACCTCGGCATAGTCGTCCACGTTGACCGTCAGCACGGCACGCGTCTCGGCGGTGGTGAAATCGCCGATCTTCTCGGGGATCGTGACCGTCATACGAAACCAGTAGAACGACACCATGCCGCCGCCGCGCCGGGCCGCCAGATCGGTCGCGGCGATATCCGTCCAATCGGAGTCGTCATAACCCAGCAGTTCCGCATGCGGTTCGACATCGTAGGTCGTCTTGAACGCCGGCATCGCGTCGGACAGGGCCGGCACGGTCACCAGCAGGGCTTCCTTGCCTTTCCATTTCGCGCCCATGGTCGCCGAACCCGCCGTGGTCATCAGATCGACGACAAGGTTGGGCGGGGTCAGCGGCGCGATCGCCGGTTGCGGCGTCTGCTGCGGATATTTCGGCGGGGTCGCCGATTTCGTGGGGCGGACATAGGCCATGGCGCGTTTCCCTCTGTTTTTCCGTTGCCCGCAGCCTAGCCGAGGTCCCGCCGGGGTAGAAGGCCGCCGCGGCACGCCGGCCATGGATCGCCGCGCGCCATTCGGGCATACCGCTGACAGCGCGCCCACGTCCGCGATCATGACAGCGAAGGATCTGCCGCGATGTCGTATTACGAAAAGGTCCTCCAGCCGGACGAGCAGGTCCGCTTCGTTGGACGCCTGCACTGGGTCATTCACAAGAACGCCATCCTGTTCGTCATCCTGGCCCTGGTCTTCGGCATCGTCGCGCTGGGGCAGGCCAACGACCTGCGCATCGCCGCCTGGTTCGCCGCCGCGGGATGCATGGCTCTGGCCGCCTTGAGCTACCTCGGCTCATGGTTCCGGCAGATCACGACCGAGTTCGTGGTGACCGACAAGCGCATCATCCACAAGGTCGGCTGGATTTCCCGCCGCACGCAGGAGATGAATATCGGCAAGGTCGAAACCGTCGACATCCGCCAGGGCATTCCAGGGCGCATGTTCGACTACGGCACGGTCCTGATCATCGGCATCGGCATCGGCGGCAGCTGGGAGCCCCTGACCGGCATCGCCTCGCCTTTGGCCCTGCGCAACACGATCGTCGTGGGGTGATCGCGGCCCTCTTGCCCTCGGGCCGCCAATCCCCGAACCTCCGCGCCGACAAACCGAGTGGGGCGGAAACATGCGCATCGAGATCATCTGCACCGGCGACGAAGTGCTGACCGGCAAGATCACCAACACCAACTTCTCCTACATGGCCCAGAAGCTGGAGGATGTCGGGCTGTCCGTCGTGTGGGAGACCACGGTCGGCGACGATCGCGACACCCTGCTCGCGGCGTTCAAGCTGGCCGGCACCCGAGCGGACGCGGTCATCGTGAACGGCGGCCTTGGGCCGACCGTGGACGATCTGTCGCAGGAAATCGCCGCCCAGGCCGCCGGGGTGGAACTCGCGTTGAACCAGGAATGGCTGACCACGATGGAGGCGTTCTTCACCAAGCGCGCCCGCGTCATGCCGCCCAACAACGTCAAGCAGGCGATGTTGCCCGCGACCGCGGAGATGATCGACAACCCCATCGGCACCGCTTGCGGCTTCGCGGTGGACATCGGCAAGGCCCGCTTCTTCTTCACCCCCGGGGTTCCGCGCGAGATGCGCCGCATGCTCGAAGAACAGGTGATACCCCGCATCCTCGCCCGCTCCGGTGCCCCCGCGTCGATCTACCTCAAGCGCTTCCACTCCTACGGCATCGGCGAATCGCACGCCGACGAACTGCTGAAAGGCGTCGAGGACCTCGACCCCGCCGGCGGCGTCAAACTCGGTTTCCGCGCGCATTACCCGCAGTTGGAAACCAAGCTGACGGTGCGCGGGACGGATATGGACGATGTGAACCGCAAGCTGGCGCCCATCGCCGAGGAGGTGCGCAAGCGCCTGGGCAATTTCATCATGGCCGAGGACGACCGCACCCTTGAAGGCGTGGTGCTGGCGGAACTCACTGGCACGCAGGGCACGCTCTCGCTGGTGGAAACCTTCACCAGCGGCGCCATCGCCGGCCGCATCGGTCATCTGCCCAGCGCCGAACATGTCTTCCGCCGCGGCGTCACGGTGCGCCACTTCGCCGATCTGCACGCGGTCTACGGCTTGAAGGACATCGCCCTGACCGGCCCGATGACCGAGGACGCCGCCGCCGCCGTCGCCAAAGCCGCCCGTGAGCAGACCGGCGCCACGTATTCGCTGGTCTCCCTGATCGAGCTGGACGAAGGCGCCGACCGCATCGACTTCGGCGGCACGATCTGGACCGGCATCGCCACCGCCGACGATGTGGTGGTTCGTCGCTCCCGTATCCTCGGCGGGCGCGAATGGGTCCGATTGGGCGCGGTCGAAATGGCCCTGGATTGTCTGCGCCGGAAGCTGCAGGGACTGCCGGTGACCGAACGCATCGACTTCGAGCGGACCTGATCCCTCGCTCGGCATGATCCTAAACGTCATGCCAATGGGGTACCACCATCCAAGGAGATGGTCGGGATCAAACCCGACCATGACGAGCATTGAATTTGTCCCGACGTGAAATCGATTCCCCCTACGCCTGGTTTCGCCTGACCATCTGCATGCTGATCTCCACCATCGGTGGGGTCGGCATGTGGTCGGTTGTGGTGTCGCTACCGGCGGTGCAGGCGGATTTCGGCATCGCACGCGGGGCGGCATCGGTGCCGTTCACTTTGACCATGATCGGCTTCGGCGTCGGCGGCGTGCTCATGGGCCGGATCAGCGACAAAATTGGGATCGTCCTGCCCATCGCGGCTGGCGGCGCCGCCCTGGCGATCGGCTACACCGCCGCCGCCTTCACCCACGACGTCTGGACCTTCGGCATTCCCTACGCCCTGTTCGCCGGCATGCTTGGAACCGGCGCCAGCTTCGCGCCGCTGATGGCGGATATCTCGCACTGGTTCGAGAAGCGCCGCGGCGTCGCCGTTTCGCTATGCGCTGCCGGCAACTATCTCTCCGGAGCGATCTGGCCGACGGTGGTGGAGCACTTCATCGCCTCCTACGGCTGGCGTCAGACCTATATCGGCATCGGCCTGTTCTGTGCCGCCACCATGATCCCGTTGGCGTTTCTGCTGCGCGCACCCGCACCGGCGCACCGGGCCGGCACCGTCGCGGCCCCCACTGGCAACATGGGAACGATGGGCATGTCGCCGGCGACGCTCCAAGGCTTGCTGATGGTGGCCGGTCTTGCCTGCTGTGTCGCGATGTCGATGCCGCAGGTGCATATCGTCGCCTATTGCGGCGACCTCGGCTACGGCGTGGCCCGAGGCGCCCAGATGCTGTCCCTCATGCTTGGATGCGGTATTTTCAGCCGCGTGGCTTCGGGTTTCGTCGCCGACCGGCTGGGCGGCATGAAGACCATGCTGATCGGTTCGGTGCTGCAGATGACAGCGCTGACGCTGTATCTGCTGATGAACGGCGTGACCTCGCTCTACGTCATTTCCGCGCTGTTCGGCCTGTTCCAGGGCGGTCTGGTGCCCAGTTATGCCATCGTGATCCGCGAGTGCTTCCCCGCCAAGGAAGCCGGCACCCGAGTCGGGATCGTCATGATGATGACCCTGCTCGGCATGGCCCTGGGCGGCTGGATGTCGGGCGTGATATTCGACGCCACCGGATCCTATCGCGCGGCTTTCGCCAACGGCGTCGCGTGGAACGCGGCGAACGCGGGGATCGTGCTGTTCCTGCTGGTCCGGCGGGGGCGCTTCAAACCGGAAGCGGCACCCGCCGCATATCCCGCCTGAAAGCCGGATCAGCTCTTGAACGGGTATTTGTCGATATCGATCCAGCCGGCCAACATCTTCTTGTTGCGGACCAGCCCGGTTGTCGATTCGCCGGTCAGCATGGCCGACGCGACTTCATAGTTGCGTTGCACAAGAATGCATGCCTGATCCGGCCAGGTGCCTTGGCCGGCGTCCGCCGTCCACCAGATCGTATCGTTGGGCGTCAAGCCGGGCCGGACGATTATCCCGACATGCACCAGGATCGAGTTCGGATCATGCGTGGCACACAACCCATAGATATCGCCCGGTAACGGCCGCAATCCGGTCACGCCGGAGGAAGCCGCCAACATCTGAATGAGCCCCGAATTTTGGACCCAGGCGCCTTGCTTGATGGCCGCGGCGCGGATCGAATTAAGGCCCTTGCTTACCATCCCCTCCCGCACGATGCTGGCGGCGACGCCCAATTCGTTCGCCACAAATCCCGGCAATGCGCCGCAACTGGTCGTGTGGTTCCCTGGTTTGCCGGCCGCCTTGTCGCTCGCGAGTTCGGTGGTCGGGTCATAACCCGCGCTCAGTATCGTCCATTGCGCGTTGCCGCCCGAACGGTGTTTGTAGGTTCCCCCAAGGACTCGCGGCAAAATGTCGAACAGTACCTTGCGGCGGCGAGGACTGAGCGATTCGGGGTGTGGGACCAGATCCTGAATATTGACCACTGGCGGTGGAGCCCATTGCGTCATGATGCCTATCTCCCGAAACCATACCGATACGCCTTCGATTTGCTGGCGTGAGGAGTGGCTACAGAATTCATCGACATGACGATATGGAAATATGACCGATTACGAAAATATGATCGAACCGCTTGGGCACGGCTCCCCCGGGCGGCGCGCGCCGCCCGGGGTGACAAAGCCGCGATCCCGTGCCTAACCTGCCGGCCGCAAGCACGGGATCGACGCATGTATCTGAATATCTTCGCCGAGGGTTCGGAACCCCTCGACATGACCGGAACCGATGAGTTTCGCAGCCTGCTGAGCAGCGCCGCGGATTTGGGCATTCCCCATGACCCCTCGGTGCCGTACCGGTCCTGCAACATCGTCCTGCGCCGCCAACGCTTCCACTTCCTCGAATGGGGCGCACCCGATGCGCCTGCCATCGTGCTGCTGCACGGCGGCCACCAGTCAGCCCATTCCTGGGACCTGGTCAGCCTGCATCTCGCGCGAAAATACCGTGTCCTGGCGCTCGACCAGCGCGGCCATGGCGACAGCGAGTGGTCGCGCGACGTCAGCTACTCCAACCATGAGATGTCGCTGGACGCCGAGGCCTTCATCGCCGCGATGCGCCTGCACAAGCCGCTGCTGATGGGGCATTCCATGGGCGGGCGCAACGCGATGCTGATGACCAAGCGCGATCCGTCGAAACTGCGCGCCTTGGTGCTGGTCGATATCGGTCCGGAATTGTCCGGCCGGGGCAGGGAAGTCATCGCCGGCTTCGTGGTGGCAAACGAGGAATTCGACAACCTCGAACATTTCGTCGCCAACGTCCGCAAATATGACCCCTACCGGTCCCGCGAGCACATCGAGCGGACGGTGAAATACAACATGCTCGAACGCGCCGACGGCAAATATGTCAGCAAATGCGACAGCAACCCCCGCCGGCTCGGCATCGTCCGCGGGCAGGGGCCGTTGGAAAACATCGCCCTCGCCGATGCCGGGGCGTTCGATCTGCCGGTGCTGGTGGTGCGGGGCGAGAACTCCAACATTCTGACCGCCGACGCGGCGGAACGTTTCCGTGACGCGTTGGCAATGGGGACGTTGGTGACGGTGCCGAACTGCGGGCACAACGTGCACGGGCAGAACACGAAAGGGTTCATCGCGGCGGTCGAAGGGTTTCTGGCGGCGAACGCCTAGGGCGGAACGGTGCGGCATGACGACCGTCATGCCGCTGGGGATGGATCACGCGGCAGCGCCAAACACCCGCTCGAAAATCCGATCCACCGAACGCAGATGAATCCCCGGATCCATCGCCGCGTCCAGCACCGCCGCCGGTACCCGAGCGGAGACGTCCGGATCGGCGGCCAGATTCTCCCGGAAGCTCCGCCCCTCCGGCGTGCCCAGCTTCGTCCAGGTGGCCATCGCGCAGGCCTGCACGATCCGGTAAGCGTCCTCCCGGGAAATCCCGGACCGCGTGAGTGCCAGCAGCACCTCCCCGGAATGCACCACGCCGCCAAGGCTTTCCAGATTGGCCAGCATCCGTTCCGGATAGATCACCAGCTTTTCCATCATCCCCGCCAGCCGCATCAGCGCGAAATCCAGCGCCAGCGTGGTATCCGGCCCGATCACCCGTTCGACGGATGAATGGCTGATGTCGCGTTCGTGCCACAGCGCGACATTCTCCAGCGCCGGCACCACGGCCGCCCGCACCACGCGCGCCAGCCCGGTGATGTTTTCGCTCAGCACCGGATTCCGCTTGTGCGGCATCGCCGAGGAACCCTTCTGCCCCGGATGGAAGAATTCCTCCGCCTCCCGCAACTCGCTGCGTTGGAGATGCCGGACTTCGGTGGCCAGCCGCTCGATCCCGCTGGCGATAACGCCCAAGGTGCAGAAATACGCCGCATGCCGGTCGCGCGGAATCACCTGGGTGGACACGGTCTCCGCGGTCAGGCCGAGCCGCAGCGCGACGTATTCCTCCACCTCCGGATCGAGATGCGCGAACGTGCCCACCGCGCCGGAAATCGCGGCGGTGGCGATTTCCGCGCGCGCATGCACCAGCCGGTCACGGTTGCGCGCGAATTCCGCATAATGCCCCGCGAGCTTGATCCCGAACGTCGTCGGTTCGGCGTGGATGCCGTGGCTGCGCCCGATGGTCAGCGTATTCTTGTGCTCGATCGCCCGCGCCTTCAGCGCCGCCAGCACGGCGTCGAGGTCCTTCAGCAGAATGTCGGTCGCCTGAGTCAGTTGCACCGCGAGGCAGGTGTCCAGCACGTCGGAACTGGTCATGCCTTGATGCACGAACCGGCTGTCCGGCCCGATCCCCTCGGCCAGCCAGGTCAGAAACGCGATGATGTCGTGCCGGGTCTCGCGTTCGATTTCGTCGATGCGATCGAGATCGGCCTGCGTGATATGCTTGACCTTGGCGGCACCCTTTTCACGGATGTTGCGCGCCGCTTCCTCGGGGATCGCGCCCATGCGGGCCATGCCTTCGGCGGCCAGAGCCTCGATCTCGAACCAGATCCGAAAACGGTTTTCCGGCGCCCAGATGGCGGCCATTTCAGGACGGGTATAGCGGGGGACCATGGCGCGCTCCTATGCAACGGCGGGCTTCTGGACCTGCCGGACCAACGTTGCAAGCGCCGATTCAGGACCCCAGCACCGCCGCCCGCAGCATATCGTTGGCACGCGTTTGCCAGCCGGGTCCGGAGGCGCGCAACCGTTCCAGCACCTCCCGTTCGATGCGCAGCGATACCAGTTCCTTGGTTGGCTTCTTCTGCGGGCCGCGCGAGCGGCGCCATGCGGTCACCAGATCGGGCGCGATTTCAGCCGCCGGGCGCGCCCGAGCAAAGTCTTCCGCGGTCCATTCGGGATTGTCCGGGTCTTGCGCGATGCCAGCCTGGATGGCGGCTTCGGCGTCAGGGGAATGCGGTTTCATAAAATGCCCTTTCCGTGTTGCTCGCCAATCTGGCGCTGATAATCCGTGTTGCTTCGCCCCGTTCAGTGTAAACGACGACTGTCACCACCAAGGTCCAACCCATGGCACCGATGGCCACCCACCGCCGTTCGCCATAGTTCCGGCGGGTATCTTCCCGGATCAGCGCTGTGTCCCAGTCGAATGATCGGACTTCCTCGAAATCGATGCCATGCTTGGCGATATTGCTGGCCCGCTTGGTTTCGTCCCATTCGTAGATCACTGTCTGATCTCCAAAATATATCTACAATTTGAGTGCGGCGCAAGGCGAAATGCGCGCGGCCGGGAGATCATGCCGAGAAAGTGTTGATGAACCGTTAACGCCGGCAAAAGTGCACGCGAGCCTTGATTACCGGCCGGCCGGTCATTAATTGATACCCATGCCGGAACCCGCAGCCCCACGGCGCCGCCGCAAGGACGCAAGACCCAGCGAAATCGCCGACGCCGCCCTCGCGCTGTTCACCGAGCGCGGATTCGCCGCCACCCGGCTGGAAGACGTCGCCGTCCGCGCCGGCGTCAGCAAGGGCACCGTCTATATTTACTTCCCGACCAAGGAAGACCTGTTTCGGGCGGTCCTTCGCCAGGGCCTGCTGCCGAACCTCGAAGCAATGGAACAGGCCGTCGCCACCTTCGACGGACCGACGCCAACGCTGCTGCGCCAGATCGCCGACCGCATGTTGCAGGTCCTCGACACCAACCTGACCGCGATTCCCAAACTCGTACTGGCTGAATCCGGCAACTTTCCCGCCATCGCACGAATGTATGCCGACGAGGTCGTCCGCCGTGCCATGCAACTGCTGACCGGCGCCTTTCGGCGCGGCGTGGAGCGGGGGGAGCTGCGGGATGTCGATGTCCAATCGGCGATCCCCACCTTCGTCGCCCCCTTCCTGATGCTGGTGCTTTGGAAGCACTCGCTCGGTCAGCACACCGACATCGCAATGGACCCGAAAGCGGTCATGGAGACCCATATGGACATTCTGTTGCGCGGTTTGGAGCCGCGGCGATGAAGGCGCGGGTGTTCCTGCTGATCGCCGTCATGGCGGTGGCCGGGGCAGGCCTATGGTGGTGGTATCCGCGCGGCGATGGGCCCGATGTCTGGCAGGGCTACGTCGACGCCAATTTCGTCCGCATCGGCCCGCCGCTGCAGGGCCGCCTGACCGATGTTCCGGTGAAGGAAGGCGACATGGTCCAGCCCGGCCAGCTCCTGTTCGCCCAGGATGACGCCAACGACATCGCCTCCCGCGACGAAATCGCCGCCCGTGTGAGGGAAGCCGCCGCGCGGTTAACCAACCTCCAGTCGCCCGGTCGCGCCGAAGAAATTGCCCAGGCCGAGGCCACCGTCGCCGACAACCGCGCGACGCTGCAACGCACGACTGTCGACCTCGCGCGCGCTGAAACGCTGGTCAAAAGCCAGTCCGTCAGCGTCCAGCAGCGGGATCAAAGCCGGGCGGATATGCTGTCGGCGGCCGCCAGGCTGCAGGTCGCCGAGGCCGCCTTGGCACTGAAAAAGGCCACGATCGGCCGGCCCGAGGAAATCGCCGCCCAGGCCGCGGTATTGGCGGAGAACAAGGCACAACTCGCGCAGGCCGAATGGCGGCTGGCGCAGCGCCGCATGGTCGCACCCGCCGGCGGCCTTATTTCCACCGTCTATGCCCGCCAAGGCGAAACCCCGAATGCCGGCGTGCCCGTCGTGTCGCTGCTGCCGCCGGACAATCTGCTGATCCGCTTCTTCGTTCCCGAAACCGTGGTGGCGGGGCTGCATGCCGGCAACCGCCTCGCCATCGCCTGCGACTCCTGTCAGCCAAACCTCACGGGGGTGATATCCTTCGTCTCGCCACGCGCCGAATATACCCCGCCGGTCATTTACAGCGAGGCAACGCGCGGCAAGCTCGTCATCATGATCGAGGCTCGGCCCACCCCACCGGACATCGCCCAACTCAAACCGGGGCAACCCGTCACCGTGCACCTGATGCGATGAGCGCCTTGGCAATCCCTTTGGCAATCCCTTTGGCCATCGACGTGCATGGTCTGCGCAAGAGCTTCGGCAAACGCGATGTGGTGACCGGACTCGATCTACAGGTGCCCCAGGGTGAGATCTGCGGCTTCCTCGGCGGCAACGGCAGCGGCAAAACCACAACGATCCGCATGCTCTGCGGTCTGATGAAGCCGGATGCCGGGGGAGGGACCTGCCTCGGCATGGATGTGATCAAGGACAGCGCCGACATCCGTTTGCAGGTCGGCTATATGACGCAGCGCTTCAGTTTCTACGGCGATCTGACGGTGAAGGAGAATCTGGAGTTCGTCGCCCGCCTGTATCAACTGCCCGACACCCGGGCGGTCGTGCGCGACACGTTGGATCGGATGTCGCTGGCCGACCGGGCAGACCAGATGGCGCAAAATCTGTCCGGCGGATGGAAGCAGCGGATGGCGCTGGCCGCCTGCGTGATGCATCGGCCAAAACTGCTGCTGCTGGACGAACCCACCGCCGGCGTCGATGCCAAGGCTCGGCGCGAATTTTGGGACCTGATCAACGACATGGCGAGCGAGGGCATGACCGTCCTCGTATCCACCCATTACATGGACGAAGCGGAACGCTGCAAACGCGTCGTCTATCTCTCCGGTGGCAAGCTGATCGTGCAGGGCACAGCCGAGGAAGTCGTGCGCAACGCCCACCTGGTCGTCTTCGAATTGACCGGCGCTGGCATTGACAAAGTATCCAAGAGCCTGCGCGGTGCGCCGGGTGTTGAGAGCGCGACGATCTTCGGCCAAGCCCTGCGCGTCGTTGGACTGGACCGCCCGGCGCTGCTGACGGCCATCGAAGGCACCGAAAAACCGGATGGCATCGCGGTCGAGGAAGTCCAGGCCCGCCTCGACGACGTCTTCATCCACCTGCTGCGCGATCAGGATATCGTCTGATGACCGGATTCTCGTTCCGGCGCTTCCTGGCGGTCCTGTGGAAGGAAACGCTGCAAATGCGCCGCGATCCCGCCACCATCGCGCTGGTGGTGACGATCCCGCTGATCCAGCTGTTTCTGTTCGGTTACGCCCTGAACTCGAACCCGCACCATCTGCCCACCGGCGTGCTGACCGCCGAACACACCCGTTACACCCGCGATCTTGAAGCCGCGTTGATCAACACCGGTTATTTCGACCTGCACGATTTTGCCAGCGAGAAGGAGGCCGACGACGCCTTGGCGCGCGGCGACGTCCTGTTCGTGATGAACATCCCGCCGGGTTTCACGCGCGATGTCGATGCCGGCCAGCAACCATCGATCCTGATGGATGCCGACGCCACCGATCCCACCGCCATCGCCCAGGCCACCGCCGCTGTCGTTGCCCTCAACGGCACCGCGCTTCAGCGCGATCTCCCCATCGGTATGCAAAACCAGCCCGCCGGCTCGCCATTCCAGGTCACGCTGCACGCGCGATACAATCCTTCGGCCATCACCGCCCTGAACGTCGTCCCCGGCCTGATCGGCGTGATTCTGAGCTTCTCCACCTTGGTGATCACCGCCCTGTCGATGACGCGCGAGCGGGAGGCCGGCACGATGGAGAACCTGCTGTCGATGCCCGTCCGCCCGCTCGAAGTGATGATGGGCAAGATCACGCCCTATGTCGGTCTGGGCTACATCCAGGTGTTCCTGGTGTTGGCGGTCGCGGTCAGTGTGTTCGGCGTGCCGGTCAACGGCTCCATTCCCCTGCTGCTGGCGGTCCTCGGCCTGTTCATCGCCTGCAATCTCGCGTTGGGCTTCACCTTCTCGACCATTTCCCGCACCCAGATGCAGGCCCAGCAGCTTGCCCAGTTCGCGCTGCTGCCGTCGATGATGCTGTCCGGCTTCATCTATCCCTTCGCCGGCATGCCGCTCTGGGCACGGACGATCGGCGAAATGCTGCCGATGACCCACATTATACGAATCTGCCGCGCCATCCTGCTGAAGGGCAACGGGTTCGCCGATATCGCCCCCGATGTTTGGCCAATGGCCGTGTTCGCCGTCGTCGCGACCGCCGTCGCCATCCTGTCCTACCGCGACACCCTGGATTGAACCGGGGTTCGGACCTATCTTCACGCCAGGAGGACCCGCCATGCTCAATACCGTGTCGAAGCTGAACCTCACCGACCCCACCCTGTTCCGGGAGGCGAATTTCCTGGACGGCAAATGGGTCCAGGCCGACAGCGGCAAGACGCTGGTGGTGAAAAATCCCGCCACCGGCGAGCCGATCGGCGAGGTCCCCGCCATGGGCACCGCCGAAACCCGCCGCGCGATCGAAGCCGCGAACAAGGCCTGGCCCACGTGGCGCGCCATGCTGGCCAAGGAACGCGCCAATATCCTGCGCAAACTGTCCGATCTGATGCTGGCCAACGCCGACGACCTCGCCGCCATCATGACCGCCGAACAGGGCAAGCCGCTGGCCGAGAGCAAGGGCGAGATCGCCTATGCCGCCAGCTTCATCGAATGGTTCGGGGAGGAAGGCCGCCGCATCTACGGCGACACCATCCCGCCAAACGCGAAGGGCCGCCGCATCCTCGTCACCAAGGAACCGATTGGCGTCTTCGCCGCCATCACCCCCTGGAACTTCCCCGCCGCCATGATCACCCGCAAAGCCGGCCCCGGCTGGGCCGCCGGCTGCACGGGCGTCATCCGCCCGGCCTCGCAAACCCCGTTCTCCGCCCTCGCGATCGCGGTGCTGGCGGAAAGGGCCGGGATGCCGGCCGGGGTCTGCAACGTGATCACCGGCCCCTCCGGCCCGATGGGCGATGAACTCACCGCCAATCCGCTGGTCCGCAAACTCTCTTTCACCGGCTCGACCGAGGTCGGCGCCAAGCTGCTCGCGATGTGCGCGCCGACGGTGAAAAAAACCAGCATGGAACTGGGCGGCAACGCGCCCTTCATCGTCTTCGACGACGCCGACCTCGACCAGGCCGTGCTCGGTGCCATGGCGTCGAAATATCGCAACACCGGGCAGACCTGCGTCTGCGCCAACCGCCTGCTGGTGCAGGATGGGGTCTACGACGCCTTCGCCGCCAAGCTGAAAGTCGCGGTCGAGGCCATGAAAGTCGGCAACGGCATGGAACCCGGCGTGTCCCAAGGCCCCCTGATCAATGCCGACGCCGTCGCCAAGGTGGAGGAACACATCGCCGACGCCGTGTCTCGCGGTGCCTCGGTGGTCACCGGCGGAAAACGACACGCTTTGGGCGGCACCTTCTTCCAGCCCACGATCCTCGCGAACGTGCCTCACGACGCGCTGATCTTTCGCGAGGAAACCTTCGGACCCGTGGCGCCGCTGTTCCGCTTCAAGACCGAAGAGGAAGCGATCCGCCTCGCCAACGACACGGAATTCGGCCTGGCATCGTACTTCTACGCCCGCGACGTCGGCCGCATCTTCCGCGTGGCCGAAGCGCTCGAATACGGCATCATCGGCGTCAACGAGGGCATCATCTCCACCGACGTCGCCCCGTTCGGCGGCATGAAATCTTCGGGCCTCGGCCGCGAGGGCTCCAAATACGGCATCGAGGACTACCTGGAGATCAAATACATCGCCCTCGGCGGGATCGGCACCTGATAGCAGGCCCCCCGTCACCCCACCTCCCCCCGTCATGGTCGGGCCTGACCCGACCATCTCAGGCCAATGGGATAGAGATGGTCGGTTCAAGACCTATCCCTATCGCGGTCGTCGACATGACAACAATAACCAAAGCCACCGAAGCCGACCTCCCGTTCATCATGCAAACCGAACGGCTGCCCGGCTACGAATCCTTCATCGGTCGCTCGGACGAAACCCAGCACCGCGCCCGAATGGCCGACCCACGAGCCGCGCATTTCATCGCCCATCACGACAACCGTCCCATCGGCTTTGCCATCCTGCGAGACTGGAACAGCACCGACGGTATTACATTGCTGATGCGCATCGCCATGGTGGAGCCCGGAAATGGCCATGGCTCAGTCTTCCTGCGAGCCTTGATCGACAAAGTCTTCACAGAAACACAATGCCATCGTTTCTGGCTCGGCCAATTCCCCGACAACACCCGTGCACGTCACGTATACGAATCGGTCGGCTTCACCGCGGAAGGCATCGCCCGAGGCAACGTCTTCCTGAACGGCCGCCACCACGACGAGTTGATTTTGGCGATCCTCCGTCCGGAATGGGAGGCACGGCGCGACCCATCCCCCCGTCATGGTCGGGTTTAACCCGACCACCTCCGGCCATTGAGGCACGTTTATCCGACCACGAGCAAGGTTCCTCGCCCCCGGCGCCGACCGAATTGTTTTTTACGCAGATGGGCGCTGATGG
>CAIRCM010000208.1 GCA_903877125.1 uncultured Acetobacteraceae bacterium | reverse complement strand
GACAAAATCCTCCGCCACTACGGCGGCAGTCTCAGCCGCCTTTACAAAGTCCGCGAACGGCGGGAGGTATCCTTCCTGCGCGAACGCGACCGGAACCCCGACACCTGGCACATCAATTGGCGAGACCTCCGCCCATCCACCGTGCGCATCGCGCTCGGCTGCCGGTTCGGCGAACCGCCGCCCCCCATCGTCCCCAGTTGATGCCGCTCGGCGTCACCCCATCGGCACCACCTCACCGGCCGCGGGCACCTCGCCCACGGGCGGGCGCCCGCACGTGGGATTTCGGCCAGCCCCGTGCAGTCGCATATGCCGCGGTCAGCCGAAAGCGTGACGACCTTGCCGCGGGGGACCGCCCGAGCAAGTTCAGCGATGCCGATAGGGACGGGCGCGCGGTCATATGCGACAGCCCTGCCTGCCGGCAGAGGGAGCATGGACAGGCGTAACCAACCAAGGTAACCCGGCACGTCCAAAGAAAATCCCGGAGGGACCGAACAATGATCCGCCGCCGCACCTTCTCGGCCGGACTCGCCGCCGCACTCGCCGCGCCATCCGTCGGCAAGGGCGCCGCGGTCGCGCCGCTGAAGTTCATCCCGCAATCCGATCTGACGATCATCGATCCGATCGTGACGACGGTCTACACCGCGCGTAACCACGGCTACATGGTGTTCGACACGCTGTTCGGCATGGACAGCAACTATCGCATTCAGCCGCAGATGCTGGATCGGGTCGAAACCGAGGACGACGGCAAGCGCTGGAAGCTGCGCCTGCGAGAGGGCCTGCTGTGGCACGACGGCGAAAAGGTCACAGCAAAGGACTGCGTCGCGTCGATCAAGCGCTGGGGCGCTCGGGATGGCATCGGCAGCCTGCTGATGCAGCGCACCGACGAATTGTCGGCGATCGACGACCGCACGATCCAGTTTCGCCTGAAACATGCGACGGGGTTCCTGCCCTATGCGCTGGGGAAAATCTCCACCCCGATGTGCGCGATGATGCCGGAACGGCTGGCCAGCACCGATCCGTTCAAAGCCGTGCGGGAAATGGTGGGCAGCGGCCCGTTCCGCTTCAAGGCGGATGAATGGGTGTCGGGCGCCCGAGCGGTTTACGTCAAAAATGACAAATACGTGCCGCGGTCGGAGCCGAACACCGGTTGGACCTCCGGCGGCAAGATCGTGCATTTCGAGCGTGTGGAGTGGCTGACCAGCCCCGATGACGGCACCTCCGCCGCCGCGATGCAGGCCGGGGAAATGGACTGGTGGGAGTTGCCCTCGCCCGACCTGCTGCCGATTCTGCGGAAGTCCGGCAAGATCCGGGTGGAGATCAAGGACCATAACGGCACGCTTGGTCTGATGAAGATGAACAATCTGCAGCCGCCCTTCGACAACCCGGAGATCCGGCGGTTGCTGCTCCAGGCGGTCGATCAGAAGGAATACATGACCGCCGTCGCCGGGGAAGACAAAACCATGTGGCGCGCCGGGGTGGGGATTTTCACGCCCGGCACCGGCATGGACTCGGACGCGGGGATGGAGGTGCTGAACGGCCCCCGTGACTATGCGAAGGTCAAGGCGGCAATCGTGGCGGCCGGCTACAAGGGCGAGAAGACGGTACTGCTTGCACCGAACGAGCCGTACTACCGAAAGGCGATGTCCGATGTCGGCGCGGAGATGCTGCAAAAGACCGGCTTCAACCTCGAAAGCCAGACGATGGATTGGGGCACGGCGATCGTCCGTCGGGAAGTGAAGGCCCCGGTGGACAAGGGCGGGTGGAGCGCGCTGTTCACAACGGCGAACGGGTTGGACATGCAGACCCCGCTGCTGCACTTCCTGCGAACAAATGGGGACAAGGCCTGGTTCGGCTGGACAAACAGCCCGAAGATCGAGGAACTGCGCGCCGAGTGGGCCGATGCGACGGATGTGCCGACGCAAAAAAAGATCGCGGCGGAAATCCAGAAACAGTGCTGGATCGATGTGCCGCATCTTCCAGTGGGCCAGTGGTTCCAGCCGATGGCGTGGCAGAATACCGTCGATGGCGTGCCGGATGGCTTCCCGCTGTTTTGGGGGGCGAAGCGGGTTTAACTGCCCCAAAGACGCGGCAGCGGACCGTTCTGGCCCGACACCGGATCGGCCAGGGGCAAGGCCACGCGTGCGATGTTGGCAACGACCGCGCCGTGTTCCCCTGCCCTGCCCCGATACAGGTCTGGCCGGTTCGCGTTGTCTGGATAGGCGCCGACGATCAGGAGATCGGGCGTTTCGTGCTGGTTGCAGTGACCGACGCCGGCGGGGACGACGACGACGTCTCCGGCCTTGACGGCCAGTGTCCGGCCGTTGGGGCCGCCGAACAGCACAGTCGCCTCGCCGCGCGCGACGCCCAGCGCCTCATGCGCGTTGCTGTGGAAGTGGTGGAACGGGTGGACGCCCGCACGCCAGGCCGGCGGCCAGCGATTGGCCGCGAACAGACGTTCGATCGCTGCGGGATCGGGCGGCACCGCGTCGCGATAGACCAGCAGCGGCAGACGAGAATTCGGAATTGCGCCGTCATCGGCGAAGGTGAAGGTCAGGGGTTCGGTCATTCTCGTCCCTCCATATCCGGCGCATCTTCGTCCCCATACCCCACAAGCCGCAAGGCTCGGCCGCTTATTCCGCGCAGGCTAACAGCGTGGATCAGCGGGGCTTCCCAGCCGTGCGTGACCCAGACCTCCGGCGCGCCGGTGTCGTCGATGGTGGCGTTCAGCTCGGCCCAGTCGGCGTGATCTGACACGATGAGCGGGAGTTCGGCGCCGGAGGACCGGGCGCGCTGGCGGATGCGCATCCAGCCGGACGCGGCGACGACCACTTGGTCGACCGCGTTCGGGATGACCGATCCGGGCGGGGCAAGGACGATCATACCCGCCAGATTTTGCGCGGTCGCGATGGGGCGCAGGTCGCCCAGACCGATGCCGTGGGCCTCGTAGACCGCGCACATCGAGACCAGCGCCGGATGCAGCCAGATCGGAGCGTCCCAGCCCTGGCGACGCAGCAGGGCGATCAATCGCTGGCATTTGCCGAGGCTGTAGCATCCTACGACATGAGTACGGCCAGGGAACAAAGCGACGCTGTCGAGCAAGCGGGCGATCTCGGCATCCGGCGAGGGGTGACGGAAGACCGGGAGGCCGAAAGTTGCCTCGGTGACGAAGACATCGCAGGCGATCGGCTCGAACGGGGCGCAGGTTGGGTCTGGGGTACGCTTATAATCGCCGCTGACGACGGCGCGCGTACCCCGATATTCCATGACAATCTGTGCGCTGCCGAGCACATGACCGGCCGGTTGCAGCCAGAGGTGGACGCCGTTGATGGTGACGGTCTCGCCGTAGGCAAGTGGCTGCTTTGCCCCCCCTGCCCGCCTGGGACCCATGCGCGCGTGCATCAGTGCGAGCGTCTCGGGGGTGGCAAGCACGGATTTGTGGCCGGGGCGAGCATGGTCGGAATGGGCGTGGGTGATGACAGCGCGATCCACCGCACTGGAAGGGTCGATGAAGAAGCGGCCGGGTTCGCAATAAAGACCTTGCGGCAGAGGCTTGAGCCAGGTTTCGGTCGGTGGAATGCACCCGGGTACACCCAGCGCGGCCAGACCGCGAATGCCTGGTTTCGCGGCGGAACGGATACTTCGCCGATGATCCTCGCTCTGGCCGGCCATCGCGCGTTTCCGTTCATCTGTCGGGCGCCCTTCATCCGCTGTCACCGGTGTGGCCCCCATTGTTAACATATGGAAACTGGAAACCGGTCATTGCGCGGGCGCGCGGCACGTTGCTCGGCGAACACGTCCTGTTAGCCAGGTCCGCCACCTGCCAACGCCCGCACCAACGCGACATTCCAGCGCAGATACCCGCGCTGCACGAAGCCCAGTTTGGCCCCGATCAACACATGGGCATCCGGCAGCCGATGAAAGGGAATCGTCGGATACAAATGGTGCTCCGCGTGGTATGGCATATTCCACATAAGCAACCGCACCAGTGGATTGGTCAACACCGTCCGCGTATTGGTCAAACCATTCCGGTCTTCCGAGCACCCCGTATGCTCAGTCAACAAATAGGCCCGTAACGGCACCTGCCCGAGCAGCTGGGGCAGGATCCAGTAAAGGAAAGGTGTGGACCAACCGAACAGTAAAGCCGAAACGATCGCGCCTCCAAACATCATGATGCTCATCGCCCGAACGCTGCGGATGATTGCCGGCGCCGCGAACCGCGGAATGTACGGATACGCCGACAGATCGCCGCGCCAGGAGTCGTACACCACCAGAAGCCGCAACCGCCAGAACGGCAAACTCAGCAGCCGCAACAAATAGGACGCCAAGGTCGTCGGTTGCCGCACTAACAGTTCCGGATCCGCGCCGGGGATTTGCGTGTTGCGGTGATGCGCCCAATGAAACGCGGTGTAAAAATGCAAATTCAACAATGACGGACACGCCGCGAGCCAGCCCACGATCGCGTTGGCCCGTTTGGTCTTAAAGGCCGTCTGATGCATGCACTCATGCGCCGGGGCGAACAGCGCCACCTGCACCAGACCCAGCACAAAGACCGCCGGCAGCAGCGCCCAGCCCGAGGCCACGGTAACCAGCCATCCCGCCGCCACCAGCAACACCAAATGGATGGCAAGTCTGATCCCGCCCCGCAGGTCCGAACGTCCCTGCAATTCACGCAACTCGGCGAAGCTCAACACGCGATCGGAGATGTCGTCCATGCCCGCAGCTTAACGCGCTATTTCCCCGGCGGCCAAGCAATCAAACGATGCCCGATCGCGACCGACACCGGTGCCAGCACACGCCCCCGATGGCGGATCGAGGCTGACGGCAAAGGTTCGATCCGCTCGAACGGCCCATCGACCGGCGTGAGCCCAACCAGCAGCACGTCCCGCCCGACGAAATCAGCTGGCGGATAGGCAAAGCCGAATTGCCGAGCATCGGCGTTCAGACAAAGCACGGTGACATCGGGTCCAAGCGCGTAGGCGATTTTTCCTCCATCGCGCCAATTGGCAACACCGACTACGGTTCCCGGGGCCAGTAACCCTCGCTGTTCCAGGTCGCTCCGGATGGAAACCCAGTCGATGCCCTCCATCGTCGGGTCCTTGCGCATCAGTGACGCCAAGCGGTCGCCCACGATGTCGAATTGGATCTGTGCCGCGATCGCGGTCAACGCGACCAGGATGAAAACCGCGGTTCCAATGATCGTCCGCCGCACCCAGGGCAGGTGCACCCGGGCCGCGACCGCCTCGCCCAGCGCCGGAAACAGCATAAGGTATCCCGGCGCGGCCCAGTGGTACAGGACGCGTTGGCTTGACCACGCCGCGATCGCGGCGAACGCGGCAATCGGCGGCGCGGCCAGGAATGCCAACAATCGCGGCTTTCCGCGCACCAGCAGCGCCAGCATCGGCGCCCTGATCCATGGCAGCACGAACAACCCCTCGCCCAGCAGCACGGTCACCGGTGCGAAGGGATGAAACCGCAGGCCGACCGCTCGCCCGCCCTGAAACGCGAAGGATGCCCAGCCATGCGTCGCGTTCCAGATCACCACCGGGGAGAACACCGCCCCCGCGATCAACGCAGCGACATAGGGAGCCGGCCGCGCGAGCCAGTGCCGTTGCCGCCGGTCGCACAGCAGGAACAGAAACGCTCCGCCGATGGTGAGCACGGCAGAGTATTTTGCCGCCATGGCAAGCCCCGCGCAGACCCCGGCGCCGCACCACCATCGCCCGGCGGTCATGGTGGGGCTGCTGGGCGCCGTCGCCCGCACGAGGCAAAGCGCAGCCCCCGTCAGCGCACACAGCAAGGGCCCATCGGGCAGAACCCAGGTGCCGCCGGTCACCCCGAACACCGGTGAAAGATTCAGCAAGACCGCCGCCCAGAACCCTGCTTGCGCGTCCGCCACGGCGCACCCGAGCCGGAACATCAACCAGGTGGTAAGGCCAAAAAGCCCAATGAAAGGCAGCCGCACGGCCAAGGGCGCCTCGGTCCCCAACAGATGTGAGGCGCCCCACGACAACCACCAGGCCGCCGGCGGATGGTCGAAATAGCCACCGGAAAGCATCCGTCCGGCAGCAACCATGTAGCTCTCGTCCACGCCCAGCCCGGTGCTGGCCGCGAACGCCAAACGCAGCAGTGCCGTCGCCGCGATCAGCGCTATAACAGCGCGCATCGGAAAACGGGGCGACCATGCAGTGTGGATGTTTTTGCTGCCTTCAGACATTCGAAGCCGTTGAGGTCGTCGACTGGATCGATGACGGCGACACGCCGCTCTGCCCCAACTGCGGCGTCGCGGCCGTGCTTCCGGGTGTGACCGACCTGGTGGAGCTGTGGAAGCTGCGCGGGCAGCGGTTCGGCCGCTTCCACGCTCCAACCCAGGGTGAGGAGTAGATCAGGCCTGCAGCACGCGCTGGGTCTGGATGCCCAGGCCCTCGACGCTCAGGCGCATGACGTCGCCCGGTTGCAGGAAGATCGGCTCCGGCTTCATGCCCAGCGCGACGCCCGGGGGCGTGCCGGTGGCGATGACGTCGCCGGGGTGCAAAGTGATGAAGTGGCTGACATAGCTCACCAGGGTCTTCACCCCGAAGATCATGGTCTTGGTGGAGCCGTTCTGCATCTTTTTGCCGTTGACCTCGGTCCAGAGAGCAAGGTTCTGCGGATCGGGGACCTCGTCCTTCGTCACCATCCACGGGCCGGTCGGGCCGAATGTGTCGGCGCCCTTGCCCTTGTCCCAGGTGCCACCGCGTTCGGCCTGGAATTCGCGCTCGCTGACGTCGTTGCAGACGCAATAGCCGGCGACATGGTCGAACGATTCGTCCTCGGAGATGTACCGCGCGGTTTTGCCAATCACGATGCCCAGCTCGACCTCCCAGTCCAGCTTCTTCGACCCGCGCGGACGCAGCACGTCATCGTTCGGGCCGGAAAAGGCGCCCAGCGACTTGATGAACACGATGGGCTCCTTGGGCACCGGCGCGCCGGTTTCGGCAGCGTGGTCAGCGTAGTTCAGCCCGATGCAGATGTAGTTGGTCGGCCGCACGACGCACGGCCCAAGGCGGGGTGTGCCCTCGACCTTCGGCAGCGAGGTCGGGTCAATTCCCTTGAGCATTGCGATCTGGGCCGGAGACAGCGTGAAACCGTCGATGTCGCGCACCACGCCGGCGAGGCATCGGATGGCGCCGTCGGCGTCGAGCATAGCGGGCCTTTCGGCGCCCACGGGACCGTAACGCAGCAATTTCATGAGTGGTTTCCCCCCAAAGGTTAGAGTGTCAGCCCGCCATCGATCACCATGGACTGGCCGGTGATAAATTGTGCCGCATCCGAGGCCAAATAGACAGCCAGCGCCGCGATTTCGTCGGCCGTCCCCAAACGCCCCATCGGCTGGCGGGCAACAAAGGCGGCATGCGCCGCCTCCACCGATCCCGCCGCCCCCGCATTCGCCGCGATCCGCTCATCCAGGCTCGGCGTATGCACAGTCCCGGGGCAGAGGCAGTTGCAGCGGATGCCCTGAGTGACATAGTCGGTGGCCACCGATCGGGTCATGCCGATCACGGCGGCCTTGGACGCGCTGTAGATGAAGCGGTTCGGCACACCCTTCAGCGACGACGAAACCGACGCCATGTTGAGGATCACGCCGTATTTCCGGTCCAGCATGCCCGGCAGGAACGCCTGCATGGTGCGGAACATCGACCGGCAGTTCAGCGCGAAGGCGAACTCCCATTCCTCTTCCGTGGCTTCGAGCAGGGTGCCCTGATGCACGAACCCGGCGCAGTTGAACAAAATGTCGACCGGCCCCGCCTCGGCGGCCGCCTGAGCGATGGCGGCAGGGTCGAGCACGGTCAGCGCCGCGGTCCGCACACCCGGCGCCTGGAGATCGGCAAGCTTCGCAGCGTTCACGTCAGTCGCGATCACCTGGGCGCCGGCGGCAGCGAAGGCCAGGGCGGTGGCGCGCCCGATCCCCTGCGCGGCGGCGGTAACGAACGCGGTCTTGCCGGAAAGGACGGTCATGCGGCTGCTCCCATGATTGCGAGGCCCGGTGTGCCGGGTGAACTGATCGAGGTCAACGACGCCATGAAGATGCCGCGGTTGGATTGTTACAATCCCTTCGATAGAAGGATTGCGATGATGATCGATTCACCGATGCGCCGAGCGATTTTTGTGACCGCGTTGCTCCTGCCAATGGCGGGATGCTATGGGCCGGGGGGGCAACCATACCCCTATGGGGACGCCGAGGCCTATCAGCCGGATGGCGATGCTGGTTACGTGGCCAACGGAGACGCACCCTACATGTACCATGAAGGTGCTCGAGTGCCGCTGATCTACTTCGGCGGTGCCTGGGGCTTCTACGACCGCGATCGTGGATTCCATCGTGCGCCCGAATCGGTCGGGCGGAACATGCAGACCCATTATCCTCATGGTGGCGGTGCGCCGTATCATGCCCCGAGCGCACAGCCGGGCTTCCGGCCCGCCGCCGCACCGGCACCGTTTCGGCCAGCCGCAACAGCGGCACCGTCTCGGCCAGCCGCTGCCACAGCGGCGCCGCAGGGGCACCCGGGCCCCACCGGCAGCAGTGCGTCCGGGCGCAGACCTGCCGACAAGCGGCGGGACGAACCAGGGCGATAACAGCGCCACGGCCGATCGGCTTCCGCACCCCCCGGTCGCGTGGTACACTCCACCCCGTCCCCCGCGTTCCGTCGAGGCGTGCAATACCCATGGCAGTCGAGTTTCTGTGCACCGTTCATGGCACGCTGATCTACTTCGATGAAGCAAACCGGTGTCTGCGCCACGCTACCGGCGGCGGCGTTCCGGCGAATGCCGGGTTGATGATCGAAGACGGGGTCGGACGTCTCGTGTACCGTTCCAGCAACGATTGGATGCCGCTGAACGGGCAGAATCATGCTGGACATGTCGGCGATACCGGTCCGCACGCGGCGCCGCTGAGGTTTCAGGTCAGAAGGCTGCCGGACGGTCTGGTCGCGCTTTCCGGGAATGGCGTCTGGCTGGCCGCCGACCTCGAGGGGGTCGTGTCCCTGAACCGCCAGACGCAAGGCCCTTGGGAGGCATTTTTGCCGCTCGACAGCGCTGACCGGACGTTCCTGGAGGATGTTGCCTCCCAAGGCTGGATCACATCCGGGGGCGACGTGGTACCCGCACGCGCCGGGCTCGGCTTGCAGCGGGATTTCATCGCAAACATCGGCACGTTGCGCCTGAAGCTGACCGACCTGCTGGCCGGGCGGCGTTGGCGCCATCGTCGAGGCTGGTCGGTGATATACGACAAGTGGAAGGTCGAGCATTTCACCCCGTTCCGCCCCCTGGTGTACCTGATCGCCATGGGGAAACCGGAGATATTCGAAACCCTGGCCCTGGCGCTTCAATCGCTGTGGGAGTTCGGCCAATACGACGGGGAAGTGCTGATTTTCACCGATCGGCCCGCCGCGCAAGTGCAGCCGTTCATCCCGACGGACCTGGCCCCCCGTGTCGCGATCGCCCATGCGCCCGCGCAGGACGTGACCGATATGATGGCGATCAAATATCGCATTTGCGACATGCCGGACCTCGCCCGCCACCGGCCGTTGCTTTATCTTGACTGCGATGTGATCTGCGACCGCCCTATCCGCGAACTGCTTCTGGAACTCGCACGCGCATCGCGCATCAGCGTCCCGCTGGAACTGCCCCTGCTCGGTGGACAGGGATATTACGGAGACGTCCTTTTTCAAAACGATCCGGCTGCGATGGCCCGCAACGAACGCGGATTCTCGGCCGGGATCATCGGGATTCCCGATATCGAGGCCGCTCAGCAGACTTTTCCTGTCATCCGGGATGCGATTTACGGGTTCTCAAGTCACCTGGAAGACCGATCGCATATTGGGCAGATATTTCACGATCAGGGCGTGGCCAATTATGTCATGCATAAAATGGATGCCGCCGATTTCAGCATCCTTACCCCGCGCGTCATGACGCCGACCGATTTCAATCAGCCGGTGCACGAAATATCGCGCCGCGGATTCGCGCATTTTTGCGGCGGTGTCGGTGACGCCAACAAGAAACTTCCGGCGATGCGGGCGTATTACGAATTCCTGCGGACTCAGAAGCCGTAAAGCAGCGCGGGATTGTCGACCAACACCCGGTGCTGGGTAGCGGCGTCGGGCACCCATTGTAGAAAGAGACCGAGCTGTTCGCCCGCGTCGGGGCATGGATCCATCTGCGGATGTGGCCAGTCCGTCCCCCACACGCATCGTTCTGGTGCCACCTTCACCAGTGCCTGCACGTTGGCCCCAGTGTCGGCCCAAGGTTTGCCGGCCGAGGACACCCGGTAGCTGCACGTCTTGATCCAGGCATTGCCACCGTCCAACAACCGCAGCAGGGCCTGAAACTGGGGATGATCGGTGCCCAGCTCCGACATCACGCCACCGCAATGGTCGATCACCACGTCGACCGGCAGCTTTGCCAGAACGGGGGCGATCTCTTCGAGCTTGTCGCCGTCGGCGTAGACCTGGATATGCCAACCCAGCGGCGCGATACGTTTGGCGATACCGGCCAGTTGTTCCTCGGGCGTGCCGCCGCCGGTAGCGATGTTGAAACGCACCCCACGGATGCCCTGGTCATGCATCGTGTTGAACGCGGCGTCGGAGAAACCGGCATCGATCACCGCCACCCCGCGCGCCCGGTGCAACCCGAACTGCCGTACCGCATCGATCGTCACGGCATTGTCGGTGCCGGAAACGCTCGCCTGGACCACGACCATGCGCTGTATGCCCAGCGCGTCCGCCATTTCCAGATATTGCGGGACCAAAGCCGGCGGCGGGTCGTACCGCTTGCCCGCATCGAGGGGAAAACGATCATACGGCCCAAAAATATGGAAATGCGAGTCGCAGGTGAGCGGCGGCGCTTTCATGGCGGTCTCCTTTGCCGGATTTCTTAGACCGCGCGGGCGAACCGGCTCAAGCGATAGGGCGTGGGATCGACCACCGGTGGCTCCCCCGCCACCAACTCGGCCATCAACCGTCCGGCGCCAGGGCCGATGCCGAACCCGTGGCCGGAGAAGCCGGTCGCGATGAAAAACCCTGGGATGCGCGCCACCTGATCGATAACCGGCACCGCATCCGGCGTGACGTCCATCAGTCCGCCCCAGCTTTGCACCACTTTCATTCCGGCGAAGGCAGGGAATTTCTCAGCCAGAACGGCCCGCCCTTCCGCCAGAACGCCTTCGTCCGGTGCGGGGTCGAGGACCCGAACTGCCTCGAATGGCGTTGCATCGTCCATCGACCAGTGGCGTCGTGTCCGTAATTCCTCCCAAGACCGGCGTCCCACCCGCAGCCGGATTTCGTGCCGGCTGGCTACCAGCCGAGGCCAGAAATCCGCCAGCAGGCGAAAGTGATCAGGCGTAATCTCGGCCCGGTTGGCATTACGGCGCGCGATCGAGTAACCGCCGTCGAGCCGCTTGCGCAGAGCGAAGACCGACCCAGCGGCGGTGATCTCCGGCCCGCCGGACAGCGGCGCGGTGCGAAACACCGACCCCAGGACCTTCAGTTGCGGCAGATCGAAGCCCGCGTTGCCGGCGAACAGACGGCTCCACGCACCGCCCGCCAGAACCACGGCGTCACAGGCAATCCGGCCCTTTTCGGTGACGACCCCCGCGACCCGTCCACCCTGAAGGTCGAGACCGCGCACGGCGCATTCGGTCAGTATGGTCGCGCCTTGCCCGCGTGCTGCCTCGGCGATGGCCGGCGCGGCATGCGCCGGTTCGGCGCGTCCGTCGGTGGGGGTGTGCAGCCCGCCGATGAAACCGGCCGATGCCCCCGGCATCACGTCGTCCAGTGCCGATCCGCGCAGCACATGGGACTGGACCTGATATTGTCGAGCATCGTTCAACCAGGCTTCCTGTGCGGCGATCTCTTCTTCGGTTTCGCAGAGATACATGATCCCCGCCTGCCGGAACCCGGTCTCCCGCCCCGTCAGGCGGTTCATCTCCCGCCACAGCTTGAGCGATTCCAGGGCCAGCGGAACCTCCCCGATGTCGCGTCCCATGGTGCGGCACCAACCCCAATTGCGGCTCGATTGCTCCCCCCCGATCCGGCCCTTTTCGCATAGCGCAACGGCGTGGCCTTTTTGCGCGAGAAAGAAGGCGGTGCTGACCCCGACGATCCCGCCGCCGATGACGACGACGCCGGTCCGGGTGGGAAGGTCGGGGTTGGATCGAACGGGATCGACCGGCGGGGACATGCGATGGCCTTGTCAGGTTGGAAAAGGGGGTTCTACGCGGCTGACAGTGGGTGTTCGAACGCGTCGCCGGCCATCCGTTTTATCCTGTTCATCCGTGTAAAAACCTTCTTCCCTTATCGCCCTGGCGCCATGGCGAAGCTGTAAAGCCGGTCCTTCCCCAACAGGAAGACGCGCCCGCCGCGCGGAAACAGCCTGGCAATCGCAGGGTCGCGCACATCGAGCCCGCCGGTATAGGCCCCAAACGCCGGCATCATCACACGCCGCGCATCGCTGACGAAGCAGGGGCGGCTGACAGAGGTGCCACGCGTGGGCACCATCGCCTTGGGGTGGTGGTGGCCGACGATCTCCCCCGGTGCCGCATTCGGAACGGCTTCGTGCCGGAATGTGAACGGCCCGGCAGCGAACTCCGCGACCGACTCCCCCCCGACGCCAAACGGCGGAGCGGGATCGTGATTGCCCAGCACCCACACGAAACGACAGTTCCCGGTGATCTGGTTCAGGCGTTCGCGTTCGCCCGCCGGCAGGCGTTCGGCACCCTCCCGGTCATGGAATGAATCCCCGAGCGCCACGACGATACTCGGCCTCCACCGCCGCAGCAGCCCATGCAGCCGGTCGAGCGTCGCCTGTGTATCGAACGGCGGCAGCAGCATGCCGCGTCGGGCAAAGGCGGTGCCCTTCTCCAGGTGCAGATCGGACACAGCGAGCAGCCCGGCGGCTGGCCAGACCAGCCCCCCCTGGGGATCGAGCATCAGGCGTTCGCCGGCGATATGGATGGGGGCAGCGGTCATGATGCGCTGTATAGCGCCATTTCCTGCTGCGCCCAGGCCGGTGTGTCGCTGTCGGTCGCCTCGGCGATAATGGCCTCGGCTTCCGCCAGCAGCGCCTCCTCATTGTCGTCCGACCGCACGCTTTCCCGGCCGATCTGCAGCAGCACCGGCACCGCCAACGGCGAAACTCGCGACAGCACCATGTGCACGATCCGGCCTTTCACCCGCGACAGCATGGCCGCGATCCGCCCGGCGTCGATCAGCCCGGACGCCGCGTCGGCCCGTGTGGCGCGCAGCAGAATATGGTCGGGCTGATGCTGGCGCAGCACGTTGTAGATCAAGTCGGAGTTCACCGTGACCGCCTTGCGCGTCTTCTCCCCACCGGGATGGTTGCGCTGGATCAGCCCGGCGATCACCGCGACGTTGCGGAAAGTGCGCTTCAGCATCGAACTGTCGGCGAGCCAGGCCTCCAGATCGTCGCCAAGCAGATCCTCCTCGAACAGCCGGGCAATGTCGTGCGGCTGGTGTGCCGACCATATCCCCAGCACATAGTCGGTGGCGACGAAACCCAAGGGCGCCATGCCCAAACGTTCCATCCGCTTGGTGATCAGCATACCCAAAGTCTGGTGCGCGTTCCGTCCTTCGAAACAATAGGCCACCATGTACCACCGGTCGTCGCGCGGGAATGTTTCGACCAGCAGATCGTTGCGCCCGGGCATGCGGGAGACATTGCGCTGCATCTGTAGCCATTCCGCGACCCGCTCCGGAAGGACATCGTATCGTCCCGCAATCTGCAACAAGGCTCGGACCCCATCGGCGAGGTTGGTCGTCAGCGGCATCCGCCCGCCCTCATAGGCCGGCACCATCGGGTCCCCCGAGCCACCTTCCTGGCATTCCACCGCCATTTCATGGATACGCAGGAATTTCAGCAGCCGCCCGGCGAACATGAAGGTATCGCCGGGGCTGAGCAGACCGGCGAAATATTCCTCCAACTCCCCCAGCACCGGTCCGATGCGGCTTTTCCCCGCCACCAGCCGCACTTTCAACAACGGCGCCTCGACGATCGTGCCGATATTCATGCGGTGTTGCGCGGCAATCCGAGCGGAGCGGACATGCAGGCGGCCTTCAGAGTCGCGGAAGAGTTTGCGCCATTGGTCATAGGCCGCCAGCGCGTAGCCGCCGTGCTCGACATAGGCCAGCACGTCGTCGAAATCCCGCCGCGGCAGGTCCGCATAGGGCGCGGCGGTGACGACCTCCGCGTAGACCTCGTCCGGCAGGATTGGCGCCGAACAAGCGAGACCCAGAATGTGTTGCGCCAGCACGTCCAGCCCACCGGGCCGGGGTGGATCGCCATCCCGTTCGCGGGCGGCGACCCCCATGATCGCGGCCTCGCATTCCAGCACCTCGAACCGGTTCGCCGGCACCAGGATCGCGCGAGAGGCCTCATCCATTCGGTGGTTCGACCGTCCCACGCGTTGCAGCAGCCTTGACACCCCCTTCGGCGCGCCGACTTGGATCACCTGATCCACCCCGCCCCAGTCGATACCCAGGTCCAGCGAGGACGTCGCCACCACCGCGCGCAGCCGCCCCGCCGACATCGCCGCCTCCACCTTGCGCCGCTGCTCGATTTCAAGGGAGCCGTGATGCAGCGCGATCGGCAGTGTCGAATCGTTAATCTTCCAGAGGGCCTGGAACATCAGTTCGGCCTGTGCGCGTGTATTCACAAACACGATCGTCATGCCGGCATCGGCGATGCGCGCCATGATCTGCGGCGCGGCTTCCAGGCCCATATGGCCGGCCCAAGACAGTTCCCCATCCGGCAGCATCATTGAAATCGTCGGCGGCGCCCCATCCGCGACCGCGATCGTCCGGTCCGCCCCCACGAATGCCGCGATGGCCTGAGGATGCGCCACCGTCGCCGACAGCCCGACACAGCGAAGACCGGGCGCCAGACGCCGCAGCCGGGACACGCCGAGGGCCAACTGATCCCCCCGTTTGGTGCCGGCCAGTGCATGGACCTCATCCATCACCACGCAGGCCAACCCGCCGAAGAACACCGGCGCGTCGGCCGACGACAGCAGCACCGCCAAACTCTCCGGCGTGGTCAGCAATATCTGCGACGGTATCGACTTCTGCCGAGCACGGCGGTTGGCGGGGGTGTCGCCGGTGCGGGTTTCGATGCGGATCGGCAGGCGCATGTCCTCGACCGGGCGCATCAGATTGCGCGCGATATCCGTCGCCAGCGCCTTCAATGGCGAGACATAGAGCGTATGCAGCCGCTCGGATGACGTCGTATGCAGGCCCACCAGACTAGGTAAAAAGCCCGCCAGCGTCTTGCCGCCTCCGGTCGGCGCAATCAGCAACACGCTTTCACCGGCGCGAGCAGCGTCCAGCATCGCCAGTTGGTGCGGCCGGGGCGACCAGCCTTGGGCGGCGAACCACGTGGCAAAAGGTTCTGGCAATGTTCCCGGCATGCTGTAGGTTAAGCACGATGGTACGGGTCATGTCACCTCCTGTCGCTCGGCCTCGGGATGACAGACACGATCCGGTATCGTCCCGTCGATTCGCAAATCGCCGCCAGGGACACGGACGTCACTCCGTTCTTGGGGGGGGACCGCCTGCTAAACGCCTCCGAGCGCGGCCAACCGTTCGCCGAGGATCATGCTGTCGCCCGAGACACGCAACGTTTTGTCGCGGCTCGTCTGACCGACCATGACAGCGACCGAAGACGCGGAGATGCCTAGTGCCCCCGCCAATACTTCGCATGCCGCCTTGTTGGCGCGACCACCCTCGGCCGCCGCGCTGACGCCGATCCGCAGGCAGGGGCCATTCGCGGCGACGGACCGACCCTGAATGCCGGGGCGACGGGATTTCGGTTGCACCTTGACGGTCACGCTGACCCCATCGGGCAGGGTGCGCCAAAAATCTGTCACGGCGTCAGAAGACCGGCTATTTCGTTCAGGTTGGCTGCCTTTTCACCCAATACCCAATTGATCGCGGGCGTTTCCCAGGCCGCTTCCTCGGGCGCGAGGGGGTCTTGCGGGGACAGCTTATGTGCCAGCACGAAACGGGCAAGCAAGGCGCGGCGGGCGTCGGAGCCGGGGCGCGTCGACTCCCACGCCAGCAGGACCGCGCTGGATGCGTCGTAAAGCGCCGTTGCCGCCTGCCGCGCCAAGGACTCCTGGTCGACCACCCGTTCAGCCAGCGCCATCGCGCGGTCCAGAGTCGCGCCGAGTGCGTTACGGAACGGCGCCGGAAGTGCGTGAGCCTCGACAAGGCGGGCGTGCAGCATTTGTTTGAGGGCCAGATGTGCTCGCGACTTTCCAACGGCGCGACCGATCACGTCGAGGGCGTTGATGTTGCTGGTGCCTTCCCACAACAGGCCGATCGGGGCGTCGCGCACCAGCCGCGGATTGACCCAGTCCTCGATCGCACCGTTGCCGCCGCGCGCTTCCATCGCGCCAACCGCGACCGGAACGTTGTCGCGGCAGGCCCGGAGCTTCAAAAGCCCGGTGAGAATGCGGAGCTCATCCCGGGCATTGCGACCCAGAGCATCGGCGGTGCACATGGACATCGAGAGGGCTTGTTCGGTGGGCACGATCATTTTCATGAGCTGACGCCGCATGAGCGGAAATTCGATGACGTCGCGACCGAACGCGGATCGTCCGCGTGCGACAGCTAACGACTCATTCACGCAACGGCGCATCATCGACGCCGCTCGGACCCCGTGCGACAGACGGGACAGGTTCACCTGCTCCATCATCTGTTTCAGGCCCTGATCGACCTGGCCGACGAGGTAGGCCTCGGCTCCCTCCAGATTGATTTCCCCGGATGCCATCGATCGTGTGCCCATTTTGTCCTTAAGGCGCACGATCCGATAGCTGTTGCGCTTGCCGTCTTTAGTACGGCGCGGCAATGCGAAGAGTGCGAGCCCCTTGGTTCCCGAGGGCGCACCCTCGGGCCTGGCCAACATCAGGGCGACGTCGGCGTCGGCGTGGGAGCAGAACCATTTGTCGCCGTAAAGACGCCAAACACCGTCGGCCTCACGGGCCACCGTTTCAATCGCGCCGACATCGGACCCGCCCGCCTTTTCGGTCATGAACTGCGTGCCCTTCCAAAAATTCGCCATGTCGGCGGACAACATTTTGGGCAGCAGATAGTCCTGCAGCGCATTGCTGCCGAATTTCCGCACGAGGTGGATCGAGGTGTCGGTGACGCTGATTGGGCACATCAGGCCGAACTCGCCCTGCACGAACAGGTATTGGAAGGCGTATTTGGCGACCGGCGGCAACGGCTTATTGTAGCCGAGGACGCCGCCACGGTGGCTCATGGCATGGAACTGGAATTTCCCGAAGGCAATCTGTTCCATTTCCCGGTAGGCGGGGTGGTACTCGATCCAATCCTCATCGCGGCCCGTGCGGTCGCGGGCGTGCAGGACTGGCCCGTGTCGATCGGCGATGCGGGCGAGTTCGTCCAGGCGGCTGCCGGCGAGTTGGCCCATCTCCGCGAAATGCGGGGTGAAATGCCTCAACGGCTCTTCTGTCAGGTAGATACGCAGCAGATCCTGGAGGCTGCGATCGATGGCGTAGAAGTCCATGCCCGAGCAGTCGGGGGCGATCCAGTCGGAGCCTTTGCGGGTCATGCGCGGTGTCCTTCGGCGGTGGGCGTCAGCGCGTCGTAATCCGGCCAATCGGTCCTGTCGAACAGAGCCAATTTCAGAAGCTACTCCGCCGCCCCCCGCAACGCCGCCCCCGCGGCCAGCGGACACAGCGGCAATGCTCCGGCCAGCATCGCCGCCAGCAGCAACAGATGCGGCCGCGCGCTCAACCCGCCGGAGGCAGCATCGGCCGCCGCGACACCGAAGATCAGCACCGGCGTGGTCAGCGGCAGCACCAGCAACGGCAGCAGCACCCCGCCCCGCCGCGCACCCAGCACGATGGCCGCGCCGGTGGTGCCCAGGAGAGACAGCAGCAGGGTTCCTGGCAGCAGACCGGCCAACAGCGCCGGAATAGCGTCCTCGGGCATCCGGAGCATCACGGCCAAGGGCGCCGCCGCCAGCAGCAGCGGCAGCCCGGTCACCAGCCAATGTGCCAAACCCTTGGTGCCCGCGATCGCAAAAGCCGGCAGCCCGCTTAACAGCAACTGGTCGAGCGAGCCGTCCTCCAGGTCCGCTCCGAACAGGCGATCGAGTGGCAACAGCGCGGCAAGCAGGGCACAGACCCAAACGATCCCTGGCGCCAGGCGGCCCAGGGTCTCCGGCGCCGGTCCGATCGCCAGGGGAAACAGCGACGCCGCGAGGACAAAGAACAGCAACGCGCCCAGCGTATCGGCGCCATGCCGGAGCGACAGCCGCAGTTCCCTTGCGAGAATGGCGAGGCAGCCTTTCATCCGAGTCTCAGCTCCGCCACGTCACCGAGCGGCAGCGGCACATGCGTCGCGGCGATAACGATGCCGCCCCGCGCCCTGTGGGCGGCCAGCAAGGTGCCAAATCGGGCAATGGCGGCGGTATCCAAGCCCAATGTCGGCTCGTCCAACAGCCAAAGCGGCGCATCGGTCAACGCGAGGGACGACAAGGCCAGCCGCCGCTTTTGCCCTGCCGAAAGCATGCGCGCCGGGAGTTCCGCCAGTTCCGTCAACCCCAGCGCCGACAGGGCATCGCCGATCCCCCGCCCCAGCAGCCGAGCATAGAATCCGAGGTTTTCCGCCACTGTCAGGCCGGGCTTCACGGCATCCTGGTGGCCGATGTAGGCGACGCGCGCCGCGTGATCGGCCAGATCCACGAGCGCGTCGGTGCCGTTCCACAGCAATATACCGGCCTCCAGCCGCCCTAGTCCGGCGAGCACCCGCAACAACGTTGATTTGCCCGATCCGTTCGGCCCCGCCAGTACCAACGCCCCACCTGGGCCGACAGCGAAGGACAGGTCGCGGAACACCAGCCTCTCCCCTCGGAAGGCCGCCAAATCCTGGGCCCGCAGCCCAACCGTGTTCCCGTCGACCATGGTCGTGCGTATCGCACCCCTGGGCATGCCGGCAAATAGCGGGGGGCCAGTGGACGATCCCCCGCCGGTTGGTCTAAAGCCCCCCCGTATATGGCATCCAGAAGACGGAACGGGCAGATGACAACAATCGGACAGGACACAATCAAATCGCGCCGCACCTTAAACGTGGAGGGTAAGGCCTACGATTATTACTCCCTGCCCGAAGCGGCGAAGACCCTGGGCGACATCTCCCGCCTGCCGATCAGCCTGAAGGTCCTGCTGGAAAACACGCTGCGATTCGAAGATGGCCGCAGCTACACCACGGCCGATGCCAAGGCGATCGTGGAGTGGTTGGCGAAAGGTTCCTCCACCAAGGAAGTGCCGTTCAAGCCGGCCCGAATCCTGCTTCAGGATTTCACCGGCGTGCCGGCCGTCGTCGATCTGGCCGCCATGCGCGACGGGCTGACCAAGCTGGGCGGCAATCCGCAGAAGGTGAACCCGCTGGTGCCCGTCGATCTGGTAATCGACCACTCCGTGCAGATCGACGTGTTCGGTACCGCATCCGCACTGCAGAAGAACGTCGATATCGAGTTTGAGCGGAACGAAGAACGCTACAAGTTCCTGCGCTGGGGCCAGGATGCGTTCGACAACTTCCGGGTGGTCCCGCCGGGCACCGGCATCTGCCATCAGGTCAACCTGGAATACCTTGGCCAGTGCGTCTGGACCTCCACCAACGGCGGCACCACCTTCGCCTACCCGGATACGCTGTACGGCACCGATAGCCACACCACGATGGTCAATGGCCTGGGCATCCTCGGCTGGGGCGTCGGCGGGATCGAGGCCGAAGCCGCCATGCTCGGGCAGCCGATCGCCATGCTGATCCCCGACGTGATCGGGTTCAAACTGACCGGCAAGACCAAGGAGGGCATCACCGCCACCGACGTCGTGCTGACGGTCACGCAGATGCTGCGGCGCAAGGGCGTCGTCGGCAAATTCGTGGAATTCTTCGGCCCCGGCCTGGACGATCTCGGCCTGCCGGATCGCGCCACCATCGGCAACATGGCCCCGGAATACGGCGCCACCTGCGGCTTCTTCCCCGTCGACAAGGTCGCGCTCGATTATCTGCGCCTATCCGGCCGCGACAACCATCGCATCGCGCTGGTCGAAGCCTATCTGAAGGCCCAGGGGATGTTCCGTGAGCCCGGCCAACCGGATCCGGTGTTCACTGACACGCTGGAACTCGATCTGTCCACGGTCGAGCCGAGCATGGCGGGGCCGAAGCGGCCGCAGGATCGCGTGGCGCTGAAGGATATTACCTCCAGCTTTAAGAACGATCTGACCAAGGGCCTGGGCGTTCCCGCGAACGAAGCTGGGGTTTCCGTCAAGGTCGAAGGCAAGAACTACGAGCTGACGCATGGCGACATTGTGATTGCCTCGATCACCTCCTGCACCAACACCTCGAATCCTTCGGTGCTGGTCGCCGCCGGTCTGGTGGCTCGGAAGGCACATGCGAAGGGCCTGCGGCCGAAGCCGTGGGTGAAGACCTCGCTGGCGCCGGGATCGCAGGTTGTGACTGAATATTTGGATAAATCCGGTCTGACCGCGGACCTGGACGCCATTGGGTTCAACACCGTCGGCTATGGTTGCGCGACCTGCATCGGCAACTCCGGCCCGCTGGACGATGCGATCGTGGACGCCATTGAGGACAACCGCCTCGTGGGCACGGCCGTGATCTCCGGCAACCGCAACTTCGAAGGCCGCGTCCACGCGAACGTGCGCGCCAACTATTTGGCGTCGCCGCCGCTGGTTGTCGCTTATTCGCTTCTGGGCAAGGTGACCGTGGACATCACCACTGAGTCGCTAGGGACCGGCAACGACGGCAACCCCGTCTACCTCCGCGACATCTGGCCGACCAACAAGGAAATATCGGACATCATCGCGTCCAGCCTGTCGCGCGATCAGTTCCTGAAGCGCTACGGCGAGGTCACCAAAGGGCCGAAGCAGTGGCAGAATATTGAGATCGAGGCCGGGGCCGCCACCTACCGCTGGAACGACGGCTCGACCTACGTGAAGAACCCGCCCTACTTCGACGGCATCACCATGGAGCCGAAGCCGGTTGGCGACGTCACCGGTGCCCGAATTCTGGCGGAACTCGGCGACAGCATCACGACCGACCACATCAGCCCGGCCGGCAACATCCGCAAAACCTCCCCCGCCGGCGACTACCTGCTGGAACGGCAGGTCACGCAGGCCAACTTCAACAGCTACGGCGCGCGCCGCGGCAACCATGAAGTGATGATGCGAGGCACCTTCGCCAACATCCGCATTCGCAATGAGATGCTGAAGAACGTCGAAGGCGGCATGACCAAGCATCTGCCGAGCGGCGAGGAGATGCCGATTTACGATGCGGCGATGAAGTACAAGGCGGAAGGTGTGCCGCTGGTGATCTTCGGCGGCAAGGAATACGGCACCGGCTCGTCACGCGACTGGGCGGCGAAGGGCACGTTCCTGCTGGGTGTGAAGGCGGTGATCGTGGAAAGCTTCGAGCGTATTCACCGCTCCAACCTCGTGGGCATGGGCGTGCTGCCCTTGACCTTCAAGGAAGGCACCGACCGCAAGACGCTGGGCATCACCGGCGAGGAAATCATCGACATTGTTGGCCTGGATGACATCAAGCCGCGGATGGACCTGACCCTGGTCATCCACCGAGCGAACGGCGCGGTGGACAAGGTGCCGGTGACCTGCCGGATCGATACGGTCGATGAGGTCGGTTACTACAAGCACGGCGGCATTTTGCAGTACGTACTGCGCCAGATGGCCGCTGCGTAAATCGAACCGGGGACGGGGCCGATGCAGGTTGGAATCCAGTTCTTTCCCGACATCGGCCCCGAAACCCAATCCGGCCGGGATTATTGGCAAAACGCGTTGAAACTTGTGGGGCTGGTCGATCGTTACGGCTACGCCCATGTGCGTACGGTCGAGCACTATTTTCTGCCGTATGGCGGTTACAGCCCAAACCCGATCGTGTTTCTGGCCGCCGCGGCTCAGGTGACCAAACGCGCCCGGTTGATTACCGGCGCCATTCTGCCGGCCTTCAACAATCCGCTGAAAATCGCCGGCGAGTTGGCCATGCTCGATGCGCTCTGCGATGGGCGCCTGGATGCCGGGTTCGCTCGGGCGTTCCTGCCGCATGAATTCGAACGATTCGGCGTGAAGCTGGACGAAAGCCGCGCCCGGTTCGAGGAAGGCGTCGAACAGGTGCGCCGGCTGCTGGAAGAGGAAAACGTGACCTGCGAAGGCCGTTTCCATTCATTCCGCAACGTCACCTCCCTGCCCCGCCCGATACAATCGCCGCGTCCGCCGTTTTTCGTTGCCGCCCTGGCCACCGCGGAATCGTTTACCCGGGCGGGTACGGCGGGCTATGGCATCATGGCCATCCCGATGGCCGGTGGAGCGATGCGAGAGTTGCTGGGCCTCTATCGGGATGCCTGGAAACGCGCGGGGCATCCAGGCTCGGGTACGGTCATGCTGGCGTTTCATATGCTGTGCCACGCCGATCAACAGCGTGCCGAGGCCATCGCTCGGGGGCCGATCGATCGTTATTTGAAATCGCTGGTCGCCGCGGCGGCGGAGTGGACAACCGGCGCTTCGTCCGCCGATTATCCCGGCTACGACAAGGTGATCGAGGGATTGTCGCGGGAGAATTTCGACACCCAGGTCGCGAAATGCGCGGCGTGGGTGGGCACACCCGAGCGGATTCTCGACACGATTGCGTCGTACCGCGAGCAGGTCGGGGACTTCGAGATCGCATCGTTGCAGGTGAATTTCAACGACGTGCCGTTGGCCGAAGCGATGGATTCGATGCGGCTGTTCGGGGAACGGGTATTGCCGCGGGTTTAGTCACGACACGCAACGTCGGCTCAAAGGCACTGCCAGTCGAGAAACCAGTCATCGTGCGACCCGGGCGCCGTGCCGCGCGCCAGGTAAATTATGCCGCCGTCGCCCCAAATCATCCCCGCCTTGGCTTCGCTGTTGATCTGTAGGCAGTATTTCGGGTTGCTGGGGTGTGACGCATAATCCCACCAGGGTTCGGATTGGATCGTGCTGGCATAACCGCCGACCTTGGTACGAGCGATATTTTCCAGCGTGACGCGCGGCCGGCGCATGCCGTCGGGTACTACGATATCCGGGTCGTCATGGTTGGGATGGTCGTCAGACACCTCCCAGCGGCATTCGAAACCCTTTTTCGCTTTCGGTGCGCCACACGGAACCGCGAGGGGGACCAACCCTTCCAGCGAACTATACGTCCGCAACTGCCAATCCGAGCCGTTGGTTTGCGACAGCACACCGAAATCAGGATTGACGAAAAAGGTGAGGAGTTGAATGCCATCAAGCAACGGCGGCACCGCCGGGGCGGCGGCGAGGTTCATTTGACAGACAAACAAAAGAGGTTTCGATTCCAGTGTGGGCCATTCCTCCCCCGGAAAGCCGAGCGGTGTGAGGCCGAAGTGGGACGCCGCGGGATCGAGGGTCGGGCGGAAGCCGCCGACGTTAAGGATCGAGGCCGTCCGTGTATTCAAGCGCTTGAATTCGTCGGCCGCCACGGTGGGTCGTCTGCGGGCCGGCGGGCCGGCGGTGGGCGGTTTACGGTCCGGTACCGGGTCGTCGTCCCAGGTTACGCCTGGGTTGACCGGGTTCACGACGACAGCCTCGATCGTCTCCGCGGCGCCCAACAGTATCGTGCGCCGCTCGCCGGTCGCGGCCGATCCGGCCGCCGCCCGCAGCATATTCGCCACCAGGGGGCGGCAGGATAGATCCGCCATATTCAACATTGATTCGATGACGGTCAGGTATTCGCGTACCGAGGCGTCCGTCACCGACGGAAACACCGCGAGCATCGCCTGGATCGAGGGGATCGGATCCATTTTCCCAGTGCACCCCCGTATCCAGTTTGTTTCGAAGGACCGAAAAGGTCACGATTGCGCTTGCGATGCCCGCGCCACTAGGAAATCCAGGTTTCCCCGGTCCACCCTTGGGCGTCGTAATCGGCCATGCACTGGTCGACCATCGCCTCCATCTGCGCCATCGCGCCGCCCTTCTGTGCCCATGTCAGAGTTTGCGCGCGGATATCCTCCCAGCCGCCAGCGTAGTTGCGCTCATACAGTTCATGCCGGCCGCCGAACTCGGTGCCAACGGCATCCCAGAGCAGCTTCATGATTTTGATCCGCTCCTCGTACCCGATCCCATGCGACCCGCGTACATATCGTTCGAGATAAGGCTGGATCGCGGGATTCGAAAAATCCTTCACCGATGACGGCAGATAGATCAGCGCCGAGGTCACCGTGCGTTCGACGATGTCCTTGATCCGCGGATAGGCATCCGGCGCGAACACCCGATACGCCTGCCCCGCTTTCAGCTCCGGCAGGACCGCATCGCCCTTCCAGGGTTCCGGGTTATGGGCCATCGCGTTGGACAGCGACCAGAACAGGTTGCGCCAGGCAACGACCTCCCCCAGCAGAACCTGATTGCCGCGCGCCTCGTCCCCACCGGTGCAGCGCAAGGCTTTCGACAACAGGCCGGTGATGAAATCCAGCTTGACGGCGAAACGGGTGCCCCCCTGGAACTGGAAGCCCTGGGTGAAGCCGGAGCGCGGGTAGAAACTCAGCACCCGCGCGGGGTCGCGGTAGATGAAAATGTCCTCCCACGGGATGAACACATTATCCAAGACGAAGATCGCGTCGTTTTCATCGAAACGGGACGACAACGGGTAATCGAACGGGGCGCGTGCGGCGCGTTCGTAGGATGTGCGACAGAACAGTTTCAGCCCGGGCGCGTCGATGGGAACCATGAACATCAGCGACATGTCCAGATCTTCCGTCGCCGTCTTCGAACTCTGCCCCATGAAATTATAGTGGGTAATGGCCGCGGAGGTTGCCACCACCTTGGCGCCGGAGACGACGATGCCGCCATCGACCTCTTTCTGAACGCTGACAAAAACGTCTTTCGTCGCCTCCGCCGGCAGATGCCGGTCGACCGGCGGGTTCACGATCGCATGGTTCATGAACGGCACCGCTTCCTGTGCCCGTTTGTACCAGGCCTTCGCGTTGGCGGCATAGGGACCGTAATATTCGGAATTGGCTCCCAGCGTATTGGTATAGGCCGCCTTGTAGTCCGGCGTGCGCCCCATCCAGCCGTACGACAGGCGCGACCACGCCGCGATCGCCCCTTGCGCGCCGACCAGATCGTCGCGGGACCGCTGCACCCGGAAGAATTTATGGGTGTAGCCGCCCGAACCCGTATCTGTCGGGCAGGTCAGCACATCCTTGGTCGCGGGATCGTGCATCGCGTCGTAGAGGCGAGCGATGGAGCGCACGGAATTGCGGAAGGCCGGGTGCACGGTTACATCTGCCACGCGCTCGCCATCGATATAAACCTCCCGCCCGTCGCGGAGGCTTTGGATATATTCCGTACCGGTGAAGGGTCGGGTTTTATCGGCGATGATGTCCTCGGGGCGCATGCTCAGTTGGCCTCATCGTCCGTCACCGGCGGAGGTTCCGCCAAATCGGCGTCCTCCCGATAATCGGTTGTCATCGTCTCCTCGACAATCTCCACCCCCTCCCCCGAAATGCGCTGGAGGTCCCACTGGGTGATCCAGGATTTTATGTATTGCCGCATGGTGCGTGTCGCGGTCCGCTCGCCGATCGCAAGCTGTGGTGCGGTCCAGTCGTACGCGTCGCTGTAGATGTCTTCCAGCCGCGTGCACGCCCGGACCAACTCATCCAGTCCGGGGGTGCGGAGGCGATGACGGCCAACCACCTTGCCGATGTGCTGAATGGCGCCCCTGACGGCATGGGACTCTCTTATTCGTCCCTTCAGCGCCAGGCGTTCGGGGAGTTTTTCCTCGTCCTGGCGTGCGTCGATCACCGCGCTGACGAAATCGTCGGTGATGGCATACACGACCCCTATGCCCGGATATCCGCCCATATCGGGCAACCCCAGCCACGTGCTCAACCGCGCGTAGGCCATCGCGCGCTGCAACGGGGTGTAGCGGCCGATGAGCTCCATCTCATCGAGCAAAATACACCATCCCGCGAACCCCGCGGCGTGAAACAAGCGGGAGACAAAACGGATACGCTGCTCTGCCAGTTCCGCTGGCGGGGGTAGTTTCAGATCGAACAGACGTGCGGCGCCGGCACCGGACAGCGCCGGACGGATCGATGCGGCGGCGATGCGGGCACCGGACAGGAAGCGCTCGCACTTGCGGATCGTTTCCGGCGCGGTGGACGAGCGTCTGACCAGAAACAGGATTGCGGCGAAAATTGGCGCGAAACCCGCGTCCGCGTTGCGCATCGCCTGCTCCAGCGCCTCCATCCGATCGGGTGAGTCCCGCAGGATCGCCAGTGCCGCCACCACCGGATCGTCGTTCCGGTTCGGCATAACGACGCCGCGCAGCGCGGCTTCGAACACGCGGCCGGCATCGGTCAGCGGGGTTTCCTTGCTGATCACGACGCGGCTGACAACGAAATTCTGCCCCAGGGCGACTTCCGCCAGATATCCCAGGAAATGCGACTTGCCGGTACCGAAGCCGCCGGCGATCCCAATCCCCGGCAACTCCGGCGCATCCGGTTGCCACATGGAGGCGAGCAACCGATCGAACGCCTCCTCGATCCCTCTTTCCTCCGTTCCCATCAGGCGCACCGCTGCCCGGTTCGGCACCCCGGCACGTAAGGCTTCGATGGCGGTGCGGGCTTGCAGGTTCATCCGTGCACCAAGACAAGAGGGGCCACGGGATTTTGCCGGTCGCCGGGACGCACGTCCGGCCAGATGCGCATTTCCAGGGCCTTGTAGCGGTCCAGCGTTCGTTTCGGCTCACCGGAGATCAGCGCCTGGTCGGCCAGGACCAGCACGAACAGTCCTGGCAGGTGCTCGATATCGTCGACCAGTTCGCGCAGCACTTCGTAAAGGTCCATGACCGAAGCTGAGGTGTAGCGCACCGGGCCATCGTTGTTCGTGCGGGTGCGCAAGGCGGGGCGCAGGTCCAACGTCAAAAGCAGGCCGGGCTTGCCGACCTTGCGCACCCAGTGACAGAGCGACATGAGCATCGACCGTGCATTGGTTCGGCCGATGCGCGCGCCGATATCGTATTGGCGCAACGCCGCGGCCGGGATTTTTTCGCCATAAAGCCAGCGCAGGATCGCAGACTCCTCGACTGGCCGGTCGGCATCGGGTTCCAGGCGCGCAAGGCACAGTTGCATCATGGCGGCGCGAAAATCCTGCGCCATCAGGGCATCGTTCCACAGGTCCTGGCTCAGCCATTGATCGCGGCTTCGGGCGAGCAGATTTGGCGCGGTCCCGAAGTGGCTGGCCAGATCGGTCTGGGTCAGGGTTTTTCCCGGGTTCGGCCAGGGATAGCCATTACGGTTGAACAATCCCTCGATGTAGGACTGCGCCAGCTTTTCCCAGGGCAACCAGCGGGCCAGAGCGAAGAAGAGGTCCTGCAACATGTGTAGCCGGGTTTGTCCTGCGTCCGCATGCGCGGTTAACATCCCGAACCGATGCGCCAATCCGGTCACCCCGACACCGACCGCGGAAGCAGTTTCTTCGTTCGCCACCACGAACTTGATCGCGCAACCGCCTGCCGGCAGATATTCCTGGAAATACTCGCGTTCGATCGTGGGCAGCCATTGCTGGGTCGGCATGGGCTGCAGTTCGATCGTTTCCATCGTGCTAGCCCAGCACGAAGCGGATGGCGTAGAAATCGTGCTGCGCGCCTGTTTCATCGAACGCCGACAGCCGTTTAGCGCCCTTGGTCCCGGTCGAACCACCGAGTTCGAACCGGTGTCCACGACCTGTCCGAGCCTCCGGCAATTTGTTCAGGCGCAACATGTCGCAGAGGAATTCCTCGACCGGGTAGTCGGCTGCGGCCTGTGGCCAGAGGGTCAGGACCTCATGCAGCGCGGCCAGTTCGACGAGCGGTCCGTCGCCGCCACGATATTCCGGTGCCAATATAGTGTAGGCCTTCAGCAGCCGGTCCAGAAACACGCGTGCATTGAAACGGTTGGGCCGTTGTTGCAGCTTTTTCAGCTCCGCGATCAGCACGCTTGGGCGAATTCGCCGTTCCAGCTTGCGGCCGACCCGCACGGCCTGGGTGCGCGGTTCCAGCCGCAGCACCACCGGATAGGCGGTGATGCGGCCATCGCGCTGCACCAGCATGACATCGGCGGCCTTCGCGGCAGCGGCGAGTTCGGCCAGGAACGCGCCGGAGCCGAACGCCTCGGCGATGTCCAATGCAGGCGCCTCGGCCGATTGCCCCACCGCTTCGTTCAACCGGTCGGCATCCTGGCGCATGGCGGCGATCGCCGAGGGGAACGTCGCGACCGCACCATCCTGTGCTGCTTTCCGCAGCTTTCGGGCCGAACGCAGCGCGGCAGCGGCTTGCCGCTCGACGGTTGCCAATTGCTCTTCCCACGCCGAGAGGACGGTTTCCATGGATTGTGCCATACTGGAATTATGCGGGTTCGGGCGAGTCGTGCCAAGCCCATTCCAACCGCGTCCAACGCGACCGATATCTATGAACAAACTGCCACCCGCCGCAGCGGACGCACCAGCAACAGCGCGCTGCCACCAATCAGCGCCATTGCCAGGAACGCCAGCCCGCCGAACCGGGCATAGAGTTGCCCAGCCAGGAACATCGCCGCGCCCGCGGGGATTCCGTACCCCAGCGCCGCATGCAGCGCCTGCGCCGTCGCCGCCCGTTCCGCCGGCACGGCTCGGCCCAAAAGCAGCATCGACGACAAATGCTGCATCGCGAACGTCCCGGCATGCAGCAACTGTACGACGATCAGGACCGGCAGCCCCGGGCCGAACGCTATGACCGACCATCGCACGATCGATGCGACGGCGGCGCAGGCGGTCAGGCCCGCCGGCCCCAGGCGCTCGATCATGCGTCTCCCCCGCCAGAACAGGAGGATTTCCACGATGATCCCCTCGGCGAACAGCAGCCCGATAGTGCGATCGCTCAGGCCCTGCGATCGCCACAGCAGTGCCGCGAAGCCGTAATAGGCGGCGTGCGCGCCCTGGATCAGCGCGGTGCAGCCAACGGCCAGCCGAAAAACCGGCAGCCGGAACAGTTCCCACCCGCCGAAGCCGCGGGCGCGGCTGGCCCCGATCTCGGCTTCCGGCAGCAGCGGGCTCAGCAGTGCGGCGGTGCCATAGCCGCACGCCAGCAGATAGGGCACCAGCCAGGAGCCGACGGCGGTCAGCAGGGACCCCGCGCAGGCGGTGGCCACCATGAAGGTCGCGGATCCCACCGCCCGCACCGGCCCGTATTCCATCAGGCCTTGCCGCGCCAAAGACAGTGCCAGGGAATCGGCCAGCGGATTGATCGCCGAGGCCGCAACGCCCTGCCCAGCCGCGACCAGCAGCACTGGCCAGAACCCGCCGGTCAACGGAAAGGTCAGCGCCATCGCCATGGCAGCCATCGTCGCCCCGGTCAGCACCGGCCGCCGGCGGCCGAGACGATCAGCGATTCCACCCCATTGCGGGCCAGCGAGGACGCGCAGAAACGACGCGGCAGCAAGAATTTGCCCGATATCGGCAGGCGAAAGGCCCCGATCGGCATACCAAAGCGGCATGAACCCGGTCACGCCCATCGAGGCGAAATAGGCGCCGACGAACAGTCCGACCCTAACCGCGACCGGCAATCTCACCGTTTTGGTATCACTGGGCGGCGACTTCCCGGACCTTGCGGGCCATCGCGGCGATGCCGTTGCCCCGGTTGGTCGACAGCGCCTCCAACAGACCGAGGTCCTTCAGAAACACCGGGTCGGTCGCGGCGATTTCGTCTCGGGAACGTCCGGAATAGACGCGCAGCAGCAGGGCGACGAGCCCCGAGACGATAGCGGCATCCGATGCACCGGCGAAATATAACCGGTCGTCCCGATCGGTGGCCTCCATCCACACGCGGCTCTGGCAGCCGGGGACACGGTGGGCGTCGTTAGCCCAATCCTCGGGGAAGGCCGGCAGTTTGCGGCCGAGTTCTATGATGAACTGGTACCGTTCCATCCAGTCGTCGAAGAATTCCAATTCTTCCCGGATCGCCGCGATGGCGGCGGCGGCGGTGGGCTCCTCGGGTTGTACGAATGGGTCGGACATTCAGTTCGCCAGCGCCAGCAGACCGTAACCCGTGGTGAACGGGGCGGTATAGTTTCGGTGAATGCGTTTGACCGTGGGCCCCATCGCGGCACGCATTGCGAGCCACATGATCATCTCCACCCCCTCGGTCCCGCCACGTTCCATATATTCGCGCAACGGCATGTCGGCCAGAGGTTCAGGGTCGGTTTCCAGGCGGTCCATGAATTCGTTGTCCCAGGCTTCGTTTTTCTGCCCAAACCGAGTGCCGTGCAGCTGGTGCGTCAGGCCGCCGGTGCCGAAGACGACGATGCGTTTATCGGCTGGGAAGCTTTCCACCGCCCGCCGGATCGCCACCCCCAGCTTCCACAGCCGCTTCGCCGAGGGCATCGGATGCTGGATCACGTTGACCGCCAGCGGCACGACCGGGATTTTCCAGTCGGTATCAGTCAACAGCGGCAGGAACGACAGCACGCCGTGATCGACCGACATGTCCTGGCAGATGGTGGGATCGAACTCCTGCTCGACCAGGGATCGTGCCAGATGCCAGCCGAATTCGGGGTCGCCGGGCAGATCGGCCAGCGGGCGCTTGCCCCAGCCCTCGTCGGCCTGTTTGTGCACAGGCCCCACGCCCAGGGCAAAGGTGGGCCAGCGATCGAAGAAAAAGCTGTTGGCGTGGTCGTTGTACACGATCAAGAACAGATCGGGTTTGATCTCATCCAGCCACTGCCGCGCGGGTTCGTAGCCGGCGAACAGCGGTGCCCAGGCCGGATCATTCTGCTGCCCGCGGTCGTAGGCCACGCCGATCGTCGGCGCGTGGGACGATCCGATACCGCCGATAATCGTTGCCATTGTTCTATACCCTACCCGCGGTGTGCGCGCCGATGACAGGCAGCGGATGACCGGTCACGCCCCCGATCTTGATCACCAGATAGATCGAGGCCCCGTAGTCCATCATGCCCTTCCAGTCACGCCGGCGCACGAGATCCTTCTCGGTGTCCGACAGTTCGGCCGCCTCCATATAGGCTTCCTCGTCGATCTTGAAGCGTTCGCGATTCTCCGCCGATGTGAACGACATCGCCATTCTGTTCAGCCGCAAGGCACGCGCCGACCGCTCGCCGGTGAACAGGTAGGCGCCCGAAACGACATCGTCCATCGCCCGACCTCCCTGCTACAGTTTCAAAATACGTCGCGCATTGCCGCCGGCGATCTTGGCCTTGTCTTCCGCGCTGTAGGGAATGCGCGACAGCCATTCCGTCGCCGGTGCGTTCGGTGCGAAGGGGTAATCGACCGAGAACATGATCCGGTCGATGCCCATTTCCTGCACGCACAGCAGCAACGCCGGATCGGACCAGAACCCGCTCGTGGTGATGGTGAAATGCTCGCTGAAAACCTCACGAAACGGCTTCTTGTCGGAGCCCTGTCGGTTCAGGGCCATGTTGATGCGCCACATCAGGAACGGCAGGCCTTCGCCCAGATGGCCCATGATGAAGCGCAGGCGGGGAAATTTTTCGAACACCCCGGAAAGACAAAGGCGCACGCCTTGCGTTGCCGTTTCCACGGTGAAGCCCCAGGCGGCACGCAGGATGCCCGGCCATTCCGCGACCATGTCCTGGTAATAGGCTTCGGTTACCTCTGGGCTGGGTGCGGAGGGATGCAGGTAGATCGGCACATCCAATGCCTCCGCCCGCTCGAAGATCGGCCAGAATTTTTTACGGTCGATGAATTCGCCGTTGGTCAGGCCGTGGATCATCGCGCCTTTGAAGCCGAGTTGCGTGACCGCGCGTTCCAGTTCGTTGGCGGCGGCGAGCGGGTCGGGCGTCGGCAACATCGCGAAGGCGGCGAACCGGTCCGGGTGCCTTTGCACCGCCTGGTACAGATGGTCGTTGACGACGGGGGCCAACCGGACGGCGGTCGGCGCGTCCATCTTCTGTAGGCCCGGCGCGGTGTGGGACAGCACCTGTATGTCGATGCCGTGCTTATCCATCTCGGCGATGCGGGCTTCGCCGAGGTCGCCGAGTTGACGCAGCATCGCCGGTGCGGTGTTGGCGTCGACGGGACCGTAGAGGTCGCCGAGCGCCGGGATCTGGAAGTGTTCTTCCAGGGCGACGACTTCGGGTTTGTTTCTCATTTGGACGTTCTCCCCTTATCTGCTTTTCAGCAGAATGGCACCGCTTTACAGGATGAAGCGACTCAAATCCCCCTTCTGCGCCAGCGGCGCCACCTTGTCGTTCACGTAGTCCGCATCCACCTCGATCGTCTCCCCGCCGCGATCGGTCGCGGTGAAGCTGATCTCCTCCAGCAATCGTTCCAACACCGTGTGCAACCGCCGAGCGCCGATGTTTTCCACGCGGTCGTTGATGTCGGCGGCGAGGTCGGCCAGCGCGTCCACGGCGCCGTCGCTGAATGACAACACCACCGATTCCGTCCCCATCAGCGCGACATACTGCTTCAGCAGCGAGTGCTCCGGCTCCGTCAATATCCGCCGCAGATCCTCGCGCGACAGCGGCGACAGCTCGACCCGGATGGGCAGCCGTCCCTGCAATTCCGGCAGCAGATCGGCCGGCTTCGAAAGGTGAAACGCACCGGAGGCGATGAACAACACATGGTCGGTCTTCACCAGCCCGTATTTGGTGTTCACAGTCGTGCCCTCGATCAGCGGCAGCAGATCGCGCTGCACGCCTTCGCGGGACACATCGCCGCCACGCATGCCGCTTTCGCTGGACCGGCAGATCTTGTCGATTTCATCGATGAACACGATGCCGTTGTTCTCGGCATGCTCGACCGCGTCCTTGGCGAGACGGTCGTTGTCCAGCAGTTCCTCGGCTTCCTCCTGTTCCAGCAGGCGGCGCGCGGCCTCGACGGTCATGCGGCGCTTTTCGCGCTGGCGGCTGCCGCCCATCATGCCCTTCATCATCTCCGACAGATTGATCACCTGCCCCGGCGGCATGCCCGGCAGATCGATCTGTCCGATCGGGTTGGCGGACGTCTCCTGCACCGCGATCTCGATTTCCTTCTGCTCAAATTCGCCGGCCCGCAGCATGCGGCGGAATTTGGAGCGCGTGTCGGCCGCCGCATCCTCCCCTACGAGCGCGGTGATCAACCGTTCCTCGGCATTGTGTTCAGCCTGTGCCCTTACTTCCTTGCGCGAGGCCTCGCGCAGCATATTCAGGCTGGCATCCACCAGATCGCGCACGATGCTTTCGACGTCGCGGCCGACATAGCCGACCTCGGTGAATTTCGTCGCCTCGACCTTCAGGAACGGCGCCTGGGCCAGCTTGGCCAGCCGCCGGGCGATTTCGGTCTTGCCGCAGCCGGTGGGGCCGATCATGAGGATGTTCTTGGGCACGACCTCCTCGCGCATCGCCTCGGGCAGTTGCTGGCGGCGCCAGCGGTTGCGCATGGCGATGGCCACGGCGCGCTTGGCGTCATTCTGTCCTACGATGAAACGGTCCAATTCAGACACGATCTCGCGGGGGGAATAGGTGGGAACGTCCATCAGATAGTCTCAACAATCACATTGCCATTGGTGTAGACGCAGATTTGCGCCGCGATCCGCATTGCCTTGCGGGCGATATCCTCGGCGCTGAGTTCGGGGATGTCGATGAGTGCGCGCGCGGCGGAGAGGGCGAAATTGCCGCCGGAGCCGATGGCGATGAGGCCGTCTTCCGGTTCCAGCACATCGCCGTTACCGGTGAGCGTGTAGCTGTGGGATTTGTCCGCGACGGCCATCATGGCTTCCAGCCGGCGCAGATAGCGGTCGGTGCGCCAATCCTTTGCCAGTTCGACGCAGGCGCGTTCGAGTTGGTTGGGAAAGCGCTCGAGCTTGCTTTCCAGCCGTTCGAGCAAGGTGAACGCATCGGCCGTAGCGCCGGCGAAGCCGGCCAGGACCGTGCCACCCGCACCAATCCGGCGGACCTTGCGCGCGTTCCCCTTGATGATGGTCTGACCGAGGCTGACCTGACCATCGCCGGCCATTGCCACCTTGCCGTCCCTGCGGACGCACAGGATGGTGGTGCCGTGCCAGCCGATCGGGTCGGCTTGTGTGGATGATATGTTCTGCATGACGGCAGTAGATGGATGTTCGATGCGCCCGGGGCAAGCCCTTGCGATGCGCGTATGCTCGCCGGCAGGTGTCTGTGGCACGAGCGGGTAAAAGCACCCAGCAGAGGGCACCGACTGTTCAGGCGGAACCGCTTGAAAGCGTCCGCGATCTCCGTGCCGCGCGGCGGCACGGTTACTCGTGCCGCAATGCCTCTACCGGGTCTGTCCGAGCCGCGCGCCAACTGGGATACACGGTGGCCAGCAGCGACAGGACCAGGCCCAGCACCACCACCCTGATCACGTCGCCCCAGTCGATGGTGTTCGGCAGCGCGCTTAGCATGAAGACGCGGTCATCGAACACGCGGCCGCCGGTCATCTGTTCAATCGCATGCTGAATGGCGTGGATATTCCAGCAGAACACCACGCCGATCATCGTTCCAATCAAGGTCCCAGACACACCGACAAAGGCGCCGCACATCAGGAAGATGCGCAGGATCGCACCGCTGCTCGCGCCAATGGTGCGCAGCACGGCGATATCGGCACGTTTGTCCTTGACCAGCATGATCAGCGAGGAGATCACATTGAACGCCGCCACCAGGATGATCATGCCAAGGACGATGAACATCGTGTCCTTCTGCACCTGCAGCACGCCGATGATGCCATCGTTGGAGTGTCGCCAATCCCGAGCATCGACAGGCTTGCCCTGGATCATTCCGACGAGGGCCGGGGCGATCGTATCGACCTTGCTGGGATCGTTCATCCGTATCTCGATCCCCGTCACCGCATCGGGCTTCTGGAAGAACGCCTGCGCCGCCGGCATCGGCAGGAAGACGACGGAGTCATTATACTGGCTCAGGCCGGCATCGAACACCGCAACGACCTTGTAGGCGCGCACGCGGGGGATTGTGCCGAAAGCAGTGGCCGCACCCTGCGGGGAGATGACCGTCAGCGGATCGCCGATTCGCAGCCCGTAAAACCTCGCTACCCCCACGCCCACGGCAATCGCGTCATCGCCGGTGAAATCGTTCAGACTGCCGCCCAGGATATTGTCGGCGACCGCGTGCAATGCCCGTAGATCGGCCTGTGCGATCCCGCGCACCAGACCGCCGCGCGAACCGCCCTGGTTGGTTGTCAGCAGAACCTGACCGTCCAACACCGCCGTCGCGGAGGCCACGCCGGGGAGTTTTGCGATCCGGCCGACCAGATCCTGGTAGCCATCGATCTTTTGCCCGGCGTGTGCCTCGATCGTCACATGGCCGCTGGCACCGAGGACGCGGCTAACGAGCTCGGTTTGAAACCCGCTCATGACCGAGGTCACCACGATCAGCGTGGCCACGCCCAGGGCGATGCCGACAAGGGAGAAAATGGCGATGATCGAGACGAATCGTTCGCCTTTGCGGGCGCGGAGGTAGCGACCGGCGACGAGACGTTCGAAGGGGCCGAACATAGCGCGCTATCTCACCCCAACACCTTCGCCAACGCGTCCTCTGGCGAAAGCTCCGCCCGTTCCCCCGTCGCGCGGCGCTTCAGTTCGACCTTGCCTGCCGCCGCGCCGCGTGGCCCGACGATGATCTGCCAGGGATGACCCATCAGATCGGCGTCGTTGAACTTTACGCCGGCCCGGTCTGACCGGTCGTCGTACAGGGCGTCCCCGTCCATCGCGGCATAGAGGCGTTCGCACAATCCGTCGCACGCCGCGTCGCCATTCTTCAAATTTAGGATCGCGGCCTTGAACGGGGCGATCGCGTCCGGCCAGATGATGCCGGCGTCGTCGTGGCTCGCCTCGATCGCCGCGCCGACGAGGCGGGACACGCCGATGCCGTAGCTGCCCATTTCCGGATGGAACATCTTGCCGTCAGGCCCGGCCACCGAGACGTTCATCGCCTTGGTGTATTTTGTGCCGAAATAGAAGATGTGGCCGACCTCGATCCCGCGGCCCTCGCGACGGTTTGCCTCCGGCACCTCGGCCCATTTCGCCGTGTCGTGCTTTTCATCGGTCGCGGCATAGCGCGAGGTGATATCGGCGAAGAACTTGTCCAGATCGGGGTTGTTGCCGCCCGCCAGGTAATCTACGCCCTCGAACGACGCATCGTAATAAACCTGGCTTTCGCCGGTGGGCGCGAGGACAATGAATTCGTGCGACAGATCGCCGCCGATCGGGCCGGTATCGGCGACCATGGGAATCGCCTTCAGGCCCAGGCGCTGGAAGGTGCGCATATAGGCCAACATCATCGCGCGGTAGCTGCGCACCGCGCCGGCATGGTCCGCATCGAACGAATAGGCGTCCTTCATCAGGAACTCCCGCCCGCGCATCACGCCGAACCGGGGCCGCACCTCGTCGCGGAATTTCCACTGAATATGGTAAAGATTGATCGGCAGTTCGCGGTACGACTTCACCGATTGGCGGAACAGGTCGGTGATCATTTCCTCGTTCGTCGGGCCGTAGAGCATCTCCCGCTCATGCCGGTCGACGATGCGCAGCATCTCCTTGCCGTAATCGTCGTAGCGGCCGCTTTCCTTCCACAGTTCGGCCGGCTGAATGGTGGGCATCAGCACTTCCTGCGCCCCTGCGGCGTTCTGCTCCTCCCGCACGATGCGTTCGATATTACGCAGCACCCGCAAGCCCAACGGCAGCCACGCGTAGATCCCCGCCGAGGTCTGGCGCACCAGGCCGGCGCGCAGCATCAGACGGTGCGAGGCGATCTGGGCCTCCGACGGGATTTCCTTGATCGTGGGGATGAATGCGCGAGACAAATACATGGTCGGCCGGTGTCCTGTTGCCTGATCGGCGAGACCCTAGCCCTGCTTGCCGCGAGCCGCCAGAGGCTGAGCCGAACCGGAAGATTTGTGCGCCGCACAACAGTTTTTTGTAAGAAATCCATCAAATAGGGCGAAATTGCGACCGAAATCGCGTGACTCCCCGGGATCGATTGGCTACTAAGCGGTAGCCCCGTGCCCGGGCGTCAATCAGGGCAAAGTTTGGGGAGGAAACACTAAGCGCTCGGCCAGCCCGCGGGGATATCCGTGGGCTGGCCGATGTGATTCACGGCGGTCGATGCGGACCATTGCCGCCCGGACGGGCGTTCCGCTATGCCGGCGACGGGCAGACCTTTGTAAACTCTGTGGCGAATTTCGCGTATCGGGCAGCGTAAACGGTCGCCAGGTCGGGCCGCGATGGGGGCTGGATCCATGACTGCGGCATAAGGGGCTAATCATTGGGTTGTTGGCAGACAGTCGCCGTGTCCCAAGCGGGACCGGGATTCGCAGCCGATGACCGGCGGGACATCCACGCATCATGACAGGTCGCCGCGCTGAATTCGTCGCATGGGGGACCGTCGGCCTTGTTGCGCTGGCGGCCAGCTTGGCTTCGATTCTGCCGGTCGCTCTGGCGCCCGGATTCCCAGCAGAACATGAGGGCGTCAACGTATTTTGGCGCACCACGATGATGGCCGACCTGTTCCGGGACGGGGACTGGTTGCCGGTCTGGTCGCCCATAGACAACGCGGGCTTCGGTTCGCCGTTCCCCGCGATCTACCATCGGCTGTTTTTCTGGCCCGCCGCGGGTTTCGTTGCGCTGGCCGACGACTGTAAAGACGGTATCCTCATTGGGCAAGTGCTGTTTTCATTCATCGGTGGCATTGGGATCGCCGCCTTGGCCGACGCGCTCGGCGCCAGCCGCGCGGGCCGGCTGGCTGCGCCGGTTCTGCTGATATTCGCCAACTGGACCGTGACCGACTGGCTGGTGCGTGGCGCTTATGCCGAGTGTTCCGCATTATTTTTGATTCCCTGGGTACTGCTCTGGTTTGCCCGCCTCGCAGAGGATGGACGTATACGTTGGTGGATCGGCCCGGTGCTGACGGGCCTCTATTTTGCCCATAGCGCGCTCGCTTATGCCGCTGTCGCGATCATGACCGTCTGCGCCGGATTGTTTCTGTTACCGCGCATTCATCGGATGCTGACAATCCGCAACGCGGGTCCGCTGGCCATCGCGACGGCGATTTTCGCGATATTCGTACTGCCGCAGGGGTATGTGTCGTTTCAGGCCGGCGCGACGGTGGATGTGCAGTTTCTGATCACCGAAATGCGCCCGTTGGCCTCTTCGAAGGACCTGTGGCGGTATTTCTGGGACAGCGGGTACCGGTGGGGCGCTCCCGGTGTGCCCTACAGCGTCCAGTTGGACAGCTTCGTGCTCGCGGGGCTGGTGGCGTCGGCGACGGGTTTGGCCCTGTCGCGGCGGACGCCGGCCGCGGGGAAAGGGCTCAGCCTGGTGGGGCTTTTCATTCTCGCCGGGATGCTTTTGCAACTTCGGCCATTGATGTGGCTTTACGACGCGATACCAGGCTTCGCGTATTTGCAGTTCCCCTGGCGGTTGCTTTCGCTGATCTCGCCAGCGCTGATCGGCATCGCGCTCGGGCTTGCCGGCAGTCTGGCGCGTGTCGCTCCGGTGGCGTCGCTGCTGATCGTCCTGGCGATGGCGGGCGGAACCGCGGCAACATCCGGCATATTCCGGAACGGGGACGTGGCGTTGATGTCTCGGGCCGAAATCGATGGGCGGCCGCCGGCCGATGTGGTGCTTTACTTGGAATACCTGCCGCGCCTGCCGGGTCTCGATGCGAGGCAGACACTGCCGCTGCTGGTGCGATGGCGCCGCGACGATGCCGGTCCCTGCCGCACGGCGCTCGCGCCGCAAAGCGGGCGAATCAACCGGACCTACCGGATCAGTTGTACGGCCGCGACCATGGCCCGGCTGCCAATCCTGGCCACCGGTGTCCAGAGGCTTCATCTGCCTCCGGGCATCGAGGTGCTCGACAGCCCCCCCGACGAGCCGCGGCTGGGTCTGCGATTACCGGCGGGGGACACCGATATCATGATCGAACCGCCGACATTCAGCAGCATCCTGCTGCACGGGATGCCAGGTCCGGGCACGCGGCAAGTGTTGGTCTCGCAACCGATGAAGTGACTGAGATGGCCCGGGGCATGATCGGTCGCACCGGCTGGTCTCGCACGCCTGACGCAGCAAGGCCGAGCCTTGTTGGTGCACCGCCGTGTGGCGAGATGCTAGCGCGTGATCGACGTTCGCGGTGTAGATTGGCCGGGACAAGACGGGGGGAATCCATGACCGAAGACATAAGCGTCGAATCGCATGACGGCTGGCGGAAAATTCTGCTCAACGCCCCTGCCCGCCTCAACGCTGTCAACGCCCCGATGCTCGAACGTCTCGTGGCGGCCCTGACGGCGGCGGAGGCCGATGAATCCTGCCGGGCGATCCTGCTGACCGGCGTGGGGCGCGGGTTCTGCGCGGGTCAGGAGCTTGGACCGGACGTGACGCCCGGTCCGCAAGGCGCGCCGGACCTGGCGGCTTTGGCCGGCCGCTACCACCACGATGTTGTGCGGCGAATTCGGGCGTCGCGGCTGCCGGTGGTGTGCGCCGTCAATGGGGTCGCGGCCGGGGCCGGCGTTGGGTTCGCGCTGGCTTGCGACATCGTGCTGGCGGCGAAGACCGCCCGGTTCGTGCAGGCCTTCGTCAAGATCGGTCTGGTGCCGGATTCGGGCACCAGCACCTTGTTGACCCAGTCCGTCGGCGCGGCCCGAGCGAGGGCGATGTCGATGCTGGGCGATGCGATCGACGCGGAGACGGCGGCGGCCTGGGGGATGATCTGGAAAGCGGTGGAGCCGGACGCGCTGATGACCGAAGCCGAGGCAATGACCGCCGCGCTGGCCAAGGGGCCGACCAAGGCGCTGGGGGCGATGAAGCGGATTTTCGATGTCGCGCCATTCAACGATCTACACACCCAGTTGGCGCTTGAAGCCACGCTGCAGGGCGAAGCCGGGCACGGGGCGGAATTCGCCGAGGGTGTGCGTGCATTCCTGGAAAAGCGGCCACCGGCGTTCCCCCGATGACGCCGGACGAACTGGCGAAGGCCTGCGCGGCGACGATGTGGGCGGACGATCATGCCAGCCAGGGGTTGGGCATGACGCTGGATGCGGTCGGACCGGGGACATCGGTGCTTTCGATGACCGTGACCCAGGCGATGGTGAACGGGCTGGGCGTCTGCCATGGCGGGTTCATCCTGACACTGGCGGACTCCGCGATGGCGTTTGCCAGCAATGCGCATGGCGCGAAGGCGGTGGCCCAGCACATCTCGATCACGTATGTGCGGCCCGGTCGCCTGGGCGAGCGGCTGGTCGCGACGGCCGAGGAACGGGTTCGATCCGGACGGTCGGGGATGTACGACGTGCGGGTCAGCGGCGCGGATGGTACGGTGGTGGCGGAAATGCGCGGTCATACGCGGCTGACCGGGGAACGGTTTTTTCCGCACGCATAATGGGAGGAACGGACATGCGGGGTTTCGACGCCATCGAAACGGCTTCTCGGGATGAGATCGCCGCGCTGCAATTGACTCGTCTGAGCGCCACGCTGCGCTACGCCTATGCGAACGTGGCGCATTACAAAGCCGCGTTCGACGCCGCGGGGGTACATCCGGACGATTTCAAATGTCTGGAAGATTTGGCCAAACTCCCGTTCACGACCAAGCACGATCTGCGCGCGAACTATCCATTCGGGATGTTCGCGGTGCCTCGGGAGCAGATTGTGCGGGTGCATGCGTCGTCGGGCACCACGGGCAAGCCGACGGTGGTGGGCTACACGGCGAAAGATATCGAGACTTGGGCGCATGTCGCGGCGCGATCGATCTACGCCGCCGGCGGGCGACCGGGGATGATGGTGCATGTGGCCTACGGCTACGGGCTGTTCACCGGCGGCCTGGGCGCGCATTACGGGGCGGAACGGCTGGGCTGCACGGTCGTGCCGGTGTCCGGCGGGATGACCGAACGGCAAGTGCAGCTGATCACGGATTTCAAGCCGGATATCATCATGGTCACGCCAAGCTACATGCTGGCGATCATGGATGAGTTTCAGCGGCAGGGGCTGGATCCAAGGGCATCGTCGCTGAAGATCGGCATCTTCGGCGCCGAACCCTGGACCAACGCGATGCGGACCGAGATCGAGTACGGGTTCGCGATGGATGCTGTCGATATCTACGGGCTGTCGGAGGTCATCGGACCGGGCGTGGCCAACGAGTGCATCGAGACCAAGGACGGGCTGCATATCTGGGAGGACCACTTCTACCCCGAAATCATCGACCCCGAGACCGGCGCGGTGCTGCCCGATGGGTCGAAAGGGGAGTTGGTCTTCACCTCTTTGACCAAAGAGGGGATGCCGGTCATCCGCTACCGGACCCGTGATCTGACACGGCTGCTGCCGGGCACGGCGCGGACGATGCGGCGGATGGAGAAGGTCACTGGGCGCAGCGACGATATGGTGATCGTGCGCGGGGTGAACATGTTCCCCTCGCAGATCGAGGAACAGTTGCTGAAGAGCGAGGCGCTGACCGGGCATTACCACATTGTTCTGACCCGCGAGGGACGGATGGACGAGGTCGCGGTGCATGTCGAGGCTCGGCCGGAATTCTACGCCCCTGGCGGGATGGATATGGAGGCGGCGGTGGTCATGTCCAGGATCAAGGACACGATCGGGCTGACGACCCGGGTGGTGATCGAAGCGCCGGGCGCGGTGGAACGGTCGGTGGGAAAAGCGCGGCGATTGGTGGACAGGCGGCCAAGGGACTGAGGCGCGGCGCGTTAGAGCACGATCGGGTCAAGTTGACCCAATCGTGCTCTATAAGTCGTTGTTTGATCGCGTGATTCACGCCGCCGTGTGATTCCACCTCCGGCGATCACGCTATAGTTTGT